>CAJUPK010000051.1 GCA_910588415.1 uncultured Oscillospiraceae bacterium | reverse complement strand
AACCTAAAGGCAGCACGGCTGCAGGCAGCTTCAGGCGGCCTCTCCTGGGCTTCTCCCGCAGAGAGCCTGCCGGGTGCCGGGTGAGCAGGTACCAAAGGTGTCTTCCCAAACTATTTTCTACGGAGGAGAGTTTATGAAGTTCCTTACAAACAAAAAACTGGCTACGCGCATTGGCATCATAACCACGGTCCTCATACTGGGCGGTATGCTTCTGCTTTGGGTCATTGTTTCCACCAACGCGTCAGCCACGGTCCGAAGCAATATCACCAACCAGCTGACGGATGCGGTGGAATCCCGGGCAGCCATTATCAATGACTATGTGACCTCTGCGGAGGAGTACATTAAAGCCTTTGCCCTGGGCAGCGAGGTGCGGGGGCTGCTGCAGGACCCGGACAACCCCAGGCTGCTGGAAAAGGCCCAGGCCTATACAGAGGATTTTGCCTCGGTTAAGGGGATCTTCGAGGGGCTGTACATTGCAACCCCGGGCACCCATGTTCTCACGCACACCTCTCTGGGGGCAGTGGGCATGACCACCCGGAGCGGGGATTCTTTAGAGGAATTTCAAAACACCATTCTGGCCCAGCAGCAGCTGACAAACCTGGGCATTATGAAGTCGCCGGGTACAGGCAGCATGATTCTCTCCATGTACTACCCGATTTTTGACGGGAAGCAGTGCATTGGCTATGTGGGGGCCGGGGTCTACGCCAGCCACCTGATGGACGCGCTGCTGAACCTGGACATTCAGGGCCTGCCGGACAGTGAGTATGCCTTTCTCAATGTGGAATCCGGCGTGTACCTGTACCACCAAGACCAGGAGCTGCTCAACACGGAGACAACGGACAGCGGGTACATAGAGATTCTGCGCCGGATACGGGAGGACGAGAGCACCCAGGCGGGCACATACTCCTACCGGGACGAAAAGGGCGAGGAACAGCTGGTGGTCTATAAATATTTGAAAGACCGGGGCTGGGTGTTTATGGTGCGGGAGAGGGCCGCGGCGGTCTTCCAGGCTGTGACAGCGGTGCGGATTATCATGGGGGTTTTCTGCGCTGTAATCGCCCTGGTGATTCTGGCGGTCACCCTGTGGATTCTCCACCGGGAGGGCCAGGAGCTGATGGCCGTAGAGGGGGCCATCCGCGGTCTGGGGGACCTGAATCTGTCTGCGGACAAGGACCTGGAGAAGTTCTATGACCGAGAGGACGAGATTGGAAAAATTGCCTGCACGGCCCACCGGGTGTGCGGCTGTCTGCGGGAGACCATTGACGACGCGGGACGGGTGCTGGGAGAGATTGCCGCGGGAAATCTCACGGTGGACGTGGCGAAAAATGAGAGCCTCTATATGGGGGACTTCCGGGTGCTGTGGGAGAGCCTGCAGTCCATCCACGGCAACCTGATGCGGGTCATCCGGGATATTTCTCAGGTGGCCAGCCAAGTGGATACCAGCGCGGACCAGGTGTCCTCGGGCGCCCAGGCACTGAGCCAGGGCACGGCGGAGCAGGCCAGCTCTATTGACGGGCTGATTGAGAATGTAAGCGCCATTACCAGCCAGATTCAGACCAGCGCTGTACGCTGCGGCAGCGCGGGAGAGCTGGTCTCTAAGGCCACTGGGTACGCGGCGGAGGCGGACGCCAAGATGGGCCAGCTGATGGAGGCCACCCAGAATATTGACGCCTCCTCCTCCCGGATTGTAACCATTACCAAGACCATTGAGGACATTGCCTTCCAGACCAATATTCTGGCCCTGAACGCCTCGGTAGAGGCTGCCCGGGCCGGAGAAGCTGGCAAGGGCTTCTCCGTGGTGGCCGGGGAGGTGCGGAACCTGGCCTCCCGGTCCGCGGAGGCGGCCCAGAACACCAACACCCTGGTCACCCGTTCCATTCAGGATGTGAAGGTGGGGACAGAATCCACGGATTTGGCGGTTTCCGCCATGCGGGTTATCCACGAATGTGTCCAGTCCATCCAGGTGCTGATGGACGAGATTGCCGCTGCCAGCTCACAGCAGTCGGAGATGATTGTGCTGGTGGAAAGCGGGATTAAAGAGATCTCCCAGGTGGTACAGGCAAACGCCGCCTCTGCCCAAGAGAGCGCGGCTGTGTCCAAGGAACTCTCCGGGCAGGCCCGGGCATTGAACCAGCTGATCAGCCGCTTCCGCATCGTGTAAAAGACTGGCAGGGAAAAGAAACAGAGAAAGAGCAGGCCTCTCGGGAGACCTGCTCTTGTGTTTTGGGGGCCCTTGACATTGGGCTTCGCCCAAGTCCCGGAGTTTCGCCCCTGCGTGCGAAGCGCTTGTTTCCCTTCGGGAAATACGGGCAAAACTCCTGCCTGGGTGGTTCTTTGACATTGGCCTTTCGGGCCAAGTCGCGGAGTTTCGTCTCTTCGTCCGACATTGCCTTCGGCAAGTCGCCGCGCTCGTTTTCCTTCGGAAAATGCAGACGAAACTCCTACCCTGGTGGACCTATAGCAGCTGGGTGGTAGGATGTAGCGGTTCTATGCTGGCTGCTGTCCAGCCAACATAGGAACCGTGACTTGCCGCAGGCAATGTCACCCCATCGCTATGGTTCTGCCCTTAGAAATAGATGGTCTTGCCGGTACGGGCGGACTCATACATGGCCTCTATAATATGAGAGACCACACAGGCCTGCTCTGGCTTGGTGATGGGGGGGACATTGTGGACAATGCTGTAAATCCACTGCTTGGCCTCGTACTCCTCGCAGGTGAGATTCTGCCCGTGGAACAGGTCCCTGGCCGTAGAGTTGGGCTTCACGTCTGTGGTGTACAAAGAGCCGTCCTTCTCCCCGTTGATGCGCAGGGTGTCGCCCCTAAATTCTACACCGCCCTTGGTGCCGCACAGGGTCATGTTGGCCTCGCCCGCGTAATTCAGCACCCAGGAGGCCTCTACCACCATGGTGGCTCCGTTTTTAAACTTCACCCAGCCCATGGCAGAGTCTTCCACCTGAAAATCCTTGGGGTCCCAAATGCCCCACTCGTTGGAGTTCATGGCCGTGTCCGCCAGCTTGCGGTAAACCGAGCCTGTCACGCTCTCCACATCGTAGTTGTTGATGAGAGCCAGCGCGGCATCAATGGAATGGGTGCCAATGTCAATCAGCGGCCCGCCGCCCTGCTTTTCCTTGTCCAGGAACACGCCCCACAGGGGCACGCCCCGGCGGCGGATGGACGGGGCTTTTACATAGTACACCTCGCCCAGCTCGCCCCGCTCTACCATGTGCCGGACATACTGGTGGGTCATCTGGCTGCGGGTCTGGTAGCCAATGGTCAGGAACTTCCCGCTCTCCCGGGCAGCGGCCAGCATGGCCTGGGCCTCTTGGTAGGAGGCGGCCATGGGCTTCTCGCACATCACATGCTTGCCGCTCTGCAGGGCCGCAATGGAGATCTCCGCATGGGCGCAGTTGGGGGTCAGCACATGAACCACTTCAATGTCATCCCGGGCCAGCAGCTGGCGGTAATCGGTGTAGGTCTGGGCGCCGGGCTCTCCGTACTCCTGGCAGGCATCCTCTGCCCGCTGGGGAATCAGGTCGCAAAAGGCCACCATCTTCACATTGGGCAGCTTGTGCAGGGAGGGCATGTGCTTGCCGTTGGCAATGCCGCCGCAGCCAATAATTCCCACGCGGACGTCCCGCATCTCCTCGGACTGAGTTTCTGTAACAATTGCAATGGACATAGGGGTTTCTCCTTTATGTTTCTAAAAAATCGGGTCTATGGCCGGCTTTCAGCCGGGTTCCTTCTGGGGGGTATGCAGCGGCCTTATTGGTACAGGCCCACTACCTCTGTGTTTTTGGTCACGCTGGCGGCCAGCACCTCTTCCACGGTGACCTGGCGGTTCTGGGCCTGGGACAGGTACAGGCCCTCCTGAATCATCTGGGTGCCCAGGGCAATCTCCGCTGTGGGGAGAAGGGGGCACTTGTCCCGCAGGGCTCCCAGCCAGTGGCCCTGGCTGGAACGGTAGAGCATCCTCTCAGGGTGTACGGTCTCAGACCGGAAGTTCAGGTCGTGCTCATCAATGGTGGCGTTAAACACAATGTCATGCTCTGTATAGTGGTAGCTGAAGGGGTCCAGCCGCACGCCGCCCTTAGATCCCAGGATGCTGGAGCACTCCAGGGTGTCCAGGTGCATGGCCCAGGACTCGATCAGGTCCATGGAGAGCCCGTCTTCAAAGTCGATCATGCCGGTGATCAGCTCTTCCACATTGTAGCCGGAGATCCGCTTGCGCTCTGGGTCCATGTCCAGCTCCTGGAAGGTGCGGCCCACAAACCGCAGGGGCTTGGGGTTGCCTGTCAGGTACAGCAGCTGGGAGATGTGGTACACGCCCATGTCCAGCAGGGCGCCGCCGCCAGAGGTCTCTGCGTTGACAAACTCCTTCTTGCCATAGCCGTCCACATAGGGCCTGCCTCTCCGGCGGAACCCGGTGGAGCGCATGTGGTAGATGTGCCCCAGCTGGCCGTGGTCGATCAGCTGCTTCGCGGTGTAGGTGCCCGCGCTGTAGAGCTGGGCCAGCTGAATGTGCAGCTTGCGGCCATACTTTTTAGAGGCCTCCAGCATGGACACCGCGTCCACATAGGACCCGGCCATGGGCTTTTCGCAGTACACATCCTTGCCCCGGCGCATGGCCTCTATGGACACAGGCGCGTGCATGTTGTTGTGCAGGCACACGTCCACAGCCTCAATCTCCTCGTCCCCCAGCATTTCCGCAATGGTGGAGTAGCGCTTCTCAATATGGAACCGGTCGCAGAAGGCGTTCAGGGCTTCTGGGTTGATGTCGCAGGCAGCTACCATCTCTACCTGGTCCTTCAGCCGCTCGTATTCCGGCCCGTGGGTCAAATTGGCGATTACGCCGCAGCCGATAATGCCTACCTTTACTTTTTCACTCATAACCGTTCAACCTTTCCTGTAGTTTCATGATTTTCCGTGTCTTGTCTGTCTTCCTGCTGCTCTGTGTACTGCCTGCGCAGCTGGGTGGGCGTAATGCCCGTGGCGTTTTTAAACATCCGGAAGAACTGCCGCTCGCTGGAATAGCCCAGGTCCAGGGCCACTTGGTGTACGCTGCGGCGCCTGTCAGAGAGCAGGGCCCAAAAGGCTTGCCTAAGCCGCACCCGGGTCACATACTCCATAAAGGTACGGCCGGTCTCCTGCCGGAACAGATTGCAGAGGAGGCTCTCGGAATACCCGAATACGTCCGTAAGCTTTTTTAAGGACACGTCCCGGGAGATGTTGGCCTGGATGTACTCCATCAGCTCCCGCAGCCGGGGCGAGCAGCCCCCCAGGTCCTCCGGGGGGAAATAGGCCTCGTACAGGGCTTGAATCTCCTCCCGGCCCTTCTCCTGCTCCAGCTGCCAATAGGTCTTGCGCACCATCTCCTGAAAGTTGACTGTGTCCACTGGCTTCAGCAGGTAGTCCTCCACATGCAGGCGGAAGGCGGTGTGGACATACTGAAAGTCGTCGTGGCCGGACAGCATCCAGATTTTCACCTGGGGGCAGCGCTCTTTCAGGTATTCCACCAGCTCCAGGCCGTTCCCGCCGGGCATCTCCACATCGCTGACAACCAGGTCCGGTGGAAAGTCCCGGAGGATGCGCTTTCCCTGGGCCACGCTGTTCACGGCCCGCACCTCCAGGGGAAGCTCCCGCAGGTCCTTTAAAATGGCGGTCATGCCGTCGCACACCAGCTGCTCGTCATCAATAATCAAGATTCTCATAGCATTTCCTCCTGCAGTCCCGGCTGGGGCCCCTCCTTGATCCGCAGCGTGACCGTTACGCCCGAGCCCGGCCCATTGGAAATAGAGAGCCCGCAGTCCCTGCCGTAAAAGTACCGCAGCCGGGTATTGACATTGACCAGCCCAATGCCGGACCGGGCAGCGCCGCCCTCCGCGGCCAGGATATGCGGGGCGTCGCTTTGGGTCAGGGCCTCAATCCGCAGAAGCATCTCGTCCGAAAGGAGCGGGCCATCGTTGTGCAGCTCGATTCCAATGTACTCCCCCTGGGAGAAAATCCGGTAGTGGATGGCCAGCTTCCGGGCGCTGCTGGCCTTCACGGCGTTCTCCACAATGGGCTGCAGGATGAACTGGGGGCAAAGGACCTGCTGGGGCTGTACGCCCTCCTCCACGGTTCCGGAAAACTCCATGGCCACAGTGTCCTGCAAAATGTCCAGGTAGTTTTTGGCGTGGAGGATTTCTCCTGCCAGGGTGGCCGCGTTGGCATTGTCCCGGATGCTGTAGCGCAGAAAGTCGCTGAACCTTTGCAGCAGCCGGTTGGTCTCCTCCTTCCGCTCCAGATACACCAGCATGTTGATCTTTTGCAGTACATTGAATACAAAATGGGGCTTGATCTGGCTTTGCAGCGCGTAATACTCAGAGCGCTGCTTGGCAATGATGCTCTTGTACACCTGCCGGGTCAGCTCCGCGTTTTTCACGGCCATCCGGTTAAAGGCCTCTACCAGCTCTCCCACCTCGTCTTTTCCGTGGGGAATCTCCAGGGGCCGCACCCGCCCGTTTCTGGCCTCGTGGTTCAGGTGGCGGCTCAGCCGCACAATGGGCCGGACCAGCACCACGGGTATGGCGTAGTAGATGAGGGAGAGCAGGCCTAGGGCCAGCAGGAACTGGGCGGTGAGCATCAGCATTTCCTGCTTGTTGAAAAAGGACTTTCTGGTAAAGACATGCAGCGCCACGTCCAGGCCCTCCACATCCACGGAGATCCGGCCGCCGGGCAGGGCCAGAAAGGCTTCCCGGCTGATGGGCACAGGGCTGCCCGTGGTTCCGTCCCGCTGCAGGTAAACCCCGCCGGACTGGACCACCACCACCTCGGAGGGCAAGAGGGAGATGCCGTCAATCAGGCTGGTGATGTCCATGCTGCACCGGCATACCCCGATGTTGGAGGCAATGCCCCCTTTGGTAAGGGGCAGGTAGATTTCCAGAATCACGGCCTCTTCCGCGGTCTTCATCTCCACCAGGCTTTCCCCTTTGCGAAGGGACCGCAGCCGCTCCTCTGCAACAGAGGAGGCCCCCGCGTCCTGCACATACCGGATGTACTGCAGAAAAGACTGGGAGTACCGGTAGACCTGTACATCCCGGACAATGTCGCTGCTGAGCATAAAGCGCTCGAACATGGGGAACAGGTCCCGCAACAGGGAGTAGACCTCGTCTGAGGCGTTGCGGTAGCTGCCCATCAGGCACAGCACGGCGGCGGAACTGCCCTCTATGGTAGAAGCGATATAGTCTGCCTGCAGCGTGACCGATTGAAAGGCGCTGCCAGCCTGCTGCAGGACCCGCTGTTTTTCCGTCAGGTACTCGGTCTGGGCCGTGTTGCTGATGCGGGACAGCAGGACCGTATAAAAGACAAAGAGGGGAAGCAGAATGGTGACCAGATAGCAGACCAGCAGCTTGTTGGGAACCTTTGCGTCCAGAAAAGCCTGCTTTATCCTTTGGAACAGCCACATCATGCAATCCCCCCTTGCCAGGTCTATGGATTTACCGGCGGGTCATGCTGCGCAGAGCTTCCACGTCCTTTTGCAGGCGCTCTACGCCGCAGTCCTCTGGATACACATTTTCCAGCACCGCCCAGGAGACGTCCAGCTGTTTTCCGGCCTCCACGCCAGGCTGGCTGTCAAAGGGCTGGTCCCCGTTAAAAGCATGTACGTGCAAAATCTTGACCCGCCTGCCAAGGCCAGCTATGTAAGCCGGAATGTCCAGTCCAAAGGCGGGCAGCTGGCCAATGTGCAGCTCCATGCCCACCAGGAAGGGGTCTGTGTTCTCCAGCAGCAGGTCCATGCCCCGCTTGCCGTCAAACTCCTCCCGGAACTCAAAGTCGTGGTTGTGGTAGAGTAGCTGGAAGCCGTTTCTCTGCAGCTTGGCGCCAATCTGGTTCAGGCTTTCGGCCACCCGCAGGTAGTTGTCCCGGCTGCCCCGCTCCTCTTCCAGCAGGTAGTGGCAGATAATGGTCTCATTGCCCAGGATGTAGTTGTACTCCATCACATGGTCCAGGTCGTCCCGCAGGGGGGTCCAGTGGTTGTGGGTGCCGCAGCAGACCACGCCCGCGTTGTTCAGGATTCTCCGGTAGCTGAGAGCCGGAACATCGTAGTAGCTGTAAAGCTCCAGCCCATCTATTCCAGAGGCGCAGGCCATCTGTACCGCGTCCTCATAGCGGCCTTGGTTCACCAGGGGGCTTAGGGAGTAAAGCTGCATACCAACTTTCATGGAATTCATTCCCTTCTAATTTTATATGGTTTTTATGGTTTAATGCAGGGCTTGCTTGAAACAGGCCCTAGTCCACGCCGTACACCTTCATGGCCTCTTTGATGCGCGGGTCCATAAAGGCCTCCAGCTCGTTCATGCCCACAGATTCGCAGGTGCTCAGCAGCTCCTGGAAGTTCTTCTCAAAGGCCTCCTCTGTGTCAGAGAGAATGACCTTTGCCTCTCCGGTGGGAATGGCGCCGCTCTGGCCATCGAACAGCTGGTCCAAGATGATCTTCTCGTCGCTGCCCTCCACCGGCTCTGCGTACTTCACCCAGGGCTTGTTGCCAAAGTGCTGGCGCAGGGTGGGGTAGTTGGGGGTCATCTCCGGGTCAATGGACGCACAGCGGGCCACGGCCTCGTTGATTTTGGTGCCGCCCTGGTACAAGGCGGTGTTGTAAACCTCGTCCACCTGCCCGGCGTTTATGGCCTCGTTCCACTCATCGCTGAACTGGGGCGCGCCGTTCTCGTCCAGGGTGTACTCGTGGCCTTCCCGGCCCCACTGGGTCAGGCGGGCGCCCTCCTCGCTGTGGACAAACTGCATGTAGCGGATGGCTGTCTCTGGGTCCTTGCAGCTTTTGGAGATAAAGGTGCCCATCCAGCCAATGCTGGCGTCGTACACATGGGGGTCTCCTACCACCGGGGCCTCCCACAGCACGCCGTCCGGCACGTTCTGCTGCAAGCCGCCGTTTCTGGATGTAATGGCGTTCTGGGTGCCAATGATATAGGCAAAGGCGCCGCCGCCGTCCACCTCTGCCTCTGCGGCAGGGCCTTCCATGCCAAAGTTGTCCGCAAAGATCAGGCCGTCCCGGTACAGCTGGTTGCAGTAGGCCAGGTACTCCTTATAGCGGGGGTCCTTTACCACAGTGAGCCAGTCGCCGTTCTCCTGCTCGATGAAATAGTTGGAGCCATTGCCCAGCCCATAGGCCTGGCGGAAGTAGGTGAGCTTCCAGGTCACGGGGTCAAAGATCAGGGGGCGCATGTCCGGGTAGGCCTCTTTGGCCTTCAGCAGCAGGGCGTGTACGTCCTCCAGGGTCTCCAGCGAGGGGCTTCCCATGTCCTCGTACAGGTCCCGGCGGTACAACATGGAAGAACACATGGGCGCGCCCACGCCCAGCTTGTCCAGCTCTTTCCAGTCCTCCGCTGTGGCAAAATGGCTGAGTATGGTGAAGAACTTTCCCTCCTCCTGGGTAAAGGAGAGGCTGTTGGCAATGGCCTGCTGGTTGATCTCCCAATCCAGGCCATACTGGTCAATCAGGCCTTGCCAGTCATAGCAGAGTTCGCTGGTGGACAGGTTGGAGAACATATGGTCTGAGGAGACCAGGTTCGGCAGGTCGCCAGAGGCAATCAGCAGGCCCAGCTGCTGGCCGTCCACTGCAATGGTCAGCTCCATGTCCACGCCAGTCAGCCGGGTGATCTCATCGGCAATAATGCCTTTCCACTCGCTGATGGGATACCAGGTGAAATCGAAGAAGCAGCTTAAAGTCACCGGGTTGTTGGGGTCCAGGCCATAGGGGCCGGAGCCAGCCTCTGCCGGGGGATTTTCCTCCCCCTGGGCGGCAGGAGCAGAATCCGGCTTGCTGCCGGAGGCAGGGGCCGGGTCTGCGGAGCAGGCGCACAGGCCGGCCAGCAGGACCAGGGCGAGAAGGAGAGCCAGAACTCTCTTATTATAACATCTTTTCATGAAAGAAACCTCCCTGTTTCTTATTTTTATTATAAAAATTTATCCTTTTACGGACCCAATGGTCACGCCGGATATGATGTACTTTTGGAAAAAGGGGTACACCACCACCACGGGCATGGTGGCAATGACCATGGCGGCCAGCTGCACGGACATGGGGGTGACCCGCACGGCCGCGGCAGCGGCAGCAGAGGCCTGGGTGATCTGGTTCAGGTCCGACTTTTTCAGCACCGCCATCATCCGGTAGGCCAGGGTCATCAGGTCCTGATTTTTTACAAAGAAGGCGCTGTCATACCAGGCATTCCAGTGCTGCACGGAGATGAAAATGGCGATGGTGGCCAAAAGGGGCTTTGCCACAGGCAGAATCACGTGGAAGAAAATCCGCAGCTCTCCGGCCCCGTCCACCCGGGCAGCCTCCTGCAGGGCTTCTGGAATCCCCTGGAAAAAGGAGATGGCGACCAGCACATAGAAGAGATTGAGCAGGGACGGGATGATGTACACCCAGAAGGTGTCCAGCAGGCCGACCGTGCGCAGCACCGCGTAATAGGGGATGACCCCGCCGGAAAAGTACATGGCAAAGATGAACAGCTTCATATAGAACTTGCGGCCTACCAGGTTCCGGTGGGACAGGCCATAGGCCACAAACGAGGTAAACAGCACGGTCAGCGTGGTGCCCAGCACGGTGCGTGACAGGGTGACAGCCATGGCCTTCAGCCAGGAGGCGTCTGTGAAGAACTTCTCGTAGTTCTTCAGGGTGAATTTGCGGGGCCAGAAGTAGATTCCGCCCAGCTGGGCGTCCACCCCCTCGTTAAAGGAGAGCACCACCGCCAGGTAAAGGGGATAGATGGAGACCAGCAGCACAAAGATCAGAATGGCGTACACAGCTCCATCGATGGCTTTGTCGGAAGAGGATCTTTTTACATAGGACCGTGGGCTTTTCAAAATAATCCCTCCCCTGAAACCCGTTTGGAGACCAGATTGCTGGCAAACACCAGCAGAACCGAGATAACGGACTGGAACAACCCTGCCGCCGTGGCATAGGAGAAGCGCCCTTTGGAAAGGCCAATGTTTAAAATGTAGGTCTGCAAAATCTCCGAGGTGTCGTAGTTCCCCACATTGCCCATCAGATAGCACTGCTCAAAGTTCGAGCCGGACAGCCCGCCGCCCAGCAGATTGCCCAGGGCCAGAATCAGCACAACGGTGATGGTGGGCGCAATGCCCGGCAGGGTGATCTGCCAGATGCGCATCAGCCGGGAGGCACCGTCTATCTCGGCGGCCTCGTACAGGGTGGGGTCTATGCCGGCAATGGCCGCCAAAAAGATGATAGTCCACCAGCCGGTCTCCTTCCACATGGCTGTCAGCACGGCCAGGGGGCGGAACAGGGCCGGAGAGGTTAAAAACTGCAGCCGGACCCCAAAAAGGCTGTACAGCAGGTCATTGACCGCGCCGGTGTTGGTCAGCAGAATCTGGCAGAACCCGGCCACAATCACCCAGGAGATGAAGTAGGGCAGGTAGCTTACTGTCTGCGCCACCCGCTTGAACCAGGGAACCTGGCACTCGTTGAGAACCAGGGCCAGGAAGATGGGCAGCGGAAAGCTGAATATCAGCTTTAATACAGACAGGGCCAGGGTGTTGATGAGAAGCTCTGTAAATTTGTAGTCTGTGAAGAAGGCGATAAAATGTTTCAGCCCTACAAATGGAGAGGTGAACATTCCCAGGATACCAGAGGATATCCGGAAATCTTCAAACGCAATGACAATGCCAAACATGGGCAGGTAATGGAAGACCAGCAAAAAAGCCAGGCCCAGCCACACAAAGCCCTGCAGGTGCCGCTGCCGCCACATTCTGCCCAACAGGCCTTTCTTCAAAGAAGCTCACTCCCTTCTGTTTCCAGGCGGCGCCGGGCCGGTGTGGCACGCGGGCTGCCTGGCATGTTCTAACCGGAAAAATTCGAGCTGCGCCTGTTCCCTCCCTTTTTGCTGGTTTCACAAGAATATTTCGGATTGAAAACTCTTATTATGCGGTTTGCTCGATGGATTGCCTTCAGTATATCGGAATTCTCCCTGTGAAACAAGTGTCAAATGTTTGATGGAACTGTCATATCTTTTGTGCGAACAGACAATAAAAATGCATATAACTCTATTGGCAAGGTTTTATGCACAAGCCCGCTGAAGCCTGGGGGAAGTCCCGGGGGGAAGAGGGGCTTCCGGGCAAGGACATGTCTGTTCTGTATTTGCCCAGTGTTTATGTTTGGGGATATTTCTGCTATTTATTAAAAGCACACAAAAAGTGACAGAGAATCCGCCTGCATTTTGAAGCTTCGCTTCCTTGCCAGAGATCTTGAAAAAAGAGCTTTCTTTTCTTGGCAGCTTATGGTATACTACATGCTGGAAGTCTATCGTTCTGCAATTTGGGGCGGCGCAAAGCCTTTAAGCAAAGGGACGAGTGGCTTTTATTCTGTCTCTATGACAAAAACATCAAGAAAGGGAGCGACAGGAACGTGACAGGAAAGCAAGCGGATTCCCTTGCCACCCAGGGGATAAAACGGAGCCTGAATAGAAGGATATTGAGAAACACAACGCTGAATATCCTGATTTTGGTGGTCATATGTTGTGCGATTATGGCCCTTTCCATGCAGTCGCTTGCCAACAACATTTTGTTGGACAGCCTTCAGCCCATGGCCCGGCAGTCAGCGAAAACCGTGGAGGCCAACATTCATATGCTGGCAGACCGGATGATGACCATTGCCAGCGACCCCCGGATGGACCCAGCAGCCCCAAAGAACTGCCGGGAGGTGCTGGAGGAAGCGGCGGAGGTCTATGAATTCTACACCATTGCCCTGTATGGCCTGGACGGCCAGCTGGTACAGGGGGGGACCGGGGAAGCGCCGGAGCAGCTGGACAGTGGGTTTCTGGCGCTTTTGAAAGAGACCGATAATTTGACCACGGATTCTTCCACCCTCTGCCAGGGCAGACTGGGCATTACAATGGGCATGCCCGTGAAGGAGGACGGCGAGACCGTTCTCTATGTGATGGGCGTGTACAAATACGACACCCTGGACGATGTGATCAGCAGCATCAATCTGGGAGAAAGCGGCATGGCCTATATGGTCAACCAGGAGGGAACGGTAACCGGGCACCCGGACCAGTCTGTGGCCCTGGGCAAAAGCACCTTGGCCCAGCTTAGCGAGGGCAATACGGACGCGGTAGAGCGGGTAACCACCGGAGAGACCGGGGCCACGGAATTCCCCATTGCTGGGGAGCAGATGCTGGTGGCCTTTTCGCCTATCCGGGGCACCCAGTGGTCCCTGGTTATCCAAATTCCCAAAGCGGACTATAACCACTTTATCAATGGCGCCATGCTGGTGGCCATCTCGGCAACCCTGGCGGTTTTGGTTGTCTCTATGCTGCTGGTCCTGCGCCTGGCCCGGTCCATCTCCCGCCCGGTGCAGCGGGTGACGGACCGGATGGTGGCCCTCTCCAACGGCGACCTGCACACAGAGGTGCTTCCGGTCCGCTCGGGAGATGAGCTGGAGGTGATGACCCAAACCCTGGACGCCACAGTGGAAAGCGTGAACCGCTACATATCCGATATCCAGCGGGTGCTGACCCAGGTGGCGGGCGGCGACCTGCGTACCGGGCCCCAGGTGGACTATCAGGGAGACTTTGTGCTGATTCGCGGCAGCCTGCACACCATCACCCAGTCCATGAACGAGACGATTCTGGGCTTCCGCTCTGCCGCGGACCGGCTTACGGATATGGCAGAGCAGCTGAGCGGCCAGTCTGCCCAGCTGCATCAGGCTTCTATGGAGCAGAACCAGTCCACAGAAGAGCTGGTACACGAAGTGGCCCATGTGAAAGAGCGGCTGGCGGACGTTACAGAGAGCAGCGGTCAGACCCGCGCCCAGACAGAGGAGATTACCCAGCGGATTCAAAGCGCCAACGAGCAGATGGCAGCCCTGTCCTCTGCCATGGATGACATCAGCGCCAATGCCCAGCAGATCACAAAAACCGCCAAGGACATTGAAGACATCGCGTTTCAGACCAGCATCCTGGCCCTCAATGCCTCTGTGGAGGCGGCCCGGGCCGGAGAGGCCGGAAAGGGCTTTGCGGTGGTGGCCAACGAGGTGAAGCAGCTGGCGGCAAAGAGCGCGGAGGCAGCCCAGGGCGCCACGGATATGGTGAACAATACCAAGGCTATCATCCAGAACGGGGTGGAGCTGACAGCGGATACCGCGGGGTCTCTCCGGGCCATTTCGGATGTTTCCACACAGATTCGCACCATTTCCGACCAGCTGGCAGCAGCGGTGGAGGGCCAGGAGAACGCGTTGGCTACCATGGAGGAGCGGATTGCCACCATTTCTTCTATTGCGGACCGCAACCTGCAAAACGCGGGGGAGACAGAGCAGTCCAGCGGCCTGCTGGCCAGGGAGGCCGAGGCGCTTCAGTCCCATGTCCGGAAATTTACGTTAAAGGAGAGACAGGGCCAATGAAACGGATTTTTGCCATACTTTTAAGCCTGCTACTGGTCCTGCCGCTGGCTGCCTGCACAGGCCAGGAGGGGCTTCAGGACGGATACTATACGGCCCAGATGTCTCAGTTCAGCCACGGCTGGAGGGAATATATCACCATTCTGGTAAAGGGCGGAAGCATTGTGTCTGTAGAGTACAACGCGGAGAATGCCAGCGGGTTTATCAAAAGCTGGGACAATGCCTATATGCAGAACATGCTTCATTCCAAC
>CAJUPK010000050.1:2626-14752 GCA_910588415.1 uncultured Oscillospiraceae bacterium | reverse complement strand
TCTGCACATCCGGTAGAGCTCTGCCAGTCCGGCCAGCATGTCCCGCTGCCAGGGTACCTCTGGTTCCAGCAAAAGGGAGGCCAGCGCCGGACTTTCTACCAGCGGATACACGTACTGCTTTCCCACAGCGCTCCCTTCAAAGCCTGCCAGCAGCCGGGGGTGAAAGGTGATGGATATATACTCGCAGTCGCCGCCTGCCATACATCCAAAGTGCAGCGCCCCCGAATTGCAGAAAAGCCCCTGGCCTGCCTGCAGCAAAAAGCGGCTGTCATTGACCCGGTATTCCATCTGGCCGGAGACGATCTGCGTAAATTCAATCTCATCGTGCCAATGCCAGGGAAAAAAGCCAGTGGGATAGGAGGAAATCATCTTTTTATCCACATAGACTGGGAAGCCATAGGTGCCGTGCAGCTTCAGCTCCCGGTTCTGGTCATCCTTAAATAATTCCATATAAAACCACCTTCTCCATTATAATGTATCCCGCTGGGAAAAGCAAGCCTGCAAACCCCCTCTTTTCTGCGCCAAACGGTTGATTTCCCCTCTTTTCTCTGTTATAATTATGTGCAGAAAAGGAGGCGTAAGCCATGCACCGCTATGAGTATTCCTTTCTCAACAAACTTCCTCTTCCAGAGGACCTCTCCAGCCTGCTGGTCTCTTTAGAACATCTAAACAGTTTTTCCCTCCAGCGCCTAAAGCAGTCTCCCAGCCGGTTTGAAAAACTTCCTGCAGAGGCCGAGGCCCGTTCCCTGCAGGGTATTCTGGCCTTAGAGGGCCAGGTTCCTCCCCGCTATAAGGAGTGCCTGCACAACAGCTATCATGCTTCTCTGTACCCTGGGCTGTCTACAGCCGATTTTCTGCAGCAGGCTCTGGATTTTTCCCAGTATATATGTGCAGAAAAGCGCCAGGCACTCCACCTGGCGCTTTCTGCCTATGACTTAGCAACGGAGGCTGTGTCTCCCCTTTTGCTGGTCCCCTGCTTTACTCTGGATATGTACTGCCTTGCCCCCTTCCAGGAGGAGACGCCTGGCATGTCCCTGCTGCTTGCCCGCCTGCTGCTGCGCCGTTCTGGCTATGAGCTGTGCCGGTGTACCTCCCTGGAGGAATCCATCCGCCAATTCTACCCCTTTTACCACCGCGCCTTTACCCTGTCCTGCCGCGGCTGGGAGGAAAACCAGAGCGAATACCTTCCCTATCTGGAAATATTCCTCTCTCTGCTGTACATGAGCTTTCAGCAGGCCGCTGCCGCCAAGCCCGGTCCCAAACCCACCAAGCGGGCCAGCATTGAGAGTCTTGTCCTAAGCAGCGCCCATCCCATCTCCAAAGCGGAAATCTGTGCTGCCCTGCCGGAAGTCAGCCCCACCACCATTGAGGCTGTTTTGGGCCTAATGATCAAATCCGGCGCCATCCGCCGGATAGGAGCCTCCCGGGGCAGCCGGTATGTCAGGGCATAGCCCCTTCGTTCTGTCCCGTGCGCTGGCGCAGCAAGGCATAACTGCACAGCCCCTCTTCCTTCCAGCGGCAGTCCCCGCACACCCGCCCAAACTCCTCCTGCGTTACGGCGGCCAGCTTGTCCTTCACCTTCGTCCAGCACAGCTCCTGACCTGGCTGCAGGCCCAGAATCTCCCGGGCTGCCTGGTCCTGGTCCAGCACATCGCTGCCAGCCAGCTGGCACCCGCCGTCCGGCTGTCTGTGGGGACAAGCCCTGCAGACCGCGTCTGGTCCCAGGCATAGGCAGAAATGCTCCCCTTCCCGCAGGCTGTCTATCAATCCGGCCATGTTTTCCGTAAACTCCTGGTCATACCCATGGCCCGAAAACAACGTCATGCAAAACAGATGGTGCCCCCGGATCTCCCTCATACAACGCCTCCTCTGCCCGCTTTTTTAAGGCTGGCAATGATTGCCATAGCCGCGAAATAGGCCAGCACAACAGACAGGATATCCTTTAGCAGATAGGGTGCGGAAGCAATCAGAAATGCCTCTAAAAGCGGCACTGACATCACCAGCCCAAACTGGATTACGCCAAATATATGGCACAGCGCCAGTCCGGCCATCCCCAGTCCAGCGGCTATTCCTCGGTTTTTGGACAGGGCCGCCAGTCCGCAGAGCAGGGCCAGGGGGAGAAATCCCCATAAGTAGCCCCCTGTCACCCCTAAAAAGGAA
Source organism: uncultured Oscillospiraceae bacterium (assembly GCA_910588415.1). Taxonomy (GTDB): domain Bacteria; phylum Bacillota; class Clostridia; order Oscillospirales; family Acutalibacteraceae; genus Acutalibacter. The sequence continues at coordinate 12,592 of CAJUPK010000050.1, read as the reverse complement.
CCAAACCCGCCGCCAAAGCCCGCCAGCACTGGCACGCCCACCGCGCCCAGCGCCAGGTACACAGCCACTGCCAGCGTCCCCATGGCTGGTCCCAAAACGCAGCCGCACAGGGCCACGGCAAAGGTCTGCAGGGTTACGGGTATCCCGCTGGGCAGGGGCAGAGAGATCTGGGACAACACCGCCAGCAGCGCTGCCATCACTCCCACGCACACGGTTTTCTGCACATTATTTCTCAATTCCAGTTTCATCATAAACACTCCCTTTTCTTTGTCTGCAAATTGTCCATTAGGCTTTTCTTTACAATAGAGACCTCTCCCGCACCAAAGGCTTTTATTCTGCCGTCCTCCAGGCGCACCAGCAGCCTGGCCTCCTCATCCACGCCAGTAACCACCCCTTCCCAGGTCCTGCTGCCCTGCTGAAAGCATATCTCCATGCCAGTCAGCAGGGAGCGTTCCCGGTACTCCTGCATAAAGACTTGTTCCGGCAGCGCCCGGTAATAGCCGAAAAAGCGGTTCAATATCCCGGCTGCCAGCCTGGTCCTGGCCCCCGCCGGAGCGGGCCCCTTGAAAATGGCCCCGGCCACCCCCTGCAGCTGCGCGGGGAAGCCTCCGGGCGGCTCCTGTATGTTCACGCCCATGCCTAAAACCGCATAGTTCAGCTTGCCGTTCTCAAAGTCCAGCGCCGCTTCTGTCAGTATGCCGCAAACCTTGGCTCCATACAGATACACGTCGTTGACCCATTTGATCTGCGCCCGCTGGCCGGTCACCTGGTCAATGGCTTCTGCCACCGCCACGGCCGCTGCTGTGGTGATGGCCAGCGACTGCTCTGCGGAGATCGCGGGCCGAAGCAGCACGCTCATGTACAGACCTGTCTTTTTCGGCGCGTAGAAAGACCGTCCCAGCCGTCCCTTGCCCTGGGTCTGGTGTTCGGCAATCACCACCATGCCCTCCCGGCCCCCCTGCTCCGCTATGGCCTTCAGCACCGTGTTGGTAGAGGTCACCTCCTCCCGCACCTCGATGGCCACGTCCCGCAGGCCGCTGTCCAGGTACCGGCGGATATTCTCCGGGCTCAACACATTGCTCTCTGATACCAGCCGGTAGCCCCGGTTGGTGGCAGCGTCAATCTCATAGTCTGCCTGGCGGAGTTTTTTTACTGCCTTCCACACAGAATTCCGGCTGATTCCCAGCATATCGGCCATCTCCTCGCCGGAAAGATTCCGGCTGCTTTCCCGCAGCAGCTGCAATACTTTGTCTGAAATGTCCATGTTTCCTCCCTTCTCCGGCCCGCCGCGGAATCCAGAGAGAACGCCCCGGCAGCCAGCTTATGTAGTCCGTCCCCTTGAAAAAGCAGCTTTCAAGCGCGGGCAGAGTTTCCCGCTCTGCCCCCCTTGTCCCTCTCTCAAACAGGCTCTTATGATTCCGTTTCCGAAATTTATGGTATCATGGCCAAGGTGGATTGTCAACGCTTCTTTTACAAGCCGGGTGACAATCTCCACCTGGCAAAAGGAGCGGGGCCGGTCTCCCCTGGAAACCATCCCCGCTCCTTTTATTTTCCTTTTATTCCACAGGCTGCTCCTTCCCAGAGCCAATGATCTTGATCTTCTCTGCGGACAGTCCGGTCTGCTCCATCACCACCTCCTGCACCACCAGCATGTCGCTGTCCTGCAGGTCGCCAGAAACCACCACATTGCACTGGCCGTCCGCTATGTAGGCCACACATTCCTCATAGCCCTTTGCCTTCAGCAGCCCCTCCACGTTGGTCTCCTTCAGGATGTTCTGGGCCATGGCAGAAGCCTGCTCCACCGCCGTCTTTTTGGCGTCGCTGTCCGCGTTTACGTCCTCCAGCACATTATCGATCAGCTCCAGGGCCTCGTCCCGGGAGTTCTGGCGGTTCAGCCTTGCCTCCGCAAAGGTGCTCTCGCCCGGCGCCGCGTTGGCCGGGGATGACTCCAGCAGATCGTCCGACACGGTCTCCACATAAGCGTTGTTGACCAGCTGGGCTGCCCCCAGCTGGCTGGAGGCACTGCCTGTGTCGTCTCCTACCGGCAGCTTGTTTGTGCCCGCAAACTGCCAGTTCAGATACACCGCTGCTCCCAAGGCCAGCACCAGAGAGGCCAGTACCAGCTGCTTCCTGCCAATTTTTTTCGTCATTGCAAAAACCACCTTTTCTTAACAATATTTTGCGGACTCTATGGGAACCAGTTTACCACCCCTGCACCACACACACCCGGGCAGAGGATATCCCCAGCACCGTACAGGCGGCATTTACCAGCTTTTCCCGTATGGCCGGGTCCCCTGCGCCGCGGCTGACGATGACAGCCCCCTTTACCTGGGGCTGTTCCTGAGACAGGGCCAGCCCCTGCTGCGCCCCCTCTTTGTCCTCTAAAATTACATGAGAGGTCTCCTCCTCCCCGCCGTTTTCCTGCTGGCTCTGCCTGCGGTCCTGGGCGTAGACAGCTGTTCCGGCGTTTTCCAGGGTGATCATCACCTCTGGTGAATCCTCGCCTGTCACAGCCCGCACCACCCGCCGCAGGTCCTCCTCCAGCTGGCGCTGGCAGTCCCCAGCACAGGTCTCCGCCGCCTGCTCCGGCTGCTGGGCCCCTGGCTCCGGCAGGGACCAGGAGGAAAGGTAGATCAGCCCAATCCCTCCCATGCCCAGCAGCAGGGCAATCCGTACAAATCGTTTGTCCTTCAGCAGATTTTTCAGCCGTTCTTTTGCTTTGCTAATCTCCATCCACGGTTACCTCTATGTGTATGCCCTCTCCCAAAGCGCCATGCAGCAGTGCCCTGGCCCTTTGGGCGTCGCTTTCGTAGGCGAACCATACCGCGACCTCTGTTAATACTATGCGGCTGTCCTCCATTATATCTATCCCAACGCTGATTTTTTTCGCCTGAATGTCCGCGGAGGCCAGCAGGCCCTGGATATACTGCCGGGCCTCCTCCTCTGCCGCCAGGGTATACTGGTCCTGGAGATACTCCTCCAGCTCACGGTTCCGGCAGGCCTCTCCCCCTGTCTCCGGCCACTCCCAGGAAACGCCCGCCAGGGCCCCTGCCATGGAGACTAAAAGCACCAAAACGGTTAGCCCCTGCACAAACCCCAGCATCTTGTTTTTGGGGCACAGCCGGGCGGCCAGTCCGGTGACCAGAAACACACCGCAGAGAACCCCCGCGTTTTTTACCAGCTCCTCCATGTTTTCACCGCCGCCCTCTCTCCGATTGATTCCTGGCCTGCTGCTGGTCTTGGGCCCTCAGCTGCCCGCAAAGACAATGGCCCCGGCGCTGGCCGCGCATACAGCGCACACACTGGCCAGCACCGCTAAAACCATCCGTACCGCTCCCGCAAAGGCGCCCAGCAAAGCGCTGACCTCTGACGCCTCCAGCAGGTCGGCCGCCACCTGGCCAGCCATACACACCGCTGTCCACAGGAGACATTCCAGCATGGAGGGCAGAAAAATGCAAATTGCCGCCAAGACCCCAAAGGCTCCAGCCCCTGATTTGACCATCTGCACACTGTTTTGCAGGGCGGATACCGCGTCCCCCAAGGCCCCGCCCACAATGGGGACGCCAGAGGACAGGGCCAGCTTCACCGCCTTGGCTGTGGCCGCGTCCACCTGGGAATTCAGGGCTGTCTGCACAGAAAGCACCCCGGCAAACACAGTGACAGCCGTGACCAGCGCCCACTTTACAAAGTTGTATAGGGAGGTTGTCAGCTTTGAAAGCTTGGCCCCGGACACAGCCGAGGCCACAGACACCCCCAGATATACCCGCAGCAGAGGCAGCAGAAAGCCTGCCGCCAGCACCGGGATTCCCTCTCCGGCCAGCATAGCCAAAAAGCTGTACCCGCTGCCAGTGGCAATGCTGCCAGTGGCAGCCAGCAGCCCGGCATATACAGGCGCTGCCGCCCCCAAAAACAGGCCGGCGCTCTCCGTCACTCTTTGGCAGGCGGCCAGCAGGCCCACGGCCGGCCCGGCCAAAATCATGCCGCAGGCAACGCAGCCCACCAGCCGGGCTGTGCCAGCCAGCTCCCCTTCCTCAAAGCAGCAGGCTATCCGGCACAGGACGCATACAGCCGCCAGCGCTGCCAGCGCCTTCAGCGGGGCCGTCAGCTTTTCCTGCACCAGCCCGCTGAAAATCTCAAAAAGATTCCTGCCGGAAAGCCCGTCCCCCAGTACGCCCTCTCCTGCCCCGGCCTGGTCCAAAAGCTCCTGTGTCTCCTGGTCCAGCGCCTCATACAGCTCGCCCACGCCGCTTTTCTCATAGAGCTCTTCCTCCGCGGCCCGGGCTGGCAGCCCCCACAGGGCCAGGGCAAAAAAAGCCGCCAGCAGGCAGGCCAGCCGCCTAAGCGCTTGTTTCCTTCTCATAGTTTTAAAATTTCCCCCAGATATTCAAACAGCTGCGTGATAACAGGCATGGCCACTGTCAGCACTGCCACCTTTGCCGCCAGCTCCACCCCATAGGCCAGCGCCGCCTCTCCCGCGTCCCTGCACAGCTGCGCCGCCAGCTGACCCAGCACGGTCAGGCCCACTGCCTTCAGCATGGCGTCCAGGCACAGCTTCTGGGCGCCCCCCTCTCCGGCCAGCCGCGCCAGCTGTTCTGTTAAGGGCCCCAGGTTTTTCAGCACCGAGACCACAATCAGCACAACAGCGCCAGCGGCCAGCAGCAGGGCATACTCCTTATTGGACTTTTTCACCACCGCGCCCAGTACCGCCGCGCACAGGGCGCACACAGCAATCCCCAGCAAAGCTCCGGCGCTCATAGCTGAAAAATTGTCTTGATGGTCTGAAACAGCGTGTTGATCTCACGGATAATCATCATCAACACCACAATCAATCCCGCCAGGGTGGTCATCATGGCCTGCTCTTCCCTTCCCGAACGGATGAGAAGCTGGTTAAGCACCGCGACGATAATTCCAATGGCGGCTATCCTGAAAATGAGATCTACATCCACTGTTTTTTGCCTCCCCGATTTGCCGTTCCTCCGGCAATTACAAAATGACAATACACACGGTCAGCCCCGCGAACAGGCCCAGCGCTACATAAAGCTTCCGCTTTTGGCTGCACTCCTCCTTGGCCTCTTTCAGCCGTTCCTCTGTCAGGGCCATATACAGCTCCAAATGCTCCAGCTGGCCCTGGGTGCCGCTGACCCCCAATCCCTCTGTAAAGGCCCGCAGGTTCTCCCGGTCTCCTTCCACAGAGAAAAGCTTCTCCCCCGCCTGCAGCAGGGCTCCGGCCGGGTGGCCCGCAAATCCGGGCAGGGCCAGGGCTTCCCGGCACAGGCGGCTGTCAAAGGCAGCCAGCAGCTCTCCCAAAGGCCGGGCATAGCAGCCAATCCCTGTGCGCAAAAACTGCATCAGCCCCAACAGCTCTGTCAGCAGGACCACCCGCTGCCCCAGGCTTCCCGCCTTCCCCAAACCCCACACCAGCCCGCTGAGCACCAGCAGCATCACACCCAGCATCCGCATCATCCGGCCCTGCTTCCCCGGCAGGCACGGGAACCAGCTGGCTCTATCCGGGCAATCTGCCCGGGACTGGCCCTGCCCTTCAAGACCACCAGGCTCTCAAAGGCCCCTGTGTCCAGCAGGGCCCGGCACAGAGGGCGGCTGTATACGTCCTTCTCTCCCCCGTGGACCGTGGCGATCACCCCCACCCCCGCGAACAGCGAGCGCCGCACCGCTGGCAGGTCCTCTGGGGCCAGCACGTCGCAGAGCACTACCTCTAGCGAGAGGGTGCGGATGGCCATGTCCAGGCCCTGGGCCTTTGTGCAGCCCAGCAGCACATCCGCGCAGGGCCCCAGGTCAAAGCCCGCTGAGAGCTCCTCCCGGCAGTCCAGCACCGCCAGCCTCCGGCTGGGGGCAAAGCGACCCCCAGACAGGGACCGGGCAATGTCCCGCAGAAGCGTGGTCTTCCCGCTGCCCGGCTCCCCGGCAATCAGCACCCCCCGGCAGGGGTCTGCCCCCGAGGAAAAAAGCCTGTCCCCGCAGCCCGGGCAGTCCCTGGGTATCCGGAACACAAGAGAGCTGACGTCCCGCAGGGCCTTTACCCGGCCGTTCTCTGTGACCACCCGGCCGCATACCCCTACCCGGCAGCCCTGCACAGAGATATACCCCTGGCGCAGCTGCTCCTCGTGTGTGAACACCGAGCGGCCGCAGATCTCCAGAAACAGCTCCTGCAGCTGGGCCTGGGACAAAACCGCCAGCCCGGCCCCCATGTGCCGGGACAGGCCGCCCCCTTCTTTTAAAAAAAGCACGCCGCCCCCGCCGCAGACCGCTACTGGCTGCCCCGCTTTGCAGCGTATATCATGGGCCTGGGCCTTCATCCCGGCTGGCAGGGCCAGCAGCCTGTCCCGCACAGGGAGAATCTTCTCCGCCACCTGGTCAAAGCTGTCTGTTTCCAACCGGTCCCGCATTTCTCTGGTCTCCATGGTCCCGCTCCTTTCCTGAACTACTCCCATTCTATGGGGACAGGCCAAGAAATAGAACCCCTGCCCCTCCACTGGCAGTCTTGACAAATCTATATAAGGATGATAGACTTTATTTATACTTTATTGAGAGCAAGGGAAAAAGTTTCGCCAGCCTTTTCAAAGGCTGCGAGGAGTGGAGCAGAGCTCCACGGCCTTGCCGTAGGACGCGCCCTGTGCGTCCGCAGGCCTAACACATAACATATGCCCTTTTTTAACCATTTTCGAAGAAAATGGTTAACTTGGACGTTTCGGGCGCTAAAGCGCAAGACCTTGGGGCTTTGCCCCAAACCCTACCAGGGGCCTAACGCCCCTGGACCGCGCAATAAATTCTCAAAACCCATACAATTTTTATTAGGAGGTGCCCGTCATGAAACAGGTTCTGCACAAATACCGCAGCCAGCTTCTTTTCCTTGCCCTCTTTTTGGCCATGGGCGCGGTTCTTGTGGGCCTTACCCGCCAAAGGGAAGAGGTCTTGGAAGGCACTCTGGTGAAAGACGGGGTCTCTACTCCCGTGCAGGTCACCACAAGCGTTTCCAACTTTGACCGCCTGTTCAGCCCCCTGGTCCTGCAGGTCTCCGGCTATTTTGCACAAGCGAAGATCACCGTCTCTGCCAGCGGCCAGGAAGACCTGTCTGTGGTCTGGTTCATCCCCGCTCTGGTTGTGGGGGAGGACAGCAACGGCCCGAAAATGCTATACTATTCCACCGATTATTATGATAGGGACGCCAATGAAACACGGTTTGGGGACCTGTACGCACTGGATCGGCGCATGGACAGCTTCCTGATGCTGGGAGAGGGTCTGGAGCTCCGGGTGGGCGACCCCTCCCCCGCGCTCCTAAAAAAGGTAGCGGGCTTCAGCAGCCGGGGCGAGTACCTGCAGCAGCCCGGCTGAAGGGCGTTTTATCCTGACCCTCTCCATTCTGCCATTTTTTATGGGAAACCCTCTTGCAAAATAGGCACAAATGCTATATAATAAAAATGTTAGTACATAAAAAATCGCAGAAAGGACCTTGTATATGGCGAAAAAATTTGTATGTTCCACCACCGAACCCATTGTCCAGACCAAAGCGGGCAAGCTGCGCGGCATCATTGTGGACGGCACTTACACCTTCCACGGCGTCAAGTACGCGGACGCCCAGCGCTTTCAGCCGCCCACCCCGCCCCAGTCTTGGGAGGGAGTGAAAGACGCCCATTCTTACGGCTATGTCTGCCCCATGCTGGACAAGGAGACCGCTATAGGAGAGATCATGGTCCCCCACCGCTACTGGCCCAAGGACGAGAACTGCCAGTACCTGAACATATGGAGCCCCTCCATTGACCCTGCCGCCAAAAAGCCCGTTATGGTCTGGCTGCATGGAGGCGGCTTCTCCGCTGGGTCCTCTATTGAGCAGATTGCCTATGACGGAGAAAACCTGTCCAAATTTGGCGATGTGGTGGTAATCACCTTGAACCACCGGCTGAACATTTTGGGCTATTTGGACCTGTCCCCTTACGGCGAGAAGTACAAGAACTCCGCCAACGCCGGCAACGCGGACCTGGTGGCCGCCCTGGAGTGGGTGCGGGATAATATCGCGGGCTTTGGCGGCGACCCGGACAATGTGACCATCTTCGGCCAGTCCGGCGGCGGCGCCAAGGTGTTCAACCTGATGCAGATTCCCGCTGCGGACGGCTTGTTCCACAAGGGCATTATCATGAGCGGCGTGTTCGACGGCCTGCTGGGCCCTGCCCCGGACAAGGACAGCCGGCCTTTGATTGAGGCCATGCTGGCCCATCTGGGCCTTGACGCCAGCCAGGTAGAGCAGCTGGAGACCATCGAATATGAGAAGCTGGCGGAAGCTTACAAGGCCGTGGCCCCGGAGATTGGCAAGCAAGGCCACTACACAGGCAATGGCCCCCTGGAAAATGAGTTCTATGTGGGCGATCCCCGGGAGGTAGGCTTCACGGACCATGCCAAGACCATCCCGGTGATCATTGGCAGCGTGTTCGGCGAATTTGCTTTCCGGCCGGGCGTGTCCCACAAGTATGACCTTACCGAGGAAGAGCAGATGGCCATGCTTCGCAAGCCCCTGAAAGGCAGCGCGGAGGAGGTTGCCCGGCTCTTTAAGGAGTGCTACCCGGAGAAGAACCTGACGGACCTGCTGGCCCTGGACACCATGTGCCGGGAGGCCAGCAAGGACTTTGCCCGGAAAAAAGCGGCCCACACAGAGTCCGCCACCTACTGCTACCTGTTCAATTTTGAATTCCCCTATGACGACGGCCACTGTGCCTGGCACTGCGCGGACATCCCCTTCTTCTTCCACAACACGGACAAGGTGGTTATCTGCGATGTGCCCGGCGTATCGGACAAGCTGGAGGAGCAGATGGCCTGGAGCTTTGTAAACTTCGCCCGGTACGGGGTGCCGGACTGCCCCTCTCTCCCCCACTGGGACCCCTGCACGCCGGAGGATGTGGCCACCATGATCTTTGACCGGGAGTGCGCGGTACGCCATAACCATGACGACGCTCTTTATAAAGCCTATATGCCTATTGCGCCCAATCCCTTTGCCCCGCCGGAGAAGGAGGACGAGGAGGCCATCTTCCTGCACTAAGGCGGCCGGCCATTCCTATGGACTTCCCCTTTGGGCCAGGTTCTATCGGCGCTTCCTTCTAATTTTCTTTAGAGATTTCGCCGGGCAGCGGCTGCCTGGCCTGAAAACTTGGGGCATTTACCCTATTTAATCGTATAACATACAATAAAACGAGGGATAGAGAATCCGCGGATTTTCTATCCCTCTTTCTTGCTCTATGCAGCGATTCGCTATAGGTAACGCGCTTAACAATCCGTACATACCGACGTTTAGTCACCTATATAAGCTCCCGGCAGGTCAGCGGCTGCCAAAAAAGACAATGGCTGCTCCGGGACAATCAAAGTTTACATCAATATAGGTTTCAGCTTTTTCCCGGGCCAGGCTGGCCGGGCCGAATATCTGGGGTTCTCCCGCAGGTGTATTCTGCATCCGGTAGCGGCTGTGGCCCTGGGTTCCAAACAGGCACACAGCGCCCTTGCCTGTGGCGGCGTTCAGCTTTTCATGGACCTCGAAAGTGCTGCCCGGCCTGCCCAGCGTGACCGGATAGGCGGCGGTGATATCCTCTCGCACCTGCTTATAGGCCCCCAGCACTTGGGCGAACAGGGCCTTCCCCTCTGGGGACACCTGGGGAAGGTCGCCCCACACGCCGTTCTGGCCCAGGATCAGGCTGGCCAGGTTCAACAGCTGAGAACTCTCCGGGTCGTCCGGCAGATAATGGGTCATCATCAGTATGGAGGGGAACCACTTGTCATAGTCCAGCACGCCCCGGCATACCCGGGGCCGGGCCGGACCGGGATGGACCAGGGCGTTGATCCACACGTCCTCGGGGGGCTGGATGTCATAGTCCTGGAAATAGGGGCCGTTATTGATGGCAAAGAACTTGCCCGCAGACAGAAAGCCCAGGCCAAAGTACCGGCCGCACTCAGATCGGAAGAGCGTCG
>CAJUPK010000050.1:0-2616 GCA_910588415.1 uncultured Oscillospiraceae bacterium | reverse complement strand
TGTCCATGTCCACAATGGCCTGGGGACAGGCCTGGCACAGCCGGTCCACAATCTTGGTGAGATACTGGCCAATCTGAAAGGCATAGCAGTCCTCCCGTTCCTGGGGGGAATTTTCCGGCCCGCCGTGCAGGTGCCCGCCGCTTTCGCAGCCGTACAGGCCCACCGCGTCCCATTTAAAGTAGGTGACGCCCAGCTCTTTGTACAGCCGGATCAGCTGGTCCGCAAAAGCCTGCCAGGCCTGGGAGACAATGCACAGGGAGAAGCTCTCCTCTGTCTCCCATATGGGGAAGGGCTGGGGAGTCTGCCCCTTTTGCTCCATGACCGCGTCCCGGTTTTCTGCCAGCAGCTGGCTGCTGACCGCTGCCACCGTGGGGTTGAACCACAGCCCCAGCTTCATGCCGTAGCCCTCCAGCTTCCTGCGGATTTCCCGCAGGCCGTCTGGAAACCGGGCCAGGTCCACCTGCCAGTCTCCGGTCTTTTGGTACCAGCCTGTATCAATGACAAACACATCCACCCCCATGGCATGGGCCGCGTCAATCTCCTGGCTGATACGGTCATAATTCATGGAGTCCAGGTAGGCGGCCTTGTTGTAAAACTTGTTCCGCTCCTGGAAAGCCCAGGTGTTGTAGAAAATGTAGGGCTTGCGGCTCTCTGGGTTGGGGCTGCAGTATTGCAGCTGGAACTCCCGGTAGGCGCTGGCCAGGCCGTCCAGCCCGCCCGGCACGGCTCCCAGCTGGAACCACACTGTCTCATAGGGGGCTGGGTGCAGAGGCTGCCCCTGCCAGGTGTTGCCCTTGACAGCCCGCAGGCTGACCGCCTCCCCCTCCCTTTCCGGGTAATAGGCCAGAAACTTATCCGGATATTGAGAGCCGTGCTCATAGGCTGTAAGCATGGCCATGCCGTCCCAGGTCTCCGCGAGAATGGGGCCCATGGCGTCCGGCTCCCGCTGGAAAGCGGGCAGCTCGCTTAAACAATAGCTGTGCAGGCGGAAGTCATAGTCTGAGAGCCGCACCTCTGTGCGCTCTGCCTGCGGAGGGGACTGGTAGGAAAAATAGGTGACCCGGTCCCGGCCCTGGGGTTTTGTCAGCCGCAAAGGCTGGTCTGCCCACAGCACATAACGAAAGCGCACAAAGGGCGTCTCCTCCCGGACCCGGGCCTCCAGCCGCAGCCGGGCCCCGCAGGCATAGGAGCCTGTCCAGGCCAGCAGCCTGCCGCCTGCGGGAAGTTCCTGGGCTGGCTCCTCCCGCAGAGCGCCGGGCAGGCCGGAGTCCTCGCCCTCAATGTGAAACCGGGGCAGTTCCAAGCAGATCTCCTGGCCAGCCGCTTTGAGCTGGTAGCGGAGGGTTTTGCCTGCCTCCAGGCAGTAAAATGGGTTTTGGTACATGCAGCTTCCTCCTTATTGGCCCGCCTGTATGGTCTCCTCTGTGCCGTCTGGCCACTGAAGGACCACTGCGACCGGTGTGCGGGCGTTTATCTCCACCGGGGGCTTTTCCCCCTGGGCATGGGCCGGACAGACCAGGTCCACGGTGCCGCTGCCCATGGGATACCGCAGCACCCCGTGGCGGCCCTGCTCCTGTATGCGCCAGGTGATCTTCTTTTCCGCGGCACTGCCATGGATTCCGAACACCTGCTCGATGACAATGGCAATGGGCGACAGCCCTGTCCAGCCTACAAAATCACGCTTGGCAGGCTGGCCGGGAACAGGACGGCCCTGCTGGTCCGGCTCTGGGGCATAGTTCTCCCAGAGAGTGCCGGTCTGTTCAAACACCTCGGTAACCCGTTCCACATGGTTCAGGGCAATCTCCCGGGCCAGGCTGTGCCTGCCAATCTTCTCCAGGCCCCGCAGCACCATGTAGTTGGTGGGGGCCCACACGCCGCCCAGCCAGTAGCCTCCCTCTGGGTTGTAGCCTGGATGGTCCGCGGAAAGGCTTGGCACCCGGTGGAAGCGGTTGAACTCCTCTTTAGACTGCAGGTGGGCAATAAAGGGCTCCAGCCGGTCCTCCGGCACAATGTCCGCCAGCAGGGCCCAGTAGGCCCCAATGGATTTTACCTGGTTCCTGCGGCCGTCTGGCCACAGGTCGCAGTAAAAGGCTATGTCCGGGTCCCACAGCTTTTCGTTGACCAGTTTGGTGAGCCGGGCGGTCTCCTCCACCAGAGGCTGCACCTCCTGCTCCCGGCCCAGAAGCCGGGCCATCCGGGCCAGCAGCTTGCCGCTTAGAATCTGCTGGATGCAGGCGTCTGTCCACACAGACCAGCTGTGGTGGAACTCTACCGAGCAGCCAGGCATGGGCCGGGGCTGGTTATCCATGCTGCCCCAGCCGCAGGACCAGTAGCTGCCGTCCGGCCAGGTGCGCCAGCTCTTCATCCACAGATGGAAAGCCAGCAGGGGCGGAAAGACCTTTTGGATGCGCTCCAGATCTCCGGTCACCTGGTAGGATTCCCACTCTGCCCAGGGCAGGATATTGGGGCCTGTGCTGGCTGGGTCAAACCGGTGGAACTGGTCCCCCCTCACCCGCTCGCAGATCTCCCGGCACATGAAGCCGTCCATGTGCTGGCGGGCATAGAAATTATCCAGGGTCTTTTGAAAGTCAAACACCTGGGAGCCGTACTTTCCAA
>CAJUPK010000049.1 GCA_910588415.1 uncultured Oscillospiraceae bacterium | reverse complement strand
TCCAGCTGGTCGAAAGCAAAGACTGGAAGACCCTGGAGGCCGAGTGGGCCGCCAATAATGGTGCTTTTGCTAAGGACTGAGCAGACTGAAGCTGAAAGTTAGCGGATTGTACAAAGAACGAAAGAATCTCTTCCGGCCCTGACCTTTAGGCCGGGATAGGGACCAGCCCGAGGGCGCGAAGCCTTCGGGCTGGTTTTTATGTTTTGGGGGGCCTGGCGGGGGAGTGTGTATGGCCTGCGGCTTAGGAGCTTGCCCCGAAGAACCACCATCTTTGAAAAAGCGGGCAGGACTTTTTGCGTTCCATGCCGGAAGTTTCGCCGCCATATATTAACGCATCCCTCTGGGGACAATATTTGACTTTTTCCCCTACTTGTGGTATATTGTGTAGCTGTTGGGACTTCGAGGTGTCCGCGGTACGGCCGCGGCCGAACATAGGAACAGGCGGGCTGGAGGGGGAGATCTCCGGCAGGCCCGCTGCCGGGCAGAGGTAACCGTCCGGCAGGTGAAAATCCCTGGCGAACCCGTCGCCGTGATGACGGAGCGCACCCCCCCGGCCGGACAGGTTTTCCGGCCACATGCCACTGGAAGCCGCCCTGGGGCGGCGCCGGGAAGGCGGAGGGTGCGCGTAAGAGGCTGGAGCTTTTGCAGCGTAGGACGGCCTCTCCAAGTCTAAGCCGGAAGACTTGCCCGAAGGGCCGTGCGATAGCTGCGATGTTCAGCGATTCGCGCAGGAGCGGTCTGCTTGCAGAGGCAGCGCTTTTTTGTCCGGCGGGGACTGGTCCACCCCTGCCGGACAGGCCATCCCTAAAATTATTTTTAGGAGGCTGCAACATGAAAGAAAAGACTGCATGTACCACACACAAGAGTTTTGTCCGGGTGCTGGCCCTGGTGCTGCCGCTGATCCTCTGCCTGGGACTGCTGGCAGGCTGCGGCAAAGAGACAAACGGCGGCGCTGGTTCTTCTGCCGGGGAGACAGCGGTAAAATCTATTGTTGTTACCGTTGTACACGGGGACGGCAACAGCAAGGAGTTTGCCATTGAAACCCAGCAGGACATGCTGGGCGCGGCTTTGCTGGATGAAGAGCTGATAGCCGGGGATGACAGCGAGTACGGGCTGTTTGTTACAACGGTGGACGGGGAGACCGCTGACAGCGGCAAGCAGGAATGGTGGTGCCTGACCATCGGCGGAGAGCAGGCCACCACAGGGGTGGACAGTACGCCCCTTGAAGAGGGGGGCCAGTATGAACTGACCCTGATGGCGGGCTATTGAGCCGCGTACCGCCTGTGCGAACAGTGGGACCAACGGGAGCCCAGGCCCTGCGGAGGCTTTGCGCCGGGGCCATCATGGGGGTGCTGCTGACGGTCTCCAAGGAGGCTATGGCTTTTTTGCCAAACTTTGAGCCAGTCAGCCTGCTGACGGTGCTTTTTACCCTGAGCTTTGGGCCCATGGCCGGCGGGGGGCTAGCAGTGTTTTTGCTGCTGGAAGGCCTGCTGTACGGCTTTGGAACCTGGTGGGTGATGTACCTGTACATCTGGCCGCTGCTGGCGGCGCTGACCTGGCTGTGCAGGCGCATGGACCGCGCCTGGCAGTGGGCGGTGTTCTCGGGGTTGTTTGGGCTGGCGTTTGGCAGCCTTTGCTCGCTGGCCTATCTGCCTGTGGGGGGGCTTAAAATGGCCTTTGCCTGGGCAGTCAGCGGCCTGCCTTTTGACTTTTTGCACGCCGGAGGAAACTTTCTCCTGATGCTGTTTCTGTACCGGCCCCTGCGTGCCGCTTTGGACCGGATTCGAGTGATGGTAGCATAAGCTGGAAAGGCCTGCTCCTTTTTGGGAGGCAGGCCTTTCTTTACATATTTGCGGCAGGGGAAAGAACAGCAAGAGGGACGCCTCCATAGGGAAGCGTCCCTCTTGCCGGGTTGAATACAGTGAGCTGGCATGGTTGGGATGGGATCTGGGACGATGGTCTGATCATAGCCATACGGTGTATAGTCCAATCATGATTTAGAAGATTCCATTTCCAAAGGAGGGGCTGCGCGGTTCGCTCTATGCTTTGCCAGAAGGGGCAGGCGGTCAGTCCCGCAGGATAACCCCATTGCCGTCAAAGCGAGGGCTGCTGGAGGACAGGAGGCTGACGCCTTCAATAAAGCCCCAGATGGCGGCCGCAACAGTGCCCAGGCCGCAGGTGAGCAGTCCGCCGGCCAGACTAAGGACCAGCTGGATGACGCCCCGGCTGTTGAAGCCCAGATAGAAGTTGTGGATGCCCAGGCTGCCCAGCATGATGCCCAGCAGGCCTGCAGCCAGGCGGCTCTTCTGCTGGTAGCCCATAGGCGGCGTGGTGTACTTGGGCTGCTGTGCCTGAGGGGGCTGATAGCTCTGGGAGGTATAGTTAGGCGGCTGGTAGCCGGAATACCCCTGCTGGGGATTTTGGGGCTGCTGCGCCTGCTGATAGTTTGTCTCTGGGGGAACATTAAAATTGTAATTATAGGTGGCGTACTGTACAGGCGGCTCCTGGGCGGGCGCTTCAGGGGGCTCCGGCGCCCGGGGCGGCTCTGGAATGTCCATGGGGGGCGTGGGCGGGTCAGGCTCCAGGGTCAGGGTGGGCACTCCGTGGAAATAGGGATTTGAGTTCACAGGGCTGGAGGCTGGTCCCTGGGGCGGCTGGGCCGGGGCAGGGGCTGGGCCCGCCTCTGGGGTGGGTGCAGTGCCTTCACCAGCGGGCTGGGCAGGCTGCGTGGGCAGAGGAGCGGACTCCTGCGCAGGCTCCTGCTGCGGTTCCATAGTTTTGTTTTCCTGATCGGTCATGATGGGTCCCTCCTTCTTAATCTTTTAAGTAGACGCCGTTGGCGTCGGTGTTGATGCGGCCGTCCAGCAGCTTGACGCCGTCCAGGATACCCCAGATCATCATGACGACAGCGCCAAAGCCGCAGGTGAGCATGGAGACCAGCAGCTGCATCAGCCCCCGGGAGGTGTTGCCCAGGTAGAAGCTGTGGACGCCGGAGGCTCCCAGAGTGATGGCCAGTACGCCAGCGGCCAGGCGGCTGCGCTGGGGGTAGCCGGGAGGCGGGTCAATGCCGGCCTGGGGCTGGTACTGGGGTGGATTGTACATGGGCTGCTGGCCTTGAGGACGGTAGCCGTTGTTGTAGTCTGCCATATGGATGCACCTCTCTGCTGAAAATCTTCAATGGGTTTGTAGTTTTTCCTTGTGTTCATATATTAGCACGAAGAGCCGGGAGAAAGCAATAGGCAGGGGCCAAAAGTAAGGGAATCTTAATTTGTAGAAAGATTTTTGAAGGGGCTTGGCAAGAAATTCTCAAAAAAATAAAAGTATTTTTTCAAAAGTTGTCCATATAGGGGCAATTTTCTGGTTTTTTTAAGGGATATATGAGAACGGAGTTTCGATGCGCTGTTCCAATCGAAAGGAGAGGGGGAGAGAAAAGGGACATCCAAGACATCGAAGAGAGAAGGGAGGAAAGAGAGGATGCTTGGTTTCAGGAGGAGAGAGCCTGAGGCCCCGGCGGTAAGCGTGCAAACCCGCCCGGCCGGAAGGCAGCTGTGCCTGCCCCCGGGCGCGGGCGAGCGGGAGCTGTACCGGCAGCTGCGGCGGTCGGTGCCCATCATTGACGCGGCCATCTACAAGCTGCGGCGGCTGATGGGAGAGTTCCGGGTACACTGCCCGGAGGAAGAGGCCCAGCGGCGGCTGGAGGAGTTTTTGGCCGGAGTGCAGGTCAACGCCGCTGGCACGGGAATCCACGAGTTTTTGGGCATCTATTTGGAGGAGCTGATCACCTATGGCAGCGCCGTGGGGGAGATGGTGCTGGGAGGCGGCCAGCTGGCCGCCCTGTACAACGCCGGGCTGCGGCATTTGGAGTTGGAAGAGGACGGGGCCTTGGGGGTAAAGGTGTCTGTGCTGGAACCAGAGGGCAGGCGGCCCTGCCCGTACCCGGACTTACTGCTGGTCTCCGCGCTGAACCCAGAGGCCGGGTCCCCCTGGGGGGTATCTCTGCTGCGGGGTCTGCCCTTTGTCAGCGGCGTGCTGATGCAGATCTACGAGACCATGGGAATCAACTGGGAGAGGCTGGGCAATGTGCGCTTTGCCGTGACCTGCAGGCCGGAGGGCTCTATGCACAGTGCGGGCGAGCGGGCGAAGCAGATGGCCCAGGAGTGGAAAGCGGCCATGAGCAGCCGGGAGCCCCGGGACTTTGTGGCTGTGGGGGACGTGTCCATCAAGGCCATTGGCGCGGACAACCAGATTTTAGAGAGCCAGGTGCCAGTGCGGCAGATGCTGGAGCAGATTGTGGCCAAGCTGGGCCTGCCGCCGTTTCTGCTGGGGCTCTCCTGGTCGTCTACCGAGCGGATGTCCAGCCAGCAGGCAGACGTGCTGACCAGCGAGCTGGAGGCGTACCGGAGGATTCTGACCCCTGTGGCCAAAAAGATCTGCCGCACCTGGCTGGCCCTGGAGGGGTATCCCACTGAGTGCAGTATTGAGTGGGAGGAGATTACCATGCAGGACGAGGTGGACCACGCCAACGCCATGGTGGCGGCAGCCCAGGCCAGGAAGCTGGAGTTTGAACTGGAGCAGGCCAGACTGGCGGCACAGAAGGAAGGAGGAAACCCATGAAGGACGTGAAGGAAGGGAAGATTGTAAAGGCGGCGGAGTTGCCGGGGCAGGAGGAGCTGCGGGAGATCAACCAGTACACCCGCCGGGCATACCAGGGGGAGGAGGTGTACACCTTTTCCCTGGTACTCTGCGACAACGAGGTGGACCGGGACTTTGAGAGGTTCCCGGCAGACAGCCTGAAGAAGCTGCAGGAGCTGTTTTTGGGCAAGACCTGCATTATGGACCACGAGTGCAGAAGCGCCAACCAGACAGCCCGGATCTACCGCACGGAGCTGGAGCATTGCCCTGACCAGCAGACCCAGGCAGGAGAAGAGCTGGTGCGGCTGACAGCCAAGGCCTATCTGCCCAGGACCCAGGGGAACCGGGAGATCATGGAGCTGATCGACGGAGGAATCTTAAAGGAGGTGAGTGTGAGCTGCAGCGTGAAACGCCGGGTGTGCAGTATTTGCGGCCAGGAACACTGCGGCCATGTAAAGGGCAGGCACTATAACGGAAAGCTGGCCCATGGAGTGCTGCTGGAACCAGAGGACGCCTATGAGTGTTCCTTTGTGGCAGTGCCCGCCCAGCGGGGAGCGGGCGTGCGCAAGCGGTTCTCCAGCCTGGAGGGAGGTGTGGAAAAGCTGCTGCAGGGCTGTCCGGAAGAGGTGTTTATCTCGAAAGCCCAGGCCAAGGAGATTGGACGGCGGTTTCAAGAGCTGGCGGAAAAGGCCCGGTGGGGGGAGGCCTATCGCCGGGAACTGGAGAGCGGTGTGCTGAAGTACAGCGCTTTGGTGCAGCCGGACATGCCCAGGCCCGTAATGGAGGCAGCGCTGAAAGGGCTGGGCATGGGAGAACTGTCCCTGATGGAAAAGACCTACCAGCGGATGGCCCAGCGGGCTTTGCCCCTACAGCCCCAGCTGGCGCCGTGTCCGGACGCGGGGGACAAGGGAGAGAACCGGGAGTTCCGGATATAGGAGCTTGCTGGGGATAGGGCGGACGTGTCAACCATATTGCCTACAGAATGGATATTTTAAAGGAGGAGCACAGAATGGCTTATTTTGAGAAAATTTCTTTGGAAAAGGGAATGTACGCTGCGCCGGGCAAGAGCTTTACCCAGGTGCTGGAGGACTTGGACAGCAGCGAGAACTACCGGGGCACGGCTTTGGAGGGTCTGGACGCCTACCAGCGGCAGCTGAAGCGCTTTGCCATCAAAGTCAGCGGGCCGGAGTCCGGCACAGTGGAGCAGTTCTTCCAGAGCAGCTCCAGCGCCGCGCTGTTCCCGGAGTACGTGGCCCGGGCCGTGCGCCAGGGGATGGAGAGCGCCAACAAGATTCAGGACCTGGTGGCTACGGTGACTAAAATAGACGGGCTGGACTACCGAACCATCTCCGCCGCGCCGGAGGACACGGGAGAGACGGGAAAAGAGGCCTCTGTGGCGGAGGGGGCTCCCCTGCCTGCCACCCACATCCGTACCAATGCCGGGCTGGTAAAGCTGCATAAGCGGGGGCGTATGCTGGTGAGCAGCTACGAGGCACTGCGGTTCCAAAAGCTGGACCTGTTTACTGTAACCCTGCGGCAGATCGGCGCGTACATGGCGGCGGCCCAGCTGAAGGACGCGGTGGATGTGCTGATAGACGGCGACGGCAGCAAGCCGGGGGTGACCTTTCAGCCGGGCGGAACCCCCAGCTACGAGGACTTTATCGGACTGTGGGCCCAGTTGGCCCCTTACCAACTGAACACAGTGGCAGCGGGGACTGCGGTTATGCAGAAACTTTTGCAGGTGCCGGAATTTAAGGACGCCCAGGCAGGCATGAATTTCCAGGGCACAGGAAAATTGTGTACGCCTTTGGGAGCCAAGCTGGTCCATGTGCCTGAAATGGCCGAGGGCAAGATTTTGGTGCTGGACAAGACCTGCGCCCTGGAGATGGTGCAGTCTGGAGAGCTGGTGACGGACTATGACAAGCTGATCGACCGGCAGCTGGAGAGAGCCGCTGTGAGCATGACCTGTGGCTTTGCCCGGATCTTTGAGGACGCGGCGGCTGGTTTGGAGTGTGCCTAAGGCTGGCAGGCCGTGGGTACAGCTCAGATAGCGAATCCTGACACATGAAACAGCATGACAATCATACGGGCATAGCCGCAGGCAGGTAAACAGCGGCGGGCGCCGGGCGGGTGGGAGGCATGTAGGGTCCAGGACTGCGGGGCGGGAGACCGCCCTGCCAGACTGGACAGAACAGGGGGGAAGATATGGAACTGGACATAGAGAAAGTGCTGGAGAGCTTTCAGCTGTACAGTGGGGAGCAGCTGAACGGGGAGAATGGGGACCGGGAGGCCCTCTGTCGGAAGCTGTGCGGAGACAGCGCCGCAATGATAGGCGGCTGGCTGAACCCATCGCTGGAAGGAAGGGACCTGTCCCCAGCGGAGAGCTTGGCGGCAGCCGAGGCCTTTTACCAGCTGGTACTGCTGGACCGGGCCCTCCAGCCGGAGACAGTCAGCACGCCGGAACTGCGGATGGAGCAGGGAAGCCGGGAACAATATGCCCGGCAGCTGCGGGAGGAGAAGCGGCGGGCCTGCCAGGGGCTTTTACAGGAGAGTGACTTTTACTTTGGGCAGATGTAGGAGGCGGAAAATGGGGGACAGTGCGGAGAGAATCTATCGGAACGGGCCAGCGGCCACCCTTAGAAAGCCGGATGGCTCGGTTGTAACGGGACGGGGCCTGGTGGCCAGGCTGAAAACCCAGGCCAGCGATTACGCCCCTGGCCAGCGGCATGAGACCGGATGGATGGACAGCCCCCTTTGGGTGTTCACAGGCAGCCTGCCGGGAGCGGAACCCGGGGACCAGCTGGAACAGGGGGGCGGGTGCTATCGGGTGCTGAAAGCGGAGAAGCTCCCCCTGGGCGGCAGGGTGGTGTGCCTGCGGGCCGTGTTGGAAAGGAGCGGAGAGGAGGATGCTGGAGATGACGGGACATGAGCGGCTGACCGGGCTTCTGCAGGACTTCCGGGAGGCCATGCCGGAGACAGAATTCCGGGAGAGCTATGGGCCGGAGGCGGCCAGCCGGCGGGGCAGAATGATGGTCACTGGCCAGGTGGAGAGGGAGACGCGGACAGGAGAGAGCTGGGAGACACAGATGATCTTTCATCTCTGGCTGGGGGCTAAGGACCAGCTGGCCCAGGCCCATGGGCTGGCCGGCCGGATGGAGGCCATCGCCCGACAGAACCAGCCTGCCTTAACCCAGGCACAGGTGGGGATGGCGGCTGTGGACAAATCCTCCGGCGGGCTGGTGCTGGAGCTGCAGCTCTGGTTTGCGGGAAACGGGGACGATCCTGGGGGGCCAGGGGGAAAGAAGATATTTCTAATCTGGCTGAACGGGCAGGCCCGCTGGGTGACCGGGTGGAAGCTCTCCCTGGGGGGAAGCCTGAAACGGCTCACCGCGGTGGGGGAGGATATTCCCTTTTACGAGAGAGTGGAACCGGAGTATACGGTAGAGCTGCAGGGACTGGCCCTGGACGCGGGGGCGCTGGAGGGCTTCCGGCTGAAACTAAATGGGACGGTCTATGAGAACTGCCAGTGGAAGAGCTTTTCGGCGGCAGGAAGCGGTGTGCTGGTCAGCGGAGAAAGGCATAGGGAGGAATGAATATGGACAGCGGCGGATATAAGGGAGCGAGGGAGAGCATGGAGAACAGTGGGAGCTGGGAGAGTATGGAGAGCATAGAGAGTTTGGAATGGGCGGAGGCGCTGAGCCGGGAGCTGGAACGGGACAGCCGGAGATATCCGGCTCCCCTGTGAAAGGAGGACGGCCATGAGCGGAAAGCGGATGACTTTGCGGTTTAGGGATTTTACCTGGAGGGTGAACCCCACCTCCCTGCGGGTGGAGTGCGGGCGGAGCCTGAAGGAGACAGCCCTGCCCTTTGCCGGGTCTTGGACAGAGGATCTGGGGCCAAAAAAGCGGCGGGTAACAGGGGAGGGCTATTTTACGGGAGTGGACTGCATGGACCAGTGGCAACGGCTGGAGCGGGCCTTTCAGCAGGGAGGGCCGGGAAGCCTGCAGCTGCCTGGCCTGGAACCCTTTTTGGCGGTGATGGACTCTTTGAAGCTGCTGGGAGAGGCAGGGGATGGGCTGGTGAGATACGGCTTTTCCTTTACCGAGCACTGGGCCGGAGAGGCCTGGCGAGGACAGGGACGGCACAAAGCGGCTGCCGGGGAGAGCCTGTGGGACTATGCCTGGCGGTATGGCTGGGACATGGAGGCGCTGCGCCAGGCCAACCTGCACATACGGGACATAGCGGCCTTAGAGCCAGGAGAGGAGGTGTTTGCCCCATGACCTGCTGGGGCGTTGTACAGGGGGGCGGCCGGGTGTTGCTGAGCGAGCCCCGGGAATTGGTGCTGGCCTATGACCGGGAGGCCCCCGCTGACCAGCTGAGGGCAGTCTTTCCCGCGGACAAACTGTGGGAGGAACTCCGGGAGGTTCTGGTTTTGGAGGGGGGAGATACCCTGTTTTGGGGCGTGGTGGACGAACAAAACGCCAGGCTGGCGGCAGATGGGCTGCTGATAGAGCTGGTATGCCGAAGCAGGGAGGCCCTGCTGCTGGATAACGAGGCGGAGCCCCTGCCTCTGCGGAACCCCTCCTTGGAGAGCCTGGGGAGAAGACTGCTGGAGCCGTTGGGCTTCCGGAAGATCATGGGGCCTCAGGAAGGGGTGCGGGGCGAGCTTCCGGTGGAGAAGGGCAGCTCCTGCTGGCAGGTGCTGGCAGGGTTCTGCCGGGAGGCTTTTGGCACCCAGCCCTATGTGGACCTGGAAGGAGTGGTCCGCTGCGAGGGGATCAAGCCCTGGCGGCTGCGGCTGGACCGGGTGATCTCCGCCCAGCTGAGCCGGATGCCCTGCAGGCGGTTGAGCGCTGTGTGGAAGCAGGGCTACCGGGGAGGATATGACACCCCCTACCGGGACCCGGAGGCCCCTGTGGCAAGGCAGAGGTATATCAGCGCGGAGAGCGGCAGAAGCCCCCGGGCCGTGCTGGAGGAGGCCCGACAGGTTGGATTTTTGCTGACCGTGGTCTGCGCGGGAGCCTGGTGGCCGGTACGGGGAGGCGTGGCAGAGGTGGAGATTCCCCGGGTGGGACGGTTTGCGGGATGCCCGGTGCGCCAGGCGGTCTATATCCGGGACAGCAGGGGCCAGCGCACAAAATTTGTACTGGAAAGAGGGGAGAAGGATGTGGCTGACGGAAAGGCTGAACCGGGAGGCAGGCCTGAAACTGACCAGCGGCCGGGTGGAGGCTGGCGGGGATTTTGCCATACAGGCGGACAGCCGGTATGACAGGCCCCAGCAGATTCTGCCCTATGGCCTGTCCAGCCGGGCGGAAGAGGGCCGCCAGGCGGTAATGCTGGGCGGCTACTGCGCAGGCTTGGCCAGCGGTCAGGAGACAGAGCTGCAGGAAGGGGAAGTGCGCCTGTACTCGGCTGGCGGGGCGGAGATTCTGCTGCTGAACAGCGGCCGGGTGGTCATTAACGGACAGGTGTTTGAGCCGAAAGGAGAGGCATAGATGGACACAAAGGTGCAAAATGGGAATTATGTTCTCAACGCCAACGGCCTGCCAGACACCGTGGAGGGGCTGGAGGAGCAGCTGCAGCTGGCAGAACTCAGCCTGCGGCTGCGGCGGGGGACTTTTCCCTACAACCGGAAGCTGGGCAGCGGGCTTTGGCAGTGGCAGCAGCAGGGCGGGCGGCAGGAAAACCAGCCCGGGGAACGGGCCCTAGCCCTGGCCAACGAGGCGCTTCTGGAGATGCCTGGCCTGCGGGCCACACAGGCCAGGCTGACAGACAGGGGAGTGGAGTTCGACCTGGAAACTCCCCTGGGAGAGGGGGTTGTGAAGATTGGAGAGCTATGAGCAGATTTACGCCCGGATGCGGGCAGCCTATCAGGAGAAAAGCGGCTGTATGCCGGAGGAGGTGTCGGACCTGGGACTGCGGCTGCAGGTGCTTGCCGGAGAGCTGTACCGGATGCAGGCAGGGCTGGACTGGCTGCGGCGGGAGGCTTTTCCCCAGACAGCCACAGGGGAACGGCTGGACCTGCACGGGGCCCAGCGGGGTGTGGTCAGGCAGGGAAGCAAAAAGGCCCGGGGCCTATTGACCTTTTCCCGCTATGTGCCCATCAGCTTTGACCTGGTCATTCCCCAGGGGACAGTGTGCGCCTCCTATGGTGAAAAGGCGGTGGAGTATGAGACTACAGAGGACGCAGTCTTGCTGGCCGGGCAGGTGACGGTACAGGCCCCCGCCCAGGCGGTGCTGGGGGGCAGCGGCGGAAACGCCGCGGCCAGCTATATCAACACGCTGATCAGCGAGGTGAGCGGCATTGAGCATGTTGTGAATCCCGAGGCCTTTACAGGGGGCAGGGACCCAGAGAGCGATGAGGACTATAGCCCCAGGGTGCTGGACGCCTACAGCCGCATGGTGCAGGTGGGCAATGCCGGCTGGTACGAGGAGCGGGCGATGGAGCAGAAGGGCATTACCGAGGCCCAGTGCGTGCCCAGGGAAGAGGGCGCGGGGACGGTCTCCCTGTATGTGTGGGGAGAGGGGGCGGCTCCTGCCAGCGAAACCCTGGCCGCCCTGGAAGAACGGCTGAACAGCCTGCGGGAAGCGGGCGTGGCGGTAAGCGTGAAGGCGGCCAAGGAGAAAAAAGTGGCTGTAATGGCCCATATCACCCTGAAGGACGGGGCGGTGTTCAGCCAGGCCAAGACCCGGGTGACCCAGGCGCTGGGGGACTGGTTTGCCGGAAGAAAGACCGGGGACCCGGTGTACCTGTCCCAGCTGAGCCAGGTGATTCTGGAGGCTGACCCGGCTATCAAGAAGCTGACCTTTAACAGCTCCATGGCAGAGCTGCCAGCCGCGGCAGGGGTGAAGCCCGTGCTGGGCGGCGCGGTGATAGGAGAAGGCACATGACCGCGGGGGAGAATATGGCCCGGGTGCTGGAGGCCACCGGAATCTACAAGCTGACCGGAAACAGCCCGGTGGACTGGGAGCTGTCGGCCTATCAGGCAGGAATGGGAGAGCTGGAGAAGGACATGGCCCGGCTGGAACAGGAACTGTTTGCGCAGACAGCCCCGCCAGAGCGGCTGACAGAATGGGAAAGGCTGTTTTACACCCAGACTCTGCCAGGAGAGCTTCCGGCACGGCAGGGAATGGTAACAGCGGCGCTGGCAGGCAGCAGGGAGGCAGCCACCCTGTCTGCCCTGGAGGGACTGATTGCCGCGGCAGGGCTGACCGGCACGGTGCGGGAGGAAAACGGCGGACTGGTGGTGGAGGCGGAAAAGCAGGTGGAGATCACCGACCAGGAGGCCAGGCGGCTTCTGGACAGACTGCTTCCAGCCCACCTGCCCTGGGAGCTGCGGCTGCGGGGGACAGAGAGGCAGTAAAGGGGCAGGCCTGGGGTGGAAATTCCTGAAGTACGGGAGGGGCGTAAAGAGCTGCAGGCAGCTCTGGGAATTTTCGTCCTGCAACTGGCAAAAATCTGTTCCAAAATCCACATACGCAGCCTATGAGAACATACCCTAGGGGAAGAGGAGGGAAACAAGCCGGGCTTTTTTGCAGAAACAGCTTGTAAAATGGTGCAAAGGGTGGTAAAATTCTCTTGGATTTACACACAAATATTTTTTATGTATGGAGGCCAGAGAGAATGGATGAGGAAAGTCAGAAGCGGCCCCGGCTGGAGCAGATGCTCCGGCGGGGGTTCAGCCGGGAGAGTATCCAGAAGTTTTTGATCATTAACACGGGGGTGCTGCTGTCGTCCCTAGGGGTGTACTTCTTTAAATTCCCCAACAATTTTACCACAGGGGGAGTCAGCGGTCTGGCCATTATATTGGGGCGGCTGGTGCCAGCGGAGTGGCTTTCGCCAGCCACCATGATGTGGGTGATCAACATGGTGCTGCTGGCAGTGGGGTTTATTTTTCTCAGCAGGGATTTTGGGTTTTGGACCGCCTACTGCAGCCTGATGTTCTCGGCGGAGACCTGGCTGTTGGAGAAGTTCTGCCCCATGGAGGCGCCCTTTACAGACCAGCCCTTGCTGGAGCTGTGCTTTGCCATCCTGCTGCCAGCGGTGGGCTCGGCTCTGCTGTTCAACAGCAATGCCTCCAGCGGGGGCACGGATATCATCGCCATGATCTTAAAGAAGTACACGGGTATTTCGGACATAGGCAAGGCGCTGTTTGCCAGCGATGGCCTGATCGCCCTGTCCTCCTGCTGGATTTTTGGCATGAAGACAGGCCTCTTCTCTCTGCTGGGCCTGTTTTTGAAGGCCTTTGTGGTGGATTCTGTGATAGAGAACATCAATCTGTGCAAGTTCTTCTCCATTGTGACCAGCAAGCCGGAGGAGATCTGTGAGTATATCATCCAAGAGCTGAACCGCAGCTCTACGGTAGTGGACGCCATGGGGGCTTACTCCCACCTGGACCGCAAGGTGGTGCTGATTGCCTGCCGCCGGGGCGAGGCGGTGCGGCTGCGCCAGCGCTGCAAGCAGATAGATCCCCAGTGCTTTATGTTCATCACCAATACCAGCGAGATCATCGGCAAGGGCTTCCGCACGGTGTAGACGCATCCGCATATGGAACCAAAGAGCCTGGAAAGGCAGGAACGCCGGAACAGGAGAATGACGGGAGAATTTTTATATGGGAAACCAGTATAAAGAGGAATTTATGGATATATTTCAGGCCCATGTGGCCCGGGAGGGCAGCGACCGGCTGCTGAGCTGGCTTTCCGGCACGGATTTTTTCACCGCGCCGGCCAGCACCAAGTTTCACTGCGCCTGCGAGTACGGGCTTGTGATGCACAGCCTGAACGTGTATAAGGTGCTGCGGGAGAAGTATTTTGACGAGACGGACAACGAGGAGAGCTTTGCCCTGTGCGGGCTGCTGCACGATGTGTGCAAGGCCCAGTTCTATAAGATCTCCACCCGCAATGTGAAAAACGACGAGACCGGCCAGTGGGAGAAGAAGCCCTTCTACTCTGTGGAAGACGCCTTTCCCTATGGCCACGGGGAGAAATCGGTGTACCTGATTGAGCGCTTTGTGCGCTTGAAGCCTGCCGAGGCTATGGCGGTGCGCTGGCATATGGGGGGCTTTGACGAGGCGGCCCGGGGCGGCAGCTTTTCTGTCAGTTTGGCCTATGACCGCTATCCGCTGGCAGTGAAGCTGCACCTGGCGGACCTGGAGGCCACCTACCTGCGGGAGCATGGGACCGCCTCGGTGCAGAAATAGGGCGGGACTTGCGGTCTGCCTTGCGGGATACATAGAGGACAGACCGGCAATCCAGCGATGGAATAGGGGAAGGAGGCGCGGCTGTGGACGCCATTGCGGCCTATGAGCTGACCAAGTATTACGGAGAAAAAGCGGCCCTGCAGGGGGTGAGCCTGCAGGTGCCGGAAGGGGGCGCCATGGCCTGCGTGGGCTATGACCAGGCGGGAAAGACCACCCTGGTGCGGCTGCTGGCAGGGCTGCGCCGCCCCAGCGCCGGAGAGTGCAGCGTGCTGGGGCTGTCGCCCACCCACGAGTCCGCCCGGCTGCACGGCATGACTGGCACGGTGCTGCACACGGCCCGCCTTTACCAGAGCCTGAGCCTGTGGGACAACCTCCGGTTTTTTGCGGGAGCCCACTCTGTGCCCAAGGACCAGGCCATTGAGCGGATCTCCTTTCTGCTGCGCCGGCTGAACATCTGGGAGGAGCGGGAGAAACGGCCGGAGGAGCTGCCCACGGGAGTGCTGAAGCGGGCTGGACTGGCCCGGGCCCTGGTCCACCGGCCCCGGGTGCTGCTGATGGACGAGCAGGGAGCGGGCATGGACCGGGAAACCGCGGAAAGAGTGCGGGAGGTGCTGGATTATGCCGTGGGGGAAGAGGGCGTGTCCCTGCTGCTGTGTACCCGGCACATGAGCTTTGCCCAGCGGATCTGCGGAAGCTTTGGCCTGCTGCACCAGGGGGTGCTGATCGCCCGGGGAGGCATAGAGGACCTGCGGACAGGGGCAGGAGTGCGGCTGAAGGCTGCTCTGCGGCTGGCAGAGGGTCAGCCGGGCCCGGGTGGGTTTGTGCGGGATGCGGAGGGATTTTGGCAGCGGGAACTCCAGTCTGAAGAGGAAATGCCCCAGCTGATCGCCCAGGTGGTGGAGCAGGGGGGAAGACTGTATGAAGCCCGGGTGGTCCGGCCA
>CAJUPK010000048.1:13582-14904 GCA_910588415.1 uncultured Oscillospiraceae bacterium | reverse complement strand
CCCCGGTGGACATGGTGGAGCTGAACATCTCCTGCCCCAATGTGAAGGAGGGCGGCGTGCAGTTTGGGGTGACCGCCCAGGGGGTAGAGGGCATTACAAAGGCTGTGCGGGCTGTGTGTCAGAAGCCTTTGATGGTAAAGCTCTCTCCCAATGTGACGGACATCAGCGAGATGGCCCTGGCCGCGGAGAGCGCCGGGGCGGACGCGGTATCCCTGATTAACACCCTGACCGGTATGCGCATTGACATTCGTACCCGGCGGCCTGTTATCCGCAACAACACGGGGGGACTCTCGGGCCCTGCGGTGCTGCCAGTGGCTTTGCGCATGG
Organism: uncultured Oscillospiraceae bacterium; assembly: GCA_910588415.1. GTDB lineage: Bacteria > Bacillota > Clostridia > Oscillospirales > Acutalibacteraceae > Acutalibacter. The sequence goes on along the minus strand of CAJUPK010000048.1, from coordinate 14,577 downwards.
TGTGGCAGACCGCCCAGAAGGTGAAGATTCCCATTGTGGGTCTGGGGGGCATTGCCACCCCGGAGGACGCGGTGGAGATGCTGCTGGCAGGGGCCTCTGCCATCCAGGTGGGAACAGCCATCTTTACGGACCCATACGCGCCCATCAAGATTCGGGACGGACTGCTGGCGTTTATGGAGCAGGAGGGCGTGAAGTCTGTCTCTGAGCTGACGGGAGGTGTGCGGCCGTGGTGACGAAAATTTACCTGATACGCCACTGCCAGTCCATGGGCAACCTGGACAACCGCTTCCAGGGACGGTTTGACGCGGACGTCAGCCCGGAGGGGGCAGAACAGCTGGAACTGCTGGGCCTGCGCTTTCGCAATGAGAGGCTGGACAGGGTCTATTCCAGCCCCCTGACCCGGGCCCGGGAAACGGCCGAAGCTGTGGCGAAGTACCATAACATAGAGGTAACAGAGGACCCAGGCTTTCTGGAAATGGACGTGGGGGAGATGGAGAACCTGCGGCTGAGCGAAGTGGCGGAAAAGTTCCCAGAGGTGGCTAGGGACTGGGACAGGGATCCAGAGCGCTGCGCCTTTCCCGGCGGGGAGACCATGGGGCAGGTGTACGAGCGGGTCAACGCCGCCCTGGACCGGCTGGTGGAGGAGAACCCAGGAAAAACCATCGCCATAGTTACCCACGGCGGGGCGCTGCGGACCATCTATACCCGGGTGGTTTATGGACGGCTGGAGGAGATTGGCAAAAGCGAGGTGTTCGGCAACACCGGGGTGAGCCTGCTGGAGGCGGAAGACGGCCTTTTGCGCTGGAAATATGGGAACAGCCTGGACCATCTGCCGGAGGCTATGCGCAAGCCCAAGATGTCCTACCGCTTTGAGCAGGGCAGGGAGGCCGGGCTGGTATGATCATCTTGGGGGTGGATTTGGGCCATGCCCGCACAGGGCTGGCAGTGTGCGACCGGGGAGAGCTGCTGGCATCCCCGCTAAAAGTGGTCCATCA
>CAJUPK010000048.1:0-13572 GCA_910588415.1 uncultured Oscillospiraceae bacterium | reverse complement strand
GGAGATTGCGGCAGCGGCCCAAAGCGCGGGCGCGGAACGGCTGGCTGTGGGCCTGCCCCGGAACATGGACGGCACCGAGGGGGACAGCGCGAAATTTGCCCGGGAGATGGGCGAAAAGCTGGAGGAGCGGACTGGCCTGCCCGTGGACTTTGTGGACGAGCGGGGGACAACCATCACAGCCCACGGCTATTTAAACCAGACCAATACCCGAGGCAGAAAGCGGAAAGCCCTGGTGGACGCAGTGGCGGCCACCGTGATTTTGGAGGACTATCTGCGGGGGAGACGGAACCAGCGGGAAGCTGAGCCAGGCCCAAAAGGGGCGGAGAGCGCCCACAGTGAAACGGGGGAATCAACATGAGCGGGACGGCATACCATCTGGCCATTGACATAGGGGCCTCTTCCGGGAGGCACATTCTGGGCCATGTGGAGGACGGGAAGATAGTGCTGGAGGAGGCGTTCCGGTTTGAAAACCGGCAGCTGCGGCAGAACGGCCACGACTGCTGGGACATGGACAATCTGTGGAACGGGATTCTGGAGGGGCTGAAAGCCTGCGGACGGGCAGGGAAGATTCCTGCCACTTTGGGCGTGGACACCTGGGGGGTGGACTTTGCCCTTTTGGACAAGGAGGACCAGCTGCTGGGCGCGCCCGTGGCCTACCGGGACAGCCGCACCCAGGGCATGGACCTGGCTGTGGAGCGGCTGGTATCCGGGCAGGAGCTGTATGCCCGCACGGGAATCCAGAAGCAGAGCTTTAATACCATCTACCAGCTGGCGGCGCTGCAGGCCGGGCGCCCGGAACAGCTGGAACAGGCCCAAAGCCTGCTGATGATGCCGGACTATTTCCACTTTCTGCTGACTGGCATAAAGCGGCAGGAGTACACCAACGCCACCACCACGGGCCTGGTCAACGCTGCCGGGGCCTGCTGGGACCGGGAGCTGATTGCCCGGTTGGGCTTTCCGGACCGGCTCTTCGGGCCGCTCTCCATGCCGGGGACAGCGGTGGGACCCCTGTTGCCGGAGATACGGGAGGCGGTGGGCTTTGACGCCCAGGTGGTACTGCCCGCCACCCACGACACGGGCTCGGCCTTTTTGGCTGTTCCCGCTTTGGATGAGAACGCCGTGTATATTTCCAGCGGCACCTGGTCCCTGCTGGGAGTGGAAAACCCGGAGCCTGTGACCAGCGAGGCCTCCCGGCAGGCCAATTTCTCCAACGAGGGGGGCGCCTGGCGGCGGTTTAGGTACCTCCGGAACATCATGGGCCTGTGGATGCTGCAGTCCATCCGCCGGGAGCTGAACGGCGTGAGCTATGTGGCGGGCAGGCAGAAGCAGTCCCCCCGGGTCCAGGGGGAGAGGCAGTGGGGCTTTGCGGAGCTGGCGGAGGAGGCCCGCGGAGCCGAGGGCTTCACAGCCCAGGTGGATGTGAACGATGCGCGTTTTCTGTCCCCGGACAGCATGACGGAGACCGTGAAGGCGGTCTGCCGGGAGAGCGGCCAGCCTGTGCCGGAGACCGTGGGGGAACTGATGCAGTGCGTGTACCAGAGCCTTGCCGCCTGTTATGCCAGGGCAATCAAAAGCCTGGAGGAGCTGACAGGAAGAACCTATACCAGCATCAATATTGTGGGCGGCGGCTGCCAGGACGGATATCTCAACGAGCTGACGGCCCGGACCACGGGCCTGCCTGTGCTGGCGGGGCCTGTGGAGGGCACGGCCATTGGCAACCTGCTGGTGCAGATGATAGGGGCCGGGGAGTTTGGAGACTTGGCTGCCGCCCGGGACAGCGTGCGGGCCAGCTTTGCCGTCCAGGAGATACGGGCCTGAAGCCCGGGCGTTTGCGGTGGATACAATCTTGCGGGAAAGGATGAGATTTCATGAGTTTTCAAGAAGCAAAGGCTCGCTATGAAGAGCTTGGCCTGGACGTGGAGGGGGCAATGGACAGGCTGAAGGCCGTGCCTGTGGCCCTGCACTGCTGGCAGGGGGACGATGTGCGGGGCTTTGACACAGACCCCACAAAGCCCCTGACCGGGGGCATACAGACCACCGGGAACTATCCGGGCCGGGCCCGGACGCCGGAGGAGCTGATGGCGGACATTGACCAGGTGCTGGCCCTGTGCCCGGGCGCCAAAAAGCTGAACCTCCACGCCAGCTATGCCATTTTTGAGCCCGGGGAGTGGGCGGACCGGGATAAGCTGGAGCCCAGGCATTTTGCCAAATGGGTGGAGTTCTGCAAGGCCAGGGGCCTGGGGGCGGACTTTAACCCCACCTTTTTCTCCCATGAGAAATGCGACCCCCTAACCCTCAGCAGCCCCCAGGAGGAGACCCGGCGGTTTTGGGTGGACCACGGCAGGGCCTGTATCCGCATCAGCCAATACCTGGCCGAAGAGCTGGGCGGGGAGTGCGTGATGAACATCTGGACCGGGGACGGCTTTAAGGACATTCCTGGAGACAGGCTGGGACCCCGGCAGAGGTATAAGGAGGCCATTGACGGGATTTTAAGCGAGCCCTATGATTTCAGCAAGGTGAAGCCCTGTGTGGAGTCCAAGGTCTTTGGCATTGGGGTGGAGGCCTACACTGCGGGCAGCGGGGAGTTCAGCCTGCTGTACGCGGCCATGAATCAGGACAGGTGCATCCCCCTGATGGACAACGGCCACTATCACCCCACCGAGGTGGTCAGCGACAAGATACCCGCGCTTTTGGCGTTCTTCCCGGAGATTGCCCTGCACATCACCCGGCCCATCCGCTGGGACAGCGACCATGTGGTGCTGCTGGACGATGAGACCCGGGAGATCTGCAAGGAGATTGTGCGCTGCGGCGGGCTCTCTGGGCGGGTGAAAATCGCCCTGGACTATTTTGACGCGTCCATCAACCGGATCGCCGCCTGGACAGTGGGCTTCCGCAATGTGCAGAAGGCCCTGCTGATGGCCCTGCTGACCCCGGCGGAGACGCTGAAGGCCCATCAGGACAGGGGGGACTTTACCTCTCTGCTGGTGGAGCAGGAGGAGCAGAAGACCCTGCCCTTTGGGGAGATTTGGGCCGAATACTGCCGCCGCTGCGGCGTGCCAGAGGACGGCCAGTGGCTGGGGCAGGTGCGGGAATATGAGAGGACTGTGCTGAGCCAGCGGGCCTGAGAGCGTGGGGGCCATCGCGGAGACAGACGAGAGACCGCTATATTTATGGAATGGAAGAGGTACACCATGAGAGTATTAGAAGCAGAATTTGCACAAGGTTTTATCCGCCTGGCCCAAGACGGCTGGGACCAGGGCTGGCACGAGCGCAACGGGGGGAATCTCAGTTACCGGGTGCGGCCCCAGGAGGCGGAGAGCGTAAAGGAGGAGCTGGCCCCTGGAGAATGGCTGCCCATTGGCGCCAGCGTGCCCAAGCTGGCGGGGGAATATTTTTTGGTGACAGGCACCGGGCGGTACTTCCAGAATGTGGCCCGCAAGCCAGCTGAGAGCTTTGGACTGATTGAGCTGGACGGGAAGGGCGAGAACTACCGCATCTGCTGGGGGCTGGAGAACAACGGCCGCCCTACCAGCGAGCTGCCCAGCCACTTGATGAACCACGAGGTAAAGCTGGAGGCTGCCAGCGGCAGGCACCGGGTAATCTATCACTGCCATCCGGTGAATACCATTGCCCTGACTTTTGTACTGCCCCTGACGGACGAGGCCTTTACCCGGGAGCTTTGGGAGATGATGACCGAGTGCCCGGTGGTGTTCCCCGAGGGCGTGGGCGTGGTGGACTGGATGGTGCCCGGGGGCCGGGACATTGCTGTGGCCACCAGCGAACTGATGAAGACATACAACGTGGCCATTTGGGCCCATCACGGGATGTTCTGCTCCGGCGCGGACTTTGACGAGACCTTTGGCCTGATGCACACAGTGGAAAAGGCGGCGGCCATCTTGGTGAAGGTGCTGTCCATGCAGCCCTATAAACGCCAGACCATCCAGCCGGAAGACTTCCGGCAGCTGGCAGGGGACTTCCGGTTGGAGCTGCCGGAGAAGTTCCTCTATGAGAAGCATGGGAACTGAGCCGGAGAGGCTTTGCCCGGAAAAGACAAAAATCCGCAGAAAAGAAACTTTTCACCGGGGGTATTGCATACCGGGCGAAAGGGTATTATAATAGAGTTGGACTAGGCGCGGGAACTGCTTTGCGCCGGAAAATGGAGGAATGAGAAACATGGCATCGATTACAAAGGACACGATTATTGGCGAGATTTTGGATATGGACCAGAGCACCGCGCCCTTCTTTTTGGAGATGGGGATGCACTGCCTGGGCTGCCCCTCTGCCCGGGGAGAGACCCTGGAGCAGGCCTGCGCCGTCCACGGCGTGGACCCGGAGGAGCTGGTAAACAAGATTAACGAACATCTGAGCAGCAAATAAGACAGAGAGACCAGCCGCTGCCGCACGGCCCGGGGGCAACCCCTGCCGGGCGGCATCCGGTTTTTTAGGGGCGTGACACGCCCAAGGAGGAAAGCCGCTTTATGTCATCATCATCCCGCCCCCTGTATACCCTTGGCCCCCGGCTGGCTGCCTGCGCCGCGCTGGTGCGCCCAGGCAGAAGCCTGGTGGACGTGGGCACGGACCATGCTTATCTGCCGATTTGGCTGCTGAAGACCGGGAAGATTCCCCGGGCCACGGCTTGTGATATCAACGCCGGGCCCCTGGAGGCTGCCCGCCGCCATGCCCGGCTCTACCAGGCTGAGGAGGGTTTGCGGCTGGTGCGGGGCGATGGCCTGCGGGAACTGGGGCCAGAGGACGGGGAGGACATTGTGGCGGCGGGCATGGGCGGGGAGCTGATCCTGCGGATTGTCTGTGAGACGCCCTGGCTGCGGGATAGGGAAAAGCGGCTGGTCCTGCAGCCCATGAGCGCTGCCGTTGTGCTGCGGCAGGGGCTGTGGGAGCAGGGCTTCCAGGTTTTGGAGGAGCGGGCTGTGGAGGACGGAGGAAAGGTCTACTCGGCCTTTTCCGCCCAATACATAGGAGAGCCGCCCCCAGTGGGGAGGCTGTACCCCTACATGGGAAAGCTGGAGCCAGAGGAGCCCGCTGCCAGGCTGTACGCGGCCAAGGTTCTGCGGGGGCTGAGGAACCAGCTGCAAGGGGTAGAGCACCAGGGCTGCCAGCAGGCCGCGGAGGAGCTGCGGGAGCTGATGAGGGAGATCGGGGAAAAATATTCCACACCAGTGGAAAGATAGCGGGGGAGAGATATGGCTAGAATCTGCGATATATATGATATCATCAACGGAGTGGCGCCTTTTGCCTATCAGCTGAGCTTTGACAATTCCGGTTTGCTGGTGGGAGACGGCTCTACCCCGGTGACCCGGGCGCTGCTGTGCCTGGATATTACAGAGGCTGTGATTGAGGAGGCGGCGGCCATCAACGCCAATTTGATCATCAGCCACCACCCGGTGATTTTTGACCCCATTAAGACCCTGAACAGCCGGGACCGGGCCTATCTGCTGGCCAAGCGGGGGATTGCCGCCCTGTGCTGCCACACCAACCTGGACCTGTCCCCTGTGTGCGGGGTAAACGTGGCCCTGGCCAGCCGGCTGGGCCTGAAAAATGTGCGCCGGGAGGACGTGTTTGGGGAGGACAGCATCCTGTTCTCTGGGGAGCTGGAGGAGTCTATGGAGCCGGAGAGCCTGGCCCGGCTGGTGAAGGACCGGCTGGAGGCCCGGTCTGTGGGGCTGATCCCCGGGGACGGAAACGTGAGACGGGTGTTTTTGTGCGGCGGGGCCGGGGGAGCTGAGCTGCGGCACGCGGCCTGCCGGGGGGCGGACGCCTTTATTACCGGGGAGCTGAAGCACCACGAGGCTCTGGAGGCGGCCCGTACTGGCATGACCTGTGTGGTTGCCGGGCACTATGAGACAGAAGCAATGGTCCGGCCGTTTTTGGCGGCGTATCTGAAGAAGCGCTTCCCGGACACAGCTTTTTTGGTGAGCAGGGAGGAGAAACCGCCCTATGAAACCCTATAACCCGGCGGCATGGGAGGAACCGGAATGGATGAGCAGGAGAGCAAGCGGGATGGCGTGAAGAAGTCGGTGAAGGCTGGCATTACCTTTGGCAGCGCGCTGGCCATGGTGATCAGCTACTGCAACTGGCACTCTGTGGGCTGGGCGATCTTCCACGGGTTGCTGAGCTGGGTGTATGTGATCTATTACATCATTCGGTATTGAGAAACTGGACGGAAGGCGCTGGGGCGGGGATTCCGGCCTTGGCCCTGTCGGGAAGGGAGAGGACAGCATGAAAATTGAACCAGCAAGACCAGAAGATGTGCCGGCCATCGGCCAGCTGTATGAAGAGCTGAACGCCCGGATGGCCGCCCTGCAGCCGGACAATTTCCGGCCTGCCAGGCAGAGCGAGGTCTTTATTCTGGACATGCTTGGGGGAAAGGACAGCGACATTCTGGCGGCTCGGACGCCGGAGGGCCAGGTGATTGGCTTTGCCCTTGTGCAGTGTAAGGATACCCCGCCGCACCCCAGCTTTATCCCCCGCCGGTATACCTATCTGATGGACGTTGTGGTGGCAGAAACCTGCCGGGGCAAAGGCGTGGGCAAAAGCCTGCTGGGGGCAGTGGAGCAGTGGGCAAGAGAAAGAGGCTCGGAGTTTGTTGAATTGGGCGTGCTTACAGAAAATCTTTCCGCTATTCAAGTCTATGAGAGCTTTGGATTTGTGGAGCGCAGGAAAGTGATGGAGCTGGACCTGACGGAGAAAGGAACATAACATGGCACTGGACGGAGCGTTTTTGCGCCATATCAAAAAGGAACTGGAAGAAAAGCTGACCGGGGCCCGGGTGGACAAGGTCCACCAGCCCAACCGGGAGGAGCTGGTGGTGGCCTTTCGCAGCCGGGAGACAGCCTGCAAGGTGCTGTTTTCTGCCCGGGCCAACAGCGCCCGGGTGCATTTTACCACCGTGGCGCTGGAAAATCCCCAGCAGCCGCCCATGCTCTGTATGCTGCTGCGGAAGAAGCTGCTGGGGGCCAAGCTGGCGGCCATCCGCCAGCCGGAGCTGGAGAGACTGCTGCACTTTGATTTTGATTCCATTGATGAGCTGGGGGACCATGTGACCCTGACCCTCACCATGGAGATTATGGGCCGGTACAGCAACATCATTTTGACCGGGCCGGACGGTAAAGTGATCGACGCGCTGAAGCGGGTGGACGCTGAGATGAGCTCCCAGCGGCTGGTGCTGCCGGGGCTTACCTATGAGCTGCCCCCGCCCCAGAACAAGCTGTGTATGCTGACGGCTGGCTCTGGGGAGCTGCAGGCCGCCCTGCAGGCCCTGCCCCGGGACATGGAACTGTCCAAAGCCCTGCTGGCTGTGCTGCAGGGGGTGTCCCCGGTGGTCTGCCGGGAGATTGCCCACCGGGCTGGCCGGGGCCGGGAGCTGACGGTGATGACCATGGACGAGGAGCAGCGGTTCCGGGTGGGGTATTTCTACCAGAAGGTCCGGGAGATGGTGACGGACATTTCCGGCACACCCCATATGGCGGTGAATCCCCAGAAAAAGCCCATGGACTTCTCCTTTACGGACATTCAGCAGTACGGCACCTCGGCAGTGGTGCGGGAGGCGGAGAGCTTCTCTCAGCTGCTGGACGAATTTTACCTGGAACGGGACACCATGGAGCGGATGCGGGTGCGGGAGCAGGACCTGCTGCGGCTGCTCTCTACCCATTCGGAGAGGCTGTCCCGGAAGATCAACGCCCAAAAGGCGGAGCTGGACCAGTGCGCCCAGCGGGATACCCTGCGGGTGGCGGGAGACCTGCTGAGCGCCAATCTGTACACCTTGGAAAAAGGAGCGGACAGCGCGGAGCTGGCAAACTTCTACGAGGCAGGCCAGCCTATAATGAAAATCCGGCTGGACCCGGCCCTGACCCCCAATCAGAACGCCCAGAAATACTACAAAGAATACCGCAAGGCCAAAACCGCGGAGGAGAAGCTGACAGAGCAGATTGAGCTGGCGGGGAGGGAGCTGGTGTACCTGGACTCGGTGCTGGACGCCCTGGCCCGGGCGGAGACGGAGCGGGACCTGGCGGAGATCCGGGCTGAGCTGAAGGAGCAGGGGTACATCCGGAAAGGCCGGGGCAAAAAGGAGAGGCCCGCCGCTGTAAGCGCCCCTCTGAGCTTTACCACCTCGGACGGGTTTACAGTGCTGGTGGGCCGGAACAACCGGCAGAATGACCGCCTGACCATGAAACTGGCCAATAACAACGATATATGGTTCCACACCAAAAACATCCCTGGTTCTCACACAGTACTGGTGACAGAGGGCCGGGAGCCAACGCCCCAGGCCATGGAGGAGGCGGCGGTGCTGGCGGCCAGGCACAGCAAGGCCAAGTCCTCGGCCCAGGTGCCTGTGGACTACACCCAGGTGCGCCATGTGAGCAAGCCCCAGGGCGCCCGGCCGGGCATGGTGATCTATGTGAACTATAAGACTATTTTTGTGGACCCGGAATGAACTGCAATGTGGGATAGGAGAAAACAAGCAAACGAGCCCTGCGCATGGACGTGCGGGGCTCGTTTGCTTGAGAAAAGCGAGGTTCAGCAGTCCAGCTCCGGCCGCTGGAATGGTCTGTGAGATAGGCTAAAGCGGGCTGCCCGGGCTGTACTGCAGGCTTTTTTTGATGATGGTGTACAGGACGGGCTTCATGTTGTCCAGGGTATCCGGGCGCTGCTCGATAACACAGCTGTAGCACATGCTGACGCACATGCTGACCAGCGCGGTCATAACCTGATAGATCTCCCCCTCGTCCCAGCCCTTCAGCTCTGGGCAGGAGCGTATGACCCGGAAGGCCTTGACCAGCAGCTGGGGCGGCTGGCCCGTCTCCTCCAGCTCGTCCATCCGGGGCCAGCGCAGGTTGTGCCGGAGCAGCCGCAGCACAAGGGTGTTCCGGCGCAGATACTCAACCATGTAGTCTGCCAGGCACAACAGCTTTTCTGTAAAGCTGGCCCCCTCCAGCTGGCTTGTCTCTGCCAGGGCCTCGTCAAAAAGGTTGTCGCTGATCTTCCACAGCAGGGCCTGCAGGATGGCGTCTTTGTCTGTAAAATACAGGTAAAAAGTGCCTTTGGCCACCTTGGCCCGGCTGACGATACTGTCGATGCTGGTTTTTTCCAGTCCCTGGTCCAGAAACAGCTCGTAAGCGGCATCCAGCAGGGCCTGGCGTTTCCGCTGCTTTTTTTCCTGAGCTCTGCCCATAGGCTCCTCCCCTTAAAACTAACTTTTCATAAACCCTGCGCATAGTATGCCCCCTGGGCCAGCGGTCTTTCAGGTGCTTTGCCGATGCTGGGCATGATAGTAAAACCGCCCTTAAAAAGCGGCTGGTCTAAAGAGATATTTTACCTCTTTTGCGCTGGGCGGACTATGCCGGCGCGGCGGGGACAGACTATACCGGGAAACCGGGCTTCTGGCCCCTTTTGCTGGTCCGCCTGTCTATTCCGGCTTTTGAACGGAGTAGCAGTCCAGAATGTCCGGCTTATGGGCCAGGCTGTCCTCCTCGGTGATGGCCCGGATGACCCGGCAGGGATTGCCGGCGGCAAAGCTGCCAGCAGGGATATCCCGGGTGACCACGCTGCCCGCGCCGATGACGCAGCCGTCCCCAATGGTCACGCCGGGACAGACCACCACATTGGCGCCCAGCCAGCAGTCGTTGCCAATGACCACAGGCTTTGCCCAGCACAGGTGGCAGGGGGTTCCGTCCGGGGCATAGAGCTCTTTGCGCTCTTGGGGAAGCATGGGGTGGACAGGGGTCACGATAGTGACATTGGGCCCAAAATTGCAGTCATCTCCAATAGTAACATGGGCGTCGTCCTGAACGGTCAAATTAAAGTTGCCAAAGAAGCGCTTGCCGATGGTGGTATGTACGCCATAGTGAAACTGGATGGGCCCCTGAATCCGGGAACCCTCGCCCAGCTGGCCGATGAGTTCCCGTAGGATCTCCTCCCGCTTTTCGGTCTCATCCTCAAAGGTGGCGTTGTAGCGGGTGTCCAGATTGTGGGCTTTCAGCTTGATGGCCTTCAGCTCTGGGTTGCCGGGGGAAAACAGCACCCCGGCGGCAATGCGTTTTTCCTCGTCTGTTATATGGTTGGCAGTCATATGCAGTCCTCCTTTTTAGACCATTGTACACGGTTGCCGGGAAAAAAGCAAGAGGCTCTGGACGGCGCTGGAAAAGATATCTTGCAGAACTGCCGCTGTAACCCCTGGCGCCTCCCCTGCCAGTGGGGCTGGAGTATGGAAGGACGCCAGGGGCCGCCTGTGACATTTTTCTTGCAAGCCTGGGGTTCAGCTGGTATAATATATAGGAAATGGATATAAAAGGAAAGGAACCGGGGCTTGGGGGCATTGGCTGGAAACCCCACGGGGAAACGGACAGCGGCCAGATTTTCAGCAGGGGCTGCGCCGTCTATTCGCGCCCGGTCAGACCATAGAGAAAATGGGTGATACAGATATGCTGCAAGTACAGTATGGCCCGGGGTTTTCCGGGGGAAACGTGGTTGTGCCGCCCAGCAAGTCAGCGGCTATCCGGGCGCTGCTTTGCGCGGCCCTCTCGCCGGGGGAGTCGCTGGTCAGGGGCATAGAGGACAGCGAGGATATTGCCGCCACGCTGAGAGCTGCCAGAGCCCTGGGGGCCCAGGTGCGGGTGGACCCGGCGGAGCGCACGGTGGCGGTCAGCACGCCGGACAGGCTTGCCCAGGAGGGAGAGATCGACTGCGGGGAATCCGGCTCTCTGCTGCGGTTCATCATCCCTATAGCGGCGGCCTTGGGGGGCCGCTGGCGCTTTACGGGCCGGGGCCGTCTGCCCCAGCGGCCTATTGGGGTGTACGGCCAGCTGTTGCCAGAGCACGGGGTGGCCTTCCGCAGCCAGGGGGGGCTTCCTCTGGAGATAGAGGGCAGGCTGACCCCCGGGCTGTACAGCCTGCCGGGGAATATCAGCTCCCAGTTTGTCACGGGACTGCTGATGGCCCTGCCTCTACTGCCAGGGGACAGCCGTATAGAGCTGACCTCGCCGCTGGAATCTCGGGGCTATGTGGACATGACCCTGGCCATTTTGCGGGACTGCGGCCTGTGCCTGCCGGACAGCGGCCAGGGCTGGCAGACGCCGGGGAACCAGGTATATTCCCTAGGGGAATATACGGTGGAGGGAGACTGGTCCCAGGCAGCGTTCTTTTTAAACCTAGCGGCGCTGTCCCCCCAGGGAGCGGCGGTGCGGCTGGCAGGGCTGGACCGGAATTCCCTGCAGGGGGACCGGGCCTGCGTAGAGGTGTTTGGCCGGTTTGGGCTGGATATCTGGTGGGAGAACGGAGTGCTGGCAGCCCAAAACCAGCACCCAGACGTCCCTTTTGGGGGCCTTCGGGGCCAGAAGCTGGACGTATCCCAGATTACGGACATGGTGCCGGCGGCCTCGGTCTGCGGGGCCTTGAGCCAGGGAGAGACCCGTTTTGTCAATGCCGGGCGGCTGCGCCTGAAGGAGAGCGACCGGCTGGCAGCCATGGAGGCGGCCATCAACGCCCTGGGCGGCCAGGCCAGGGCAGAGGGGGACGAGCTGGTCATTCAGGGGGTGGAGCGCTTTGCCGGGGGACTGGCCCAGGGCCAGAACGACCATCGGGTACTGATGGCCCTGGCGGGAGCTGGCCTGCGCAGCGCCGGGCCCGTAAGGGTGACGGACCCTTGGAGCATACAGAAGACCTATCCGAATTTCTATCGGGATTTGAAAAGCTTGGGAGGTGTAGCGGATGTCGTCCAGCTGGGGTGAGAGATTTCGCATATCGATTTTTGGAGGCAGCCATACAGAGGCCATTGGAGTGAATATAGAGGGACTGCCCCCAGGAGAGCCTCTGGACTGGGAGCAGCTGCTGGCCCAAATGGCCCGCCGGGCTCCGGGACAGGACCCCACGTCCACCACCCGGAAGGAGGCGGACCAGCCCCGGGTGCTCTGCGGCCTTTTGGACGGGGTGACCACGGGCGCGCCCTTATGCGCCATCATTGAGAATACCAACCAGCGCTCGAAGGATTACAGCCAGCTGAAAACCCTGCCCCGGCCTGGCCATGCGGATTACACGGCCCAGGTGAAATACGGCGGATACCAGGATGTGCGGGGCGGCGGGCATTTTTCTGGGCGGCTGACAGCCCCGCTGGTGTTTGCCGGGGCTGTGGCCCGACAGCTTCTGGCCCGGCGAGGAGTAACGGTGGGCGCCCATGTGCGGAAAATCGCCGGGTACAAGGGGGAGGACAGGCCCTTTGACCCGGTGGGCTTGTCCCCTGCCCTGCTGGAACGGTTGAGCGGGGAATACTTCCCGGTGATTGACCCAGCTGTACGGCAGGGGATGCGGGGCGCCATTGAAGAGGCCCGCATGGCCCAGAACAGCGCAGGGGGCCTGGTGGAATGTGCCATTCTGGGCCTGCCCGCTGGAATGGGAGACCCCATGTTCGGCGGGGCGGAGAATCGGATCGCCTCTTTGGTGTTCGGTATTCCGGCGGTGAAGGGGCTGTCCTTTGGGGCGGGCTTCCGGGTGGCGGAGATGCTGGGCAGTGAAAACAACGACCCCTTCTATATGGACGAGGCGGGGCAGATCAAAACCCGAACCAATCACGCGGGGGGCATTTTGGGGGGGATTACCAGCGGTATGCCCCTGATTTTTTCCGCGGCGTTTAAGCCCACGCCGTCCATCAGCCGGGAGCAGGACACCGTAGACCTGCAGGCTGGGACCAACGCCAAGCTGCGGGTGACCGGGCGGCATGACCCCTGCATTGTGCCCAGGGCCGCGGTGGCTTTAGAGGCAGCGGCCTGTATAGCGGCTGTGGAATTGCTGGCCCAGAGCGGGAAACTTTGACATTGCCTTCGGCAAGTCACGGAGTTTCCCTCGGCTGCGAAGCAGCCGCCTCCTGCTGCGCAGGAGTGCCGGAAAACTCCTGGCTGGGTGGATTGGTGGAAACTATATGACATTGCCTCCGGCAAGTCACGGAGTTTCCCTCGGCCGCGAAGCAGCCGCCTCCTGCTGCGCAGGAGTACCGGAAAACTCCTGGCTGGGTGGATTGGCGGAAACTATATGACATTGCCTCCGGCAAGTCACGGAGTTTCCCTCGGCTGCGAAGCGGCCGCCCCCTGCTGCGCAGGAGTACCGGAAAACTCCTGGCTAGGCGGCAGAAAGGGCTAGGGAGAACGCATAGAAAAGAGGAGAGAGCCTATGGACGAGAGAGAGTTTCAGGAGAAGCTTGCCAGGGAGCGGGAGGAGATAGACCGGATTGACAGCCAGCTGCTGCCGCTGTTTTTAAAGAGGATGGAGTGTTCTCAGCGGGTAGCGGAGATTAAGGGCCAGGCTGGCGCGCCTGTGCTGAATGTCCAGCGGGAGCGGGAGATCTTGGAGCGGGTCAGCCAGAAAGCCGGAGCCATGGGGGCCAGCGCGGCTGCTCTGTACCAGTCCATCATGGCCATCAGCCGGGCCAGGCAGCACCAGATGCTCACTGGGGACTCAGAGCTGCGGGAGCTGGAGCGCACCGCCAGCCGCCGGATGCCCAGCCCTCTGGGCCGGGTGGTCTGCCAGGGGGTGCGGGGAGCCTATTCCCATCAGGCAGCCAGAAAG
>CAJUPK010000047.1 GCA_910588415.1 uncultured Oscillospiraceae bacterium | reverse complement strand
CAGGCAGGTCGCGCACACGGCCGCCGCCAATACTAACCACGCTGTGCTCCTGCAGGTTGTGTCCCACGCCAGGGATATAGCAGAGCACCTCGATGCCATTGGAAAGCCGCACCCGGGCAATCTTCCGCAGAGCAGAGTTGGGCTTTCTGGGTGTACGGGTAGTCACTGTTGTACACACGCCCCGCTTCTGGGGAGAGTCCTGGTCAATGGCCGAACGCTTTTTGGAGTTCCACCCCTTCAAAAGCGCGGGGGCCTTGGACTTCTTCACAACATCAGACCTGCCATTTTTAACCAGCTGGTTAAAGGTAGGCATAGCTGCACCTCCTTCTTCAAAAATTTTCTATGCGATGGCGGTTTACCCGCCTGTTCGCCTGGTTTTTGGGCTGGGCAGGGGCCGTTTTCCCTCTATTCAGCCCACTTACGGATTATAACACCAAGGGACAAGCCCTGTCAAGTTTTTTCCATGCTGCCGGGGATTTTCCGCTTTTTAACTAAAAGCTTATACCACTTCAGGGGCAGGCTCCACCGGCAAGTCAAATTCTCCGGCTGGCTCCAGCAGTTCCACTGGCTCGTCATCGTCCTCTTCCATCTCCGGCAGGGCGTTCAAACTCTCTAACCCGCCCAGCCGGGCAGGGGCTGTCTCCGGCGCGCTTTGGCCCCCTGCGGGCCCCGCCTCGTTGTAGACCCGTACCGGCTCTTCCGGGATCCGCGACTCGATCTCCACCTGGCCATACACCTTCAGGCCCGTGCCGGCGGGAACCAGCTTGCCCAGAATCACGTTCTCCTTCAGGCCCACCAGGGAGTCCACTTTGCCCTTGATGGCCGCGTCGGTGAGTACCCGGGTGGTCTCCTGGAAAGAGGCCGCGGACATGAAGGAGTCTGTGGCCAGAGAGGCCTTGGTGATACCCAGCAGCACCGGGGTAAAGGTGGCCTCCCGCAGTTCCGTCTCGCCCAGGGCAATGCGGCGGCGGACGTCCTCGTTGGCATAATAGATCTCGTTCTTGTCCGTCAGGGCTCCCACCATCAGATCCGTGTCGCCCGCGTCGTCCAGCCGGACCTTCCGCAGCATCTGCCGCACAATAATCTCAATGTGCTTGTCATTGATGTCCACGCCCTGCATCCGGTATACCCGCTGCACTTCCTGAATCAGGTAGTCCTGCACCTCCTGCACGCCGCTGATGGCCAGCACGTCGTGGGGGCTGACAGAACCTTCTGTAATATACTTGCCCCGCTTGATATACTCCCCTTCTTTTACCGTCAGCCGGGAGCCGAAGGGAATCAGGTAGGACTTGGACTCGCCTGTCTCCTCATTGGTCACCACCACATGGCGGTTCTTCTTGATCTCCTCAAAGCTCACCTGGCCGTCCAGCTCGTTGATAATGGCCACATGCTTGGGCTTGCGGCCCTCGAACAGCTCGTCAATACGGGGAAGACCCTGGGTGATGTCGTCCGCGCTGGCCACGCCGCCGGTATGGAAGGTACGCATGGTCAGCTGGGTGCCCGGCTCGCCGATGGACTGGGCGGCAATAATACCCACGGCCTCGCCCACCTGGGCAGGCTTGCCCGTGGCCATAGACGCGCCGTAGCAGTGCTTGCACACACCGTTTTTGGCCCGACAGTTCAGCACAGAGCGAATCTTGATGCGCTCCACCCCCCGGCCAATGATGGTGTCAGCGTCCTGGTCGTCCATCAGCTTGTCTCTGGACACCAGCACATTGCCGTCCTCGTCGCAGAAGTCCTCGGTCAGGTATCGGCCCACCAGCCGCTCGTGCAGGGGCTCAATGGACTCCGGCCCGGACTTGATCTCAAAGACTTCAATGCCCTCGTGGGTACCGCAGTCCTCCTCCCGGATAACCACCTCCTGGGATACGTCCACCAGGCGGCGGGTCAGGTAGCCCGAGTCCGCGGTGCGCAGGGCTGTGTCCGTGGTGCCCTTCCGGGCGCCGCGGGAGGAGATGAAGTATTCCAAAACATTCAAGCCCTCCCGGTAATTGGACTTGATGGGAATTTCAATGGTCTTGCCGGAGGTATTGGAGATGTTGCCCCGCATACCCGCCAGCTGGTTCAGGTTGGAGATGCTGCCTCGGGCGCCGGAGTCCGCCATCATAAAGATGGGGTTGTACCGGTCCAGGCCCTTCTGCAGGGCAGTGGCCACATCCCGGGTGCATTTGTCCCAGACCTTCAGCACTGCCTCGTACCGCTCCCGCTCAGACAGGAAGCCCTCGCTGTACTCGTCGGCAATCTCGTTCACCTCGTTCTGGGCGGCAGCCAGCAGCTCAGACTTTTGGGCGGGAATGGTGGCGTCGCACACCGCCACCGTCATGCCGCTGATGGTGGAGTATTTGTACCCCTGGGCCTTGATCTCGTCCAGCATCTCCGCAGAGCGCTCTGTACCATGGACCTTAATGCAGCGGTCAATGATCTTTTTCAGCTGCTTGGACCCCACCAAGAAGTCAATCTCAAAGCCCAGCGCCTTCTCCGGGGTAGAGCGGTCCACGTAGCCCAGGTCCTGGGGAATGGGGCGGTTGAAGATCATCCGGCCCATGGTGGTCTCCACCAGGCCGCTGATCTGCCGGCCGTCCCACTCCACGGTGCGCCGTACCTTGATCTTCGCGTGCAGGCTGATAGCTTTCGCGTCATAGGCCATCAGCGCCTCGTCCATATTGCGGAACACCTTGCCCTCGCCCACTTCGCCGTCCTTGTCCAAGGTCAGGTAATAGGAGCCAAGCACCATGTCCTGGGTGGGCACGGTAACCGGGCTGCCGTCAGAGGGCTTCAGCAGGTTGTTGGCAGCCAGCATCAGGAACCGGGCCTCTGCCTGGGCCTCTGCGGAAAGGGGCACATGCACAGCCATCTGGTCGCCGTCAAAGTCCGCGTTGTAAGCCGTACACACCAGGGGGTGCAGCTTCAGGGCCCGGCCCTCTACCAGCACGGGCTCAAAGGCCTGGATGCCCAGCCGGTGCAGGGTGGGGGCCCGGTTCAGCAGCACCGGGTGGTTTTTGATAACCACTTCCAGGGCGTCCCACACTTCGCCCTTGGCCCGCTCCACGGACTTGCGGGCCGCCTTGATATTGCTGACCGCACCGGTCTCCACCAGCCGCTTCATCACAAAGGGCTTAAAGAGTTCCAGGGCCATCTCCTTGGGCAGGCCGCACTGGTACATCTTCAGCTCCGGCCCCACCACAATAACCGAGCGGCCCGAGTAGTCCACGCGCTTGCCCAGCAGGTTCTGCCGGAAGCGTCCCTGCTTGCCCTTCAGCATGTCAGAAAGGGACTTCAGCGGACGGTTGTTGGGGCCCGTTACAGGCCGGCCCCGGCGGCCGTTGTCAATCAGGGCGTCCACCGCCTCCTGGAGCATCCGCTTCTCGTTGCGCACAATGATGTCCGGCGCGCCCAGCTCCAGCAGCCGCTTCAAGCGGTTGTTGCGGTTGATCACCCGGCGGTACAGGTCGTTCAGGTCGCTGGTGGCAAAGCGCCCGCCGTCCAGCTGCACCATGGGCCGGATATCCGGGGGAATCACCGGCACCACGTCCAAAATCATCCACTCCGGCCGGTTGCCGGAAACCCGGAAGGACTCCACCACCTCCAGGCGCTTCAGCAGCCGCATACGCTTCTGGCCGCTGGCGGCCTCCAGCTCCTCCTTCAGTTCTACGGAGAGCTTCTCCGGGTCCAGCTCACAGAGCAGCTCCTTAATGGCCTCTGCCCCCATGCCAGCCTTAAAGTCGTCCTCGTACTTCTCCTTCAGGTCCCGGTACTCCTTCTCTGTCAGGGTCTGCATTTTTGAGAGCTCCCGCACCTCTCCGGGGTCCGTCACAATGTACAGGGCAAAATACAGCACCTTCTCCAAGATCCGGGGAGACAGGTCCAAAATCAGTCCCATGCGGCTGGGTATGCCCTTAAAGTACCAGATGTGGGACACCGGCGCCGCCAGCTCGATGTGGCCCATGCGCTCCCGGCGCACCTTGCTGCGGGTGACCTCCACGCCGCAGCGGTCGCATATCTTCCCCTTATAGCGGATGCGCTTGTACTTGCCGCAGTGGCACTCCCAGTCCTTGGTGGGGCCAAAGATACGCTCGCAGAAAAGGCCGTCCCGCTCAGGCTTTAACGTGCGGTAGTTGATGGTCTCCGGCTTTTTTACCTCTCCATGAGACCACTCCCTGACCTGGTCTGTCGAAGCCAGACCGATCTTGATTGATTCAAATGTGTTGAATTCCATACCTGCCACCGTCTTCCTTTCCCGCTGTTAAAAATCGTCTTCCTCATCGCTGTCCAGGCCAAAGTCCTCATCGTCCAAGTCTCCGCCGTAATCCTCTTCTTCCTCCTCTTCAATCAGCTCGCCGTCCTCGTCCTCCTGGTAATAGCCGTCCAGGTCGTCGGCCACGTTCTGCTCGTCAAACTCGCCGGCAGGGGCCAGGCCCATGTCGTCGTCGTCAAAGGTCTGCTTCAGGTCGATCTCCTCGTTGTTCTGGTCCAGCACCTTCACATCCAGGCCCAAGCTCTGCAGCTCCTTAATAAGCACCTTAAAGCTCTCGGGAATACCCGGGGTGGGGATGTTCTGACCCTTCACAATGGCCTCGTAGGTCTTCACCCGGCCCACCACGTCGTCCGACTTCACGGTCAGAATCTCCTGCAGGGTATAGGCCGCGCCGTAGGCCTCCAAAGCCCACACCTCCATCTCACCAAAACGCTGGCCGCCAAACTGGGCCTTGCCGCCCAGGGGCTGCTGGGTAACCAGGGAGTAGGGGCCTGTGCTGCGGGCATGGATCTTATCGTCCACCAGATGGTGCAGCTTCAGGTAATACATATATCCCACTGTCACAGGGTTGTCGAAATATTCGCCCGTGCGGCCGTCCCGCAGCCAGAACTTCCCGTCCTCGTGCAGGTCGCTCATGCGGAAGCACTCCCGGATATCCGCCTCGTGGGCGCCGTCAAACACCGGGGTCATAATCTTCCAGCCCAAAGCGCTGGCCGCCATGCCCAGGTGGACCTCCAGCACCTGGCCGATGTTCATGCGGCTGGGCACGCCCAGGGGGTTCAGCACAATATCCAGGGGTGTGCCGTCCGGCAGGAAGGGCATCTCCTCCTCCGGCAGAATCCGGGAGACCACGCCCTTGTTGCCGTGGCGGCCGGCCATCTTGTCGCCCACGCTGATCTTTCTCTTCTGGGCAATATAACAGCGCACCACCTTGTTTACGCCGGGGGAGAGCTCATCGTGGCTGTTCTCCCGGGTAAAGACCTTCACGTCCACCACCACGCCGTACTCGCCGTGGGGCACCCGCAGGGAGGTGTCCCGCACCTCTCTGGCCTTCTCGCCAAAAATGGCCCGCAGCAGCCGCTCCTCGGCGGTCAGCTCGGTCTCGCCCTTGGGGGTCACCTTGCCCACCAGAATATCTCCGGCGCGCACATCCGCGCCCACCCGGATGATGCCCCGGTCGTCCAGGTCGCCCATGCTCTCCCCGCTCATGTTGGGGATATCCCGGGTAATCTCCTCCGGCCCCAGCTTGGTGTCCCGGGCCTCCATCTCATACTCCTCTATGTGGATAGAGGTGTACACATCGTTGCGCACAATCTTTTCGTTCAGCAGAACCGCGTCCTCGTAGTTGTAGCCCTCCCAGGTCATAAAACCGATGAGCGCGTTTTTGCCCAGGGAGATCTCGCCGTTCTTAATGCCCGGGCCGTCTGCAATGACGCTGCCCTTTTCCACCCGTTCGCCCGCGTCCACCACAGGCACCTGGTTGATGCAGGTGCTCTGGTTAGAGCGCATAAACTTGATGATCTCATAGTCGTCAATGTCGCCGTTGTCCGCGGTGACCCGCACCAGGTTGGCGCTGACCGACTTGACCACGCCCCCCCGTTTGGCCAGCACGCACACGCCGGAGTCTACGCCGGCCTTATACTCCATGCCGGTGCCCACAATGGGGCTCTCCGTCTTGATCAGCGGCACTGCCTGTTTCTGCATGTTAGACCCCATCAGGGCCCGGTTGGCGTCGTCGTTCTCCAGGAAGGGGATCATGGAGGTGGCCACAGAGACCACCATCCGGGGGGTAATGTCCATGTAGTCCACCCGGCTGGGGTCCACTTCCACAAATTCGCTCAAATGGCGGCAGACCACTCGCTTGTGGACAAAGCGCTTCTCCTCGTCCAAGGGCTCGTTGGCCTGGGCCACAATAAAGTCGTCCTCCACGTCCGCGGTCATATAGGAGACCTCGTCTGTCACCTGCCCGGTGGCCTTGTCCACCCGGCGGAAAGGCGCCTCGATAAAACCGTACTCGTTGATGCGGGCAAAGGTGGCCAGGTAGGAGATCAAGCCGATGTTGGGGCCTTCCGGCGTCTCAATCGGGCACATGCGGCCATAGTGGGTGTAGTGTACGTCCCGCACCTCAAAACTGGCCCGGTCCCGGGAAAGGCCGCCAGGGCCCAGGGCAGACAGCCGCCGCTTGTGGGTCAGCTCTGCCAGGGGGTTGGTCTGGTCCATGAACTGGGACAGGGGCGATGAGCCGAAGAACTCCTTGATAGCTGCCACCACAGGCCGGATGTTGATCAGCGAGTGGGGGGTCAGCTGCTCCAGGTCCGCTGCCTGCAGGGTCATGCGCTCCCGAATCACCCGCTCCAGCCGGGAGAAGCCAATGCGGAACTGGTTTTGCAGCAGTTCGCCCACAGAGCGGATGCGCCGGTTGCCCAGATGGTCAATGTCGTCCGTCACGCCCAAGCCCACAGCCAGGCAGTTCATATAGTTGATGGTGGCAAAAATATCCTCAATGGTGATGTGGTTGGGAATCAGCTCCGCCCGGCGGGCCTTCAGGGCCGCCTTCAGCTTGGCTGCATCCCCCTCGCACTGGTCCAGAATCTCCCGCAGCACCGGGAAGCTGACCCGCTCGTTGATGCCGCACTCCTTCAGGGCGTCAAATTCCGTTACATAGCTGGCAATGTCCACCATACCATTGGAGATGATCCGCACGTCCCGGTCCTCCAGGGTCACGGTTACAGAGGTCACGCCCGCCTCGTCCAGCTGAAGGGCCAGCTCCCGGCTTACCGTGGTCCCCGCCTCTGCCAGCAACTCCCCGGTAGAGGGGTCCGCCACGGGCTGGGCCAAAGTCTGGCCTGTCAGCCGTCCCTCCAGCCGCAGCTTTTTGTTGTACTTGTACCGGCCCACCCGGGAGAGGTCGTACCGCCGGGGGTCAAAGAACAGGCCGTTCAAGTGGCTTTGGGCGCTTTCCAAAGTAGGCGGCTCGCTGGGACGCAGCTTGCGGTACAGCTCGAACAGGGCCTCCTCCACCGAGTGGCAAGAGTCTTTTTCCAGCGTGGCCCGTATCCGGTCGTCCTCTCCAAAGAAGTCCAGAATCTGCTGGTCCGTGCCCAGCCCCAGGCAGCGGATAAACACCGTGATGGGAATCTTCCGGTTCTTGTCAATGCGCACATAAAACACATCGTTTATATCGTTCTCATACTCCAGCCAGGCGCCCCGGTTGGGGATGATGGTGGAGCTGAACAGCTCTTTACCAGAGCGGTCATAGTCCATTTTGTAGTACACGCCCGGAGAGCGCACCAGCTGGGAGACAATGACCCGCTCCGCGCCGTTGATGACAAAGGTGCCGCTTTGGGTCATCAGGGGAAAGTCGCCCATAAAGACTTCGCTTTCCTTAATCTCCCCAGACTCTTTGTTGAGCAGCCGCGCCGTCACCCGCAGGGCGGCCGCGTAAGTCGCGTCCCGTTCTTTGCACTCGGTCACGCTGTAGTTGGGCTTTTCATCCAGCTTGTAGTCCACGAAATCCAGCACCAGATTGTCGTTAAAGTCCGTGATGCCCGACACGTCGTCAAAGACTTCCTTCAACCCTTCCTTCAAAAACCAATCATACGAGTTTTTCTGTATTTCGATGAGATTGGGCATTTCCAGAACTTCCTCGATCTTGCCAAAACTCATCCGCGTGGTTTTTCCCAGCTGGACCGGTTTTACATTCACCATGTAGCGCAGCCACTCCTATCCTTGAATTTGTCGCACGGCCCCGTCTGAAACCTTTTGCCGGAGCCTCCGTGTTCCACCCATAAAATTACACAAAAAATCAGTTTTTTTGCGTGGACCGCTTGACACCCTTTCGGGCCTGTGGTATACTGGTGTACAGGTACAAGCGGTCTCTTTTACCGATGATGATACAGTATATTATTGTAAACCACCCTTGCCCTGTTGTCAAGCCCTGCCAGGAAATTTTCCGTATATTTTTAAATTTTTGCGTTTATGCGCCCTGCGGGGTGCTTTTTTGCACTCATTTTCCGGCAAAACCCGCAGAACTTGCCGCCCGCCCGCGGGATTTTCAGCGCAAAAGAGGGAGGGGAACCGGGCCCCTCCCTCTTTGCCTGCTTTCTTCCTTTTTGATCCGTCCGGGGTATGGGTCAGCCCTTGGCGTCGTACCAGGTTCTCCCTGCGCTGGCCTCCGCCACCATGGGCACAGACAGGTTCACCGCCTGTTCCATCTCCTGGGCCAGCAGCTTTTTCACCTGCTCCTGCTCCTCCTCCGGGCACTCCACAATCAGCTCGTCGTGGACCTGCAGAATCATTCTGGCCCGCAGGCCCTCCTGCTCCAGCCGACGGCTCACCCGGATCATGGCAATCTTAATGATGTCCGCCGCAGCCCCCTGTATGGGCATGTTGCGGGCCACCCGCTGGCCAAAGGAGCGCATGTTGAAGTTGCTGCTCTTCAGCTCCGGCAGATACCGCCTGCGGCCGAATATGGTCTCCACATAGCCCTGCTCCCTGGCCTTTTCCGCCACCTCCTGCATGTACCGGTCTACCCCGGCATAGTTGCGCAGGTACTCTTTGATGTAGGCGTCCGCCTCTTTTACACTAACGCCTATATCCTGGGAGAGGGAGTAGGCCCCAATGCCGTACACAATGCCAAAGTTCACTGCTTTAGCCCGGCTGCGCAGCTGGGGAGTGACCAGCTCCTGGGGCAGGTCGAACACCCTGGCCGCTGTGGAGGCGTGGATGTCGTGGCCCTCCAGAAAGTCCTCCCGCATGGCCGCGTCATTGGCCACATGGGCCAGCACCCGCAGCTCAATCTGGCTGTAGTCCGCGTCCACCAGCACGCAGGGGCCGTTCTCCTGTCCGGCGGCAAAGAACTTCCGCAGTTCCCGGCCCATGGGCGTGCGCACCGGAATGTTCTGCAGGTTGGGCTCTGTGCTGGAGATCCGCCCGGTGCGGGTCTCTGTCTGATTAAAGCTGGAATGAATACGCCCGTCCGGGCCAATCACCTTCAGCAGGCCGTCGCAGTAGGTGGACTTCAGCTTGGCCACTGTGCGGTACTTCAGGATATCGTCCACCACAGGGGCCTCGGCCCGCAGGCCCTCCAGCACGTCCACATTGGTGGACCATCCGGTCTTGGTCTTTTTGCCGTGGGGCAGCTTCATCCTGTCAAACAGCGCCTCTCCCAGCTGCTTGGGAGAGTTGATGTTGAACTCGTACCCCACCTGCTGGATGATGGAGTCGTGCAGGCTGCTGGCCTGCAGTTCCAGCTGTTTGCCATAGTCCTCTATGCTCTGCCTGTCCACATAAAAGCCGATGTGCTCCATCTGGGCCAGCACCAGGCAGAGGGGGATCTCAATGGTCTCCAGCAGCTCCCGCTGGCCGTTGCCGTCTATGGCTTTGGACAGGGCCGCGCACAGCTCCGGCAGCACAGCGGCAGCGTTCAGCTCCGGCTCCTCAAAGTCCGGCAGGGGCACCGCGTACTCCGCTGCCAGCCGCAGCACGTCATATCCCGTGGCCGAGGGGTTCAGCAGATAGGCGGCCAGGGCTGTGTCCAGCTTCACCCCCTCCAAACGGCAGTCCATGGAAAGGGCCAGCCGGTGCAGGGGCTTCACATGGTGGGTGGATTTCCGGATGCGCTCATTGGTAAAAAAAGCCAGCAGAAAGGCCGGGTCCGGCCTTACCCGCCACAGCACGTCCTTGTGGGCAAAGACCAGGGCCTCCAGCTGCCCGTCCTTGGCCCATTGGCAGAAGAACACCGCCTCCCCCACGTCCTCCAGCCGGGGCAGCATACTGGCGCCGTCCGCCAGCTCCATCAGCTCCGGCCGGCCAGCGGCAGGGGCCGCCTCCGGGTCTGTGCCCAGGGCGGTCAGGCCGAATTTTTCCAGCAGGGTAAACAGCTCCAGCCGCACCATGGTGGCCCCTGCCTTTTGGGGGTCCCCGTCTCCCGGCACATAGGCCCCTATGTCTGTCTCCACAGGCGCGTCCCGGCGGATGGTCCCCAGCTCATAGCTGAGAAAGGCGTTGTCCCGGGAGGCCTCCAGCTTTTTCCGGGCAGCGGGCTTGATGTCCGGGCTGTCCAGGCTGCTGTACACATTTTGCAGGCTGCCAAACCGTTTGATAAGCTCCCCCGCGCCCTTAGGGCCAATGCCCGCCACGCCGGGAATACAGTCCGAGCTGTCCCCCTGAATGGCCTTCAGGTCAATCATCTGGGGCGGGGTGATCCCGTACTCCTCCATGATCTTGGCCTGGTCATACAGGGTCACCTGGGGCTGGCCGAACTTGGTGGCGGCCAGGCGCACCGTGGTAGAGGCCGAGACCAGCTGCAGGCTGTCCCGGTCCCCGGTGGCAATCAGGCAGGTATTGCCCTCCTTCTCACAGGCCGCGGACAGGGTGCCCAAAATATCGTCCGCCTCCCACCCCTCGCAGCTGACAATCTTATACCCCAGGTCCTGGAGCAGCTCCTGCAGCACAGGCAGCTGCTGGGCCAGCTCCTCCGGCATGCCCTTGCGGTTGGCCTTATACCCAGCGTACTGCTTGTGCCGGAAGGTAGGCGCCCGCCGGTCAAAGGCAATGGCCACGGCCTCGGGCTGGGTCTCGTCATAGATCTTTTTAAACATGGTGAGAAACCCGTATATGCCGTTGGTGAAGTCCCCGGACTTGGTGGAGAGCAGCTTCACCCCATAGAAGGCCCGGTTCAGGATACTGTTGCCGTCTAAAACCAGCAGTTTCATAATAGAATACCTCCAAAGGAAAGAGTAAGCGCCCGCGGCAGGCAAAAGCCCCTATTTCCCTTATTTTATCGAATTTTTACTAGGGCCTGTTTGAAAAATCGCAAATACCGTCTTTTTGCTCAAAGCAAAAGCTTTCTGTGTTGGAAATCCTCGAAATACAGAAAGTATTCCTTGCGGTTTCCGCCTTGAAATCTCTTGTTTTGATTCAAAAATCCGGCACTTTCTCTATTTTCAAACAAGCCCTAAAAAAACCCCGGAGAATACCGTCTCCGGGGTCCCGCTTTTAGGGCTTTTGGGAACAAACAGGCTTTATTATCCTTTATTTTAGCACAGGCCCCGCCAAATTGCAAGGGGAAGTTTCCCCCGGGAGTGTCCAAACCAAGTTGTTAAACGAGAAATCTTTCGGCAGCAAAAAAGCAAAAAGTTTCGTCCACCTTTTCAAAGGTGGGGGGGTCTTGGGGGCGAAGCCCCTGAGCCGCCGGAGGCCAAAACATCGTCAAAAAGCTACCTTTCGGACACTGCTTCCCCCCAAAGGCGGTCATTCCTCCGGCTGGCCGTTGAACCGCTCTGGATACAGGAACATCTCCGCCGGCAGGCCGTAAAGGTCCAGCAGCTTCCGCAGGGCAGGCAGATCCGGCGCCACTTTCCCCATCTCATAGTATGCATAAACCGACCGGTCGATTCCCAGCGCGTCGGCAACCTCTGCCTGTGTGCGGCCAGACTCTTTGCGGACCCGGCACAGGACCTTGCAAAAATTTTTTAATAATTCCTCCATAATTCTCCTCCTTTTCCATCTGTCTGTATCTATTATAGCATATTGTGAATTTGTTCACAATACCCAACTTTCACGCACCTTCCTATAATCTAAAACATATCGCAGATATATGGAGGTCCAGATGATAGATTACAGTCCCTTGTGGAAAACCATGCAGGCACGCGGAGTCAGCCAGTACCAGCTGCTTAAAAACGGCATTGACAACCGAACTCTGGACGCCTTGAAAAAGGGCAGGAACATCACCCTGCTTACCCTGGAAAAGCTGTGCGCAATCCTCCGCTGCACCCCCAACGACGTGGTGCGCTTCACAAGCGAAACAGGCCAGTGCCCCGGCCCGCCGCCTTAGAGCCTGTTTGAAAGCTCTGAAAAGCTGAGACCAAAAACGGTGCTTTCGATGTCAAAAACTCTCGAAAGGCACCAGCTTTTCTTGCGGTTTTTTCCTTGAAGCCACCCGTTTCTGACTAAAAATCCAGCATTTCTCCCGTTTTCACACAGACTCCGGCCCCGGCAGAGGCCGGGGGTTTTTAGGCCTGGTCCCCGCCCTCTAAAGACACCCGGTACACCTCTTCCGCCAGCTGGTCCAGGTCCCGGAGGGTACACAGCTCCCCGGCCCTGCGCCGGAAAGCAGCGGCGCCCCGCATCCCTTTCAGGTACCAGCCCACATGCTTGCGGGCCTCCCGCATGGCCCGGCCTTCCCCTTTATACTCGCACATCAGGCCGATGTGCCTGCGCATGGTCACCAGCCTCTGAGTCAGGGTGGGCGGGGGCATCCACAGGCTCTCGTCCCGCAGATGGGCGTTAATGTCCCGGAACACCCAGGGATTTCCCAGGGCCCCCCGGCCCACGGCCACCAGGTCGCAGCCGGTCTGCGCCAGCATGGCCCCAGCGGAAAGAGGGTCCGTCACATCCCCGTTGCCAATCACCGGAATAGACACCGCCTGCTTGACCTGCCGTATCACCTGCCAGTCCGCCTGACCGGCATACAGCTGGTCCCGGGTCCTGGCGTGGACGCAGACAGCCGCAGCCCCGGCCTCCTGGCAGCGCTTTGCCACCTCCACCGCGTTGATATGCCCCCTGTCCCAGCCAGAGCGCAGCTTCACCGTAACAGGCAGGCCCCCGGCGGCAGCTTTTACCGCTGCTGTCACCTCCGCGCAGCGCCGGGGGTCCTTCAGCAGGGCGCTGCCCGCCCCGCCTCCGGTAATCTTCGGCATGGGGCAGCCCATGTTGATGTCAATGCCCGCTGGTTCCAGCCGGCAAAGCCTCTCTGCAGCCCGGCCCATGCAGGCCGGGTCGTCCCCGAATATCTGCAAAAACACAGGCCCGCTGTCGTGGCTGATGTCCGCCAGCAGCCCGGTCTTCCGGTCGTCAAAGTCCATGGCCCGGGCACTGAGCATCTCGCTGACCGTGTAGGCCGCGCCCAGGTCCTGGCATATCCGGCGGAAGGCCCCGTCCGTCACCCCGGCCATGGGGGCCAGCACTGCCTGGCCTTTAATCTCCAGCCCGCCCAGTTTTACCATGGCATGTCCTCCTTCATTTCAACACCTTGGAGAACACCAGCTGAGAGGCCTCTCCAAATTTCAGTCCCGCCTGACGGGTGTAGTCCTGGTCCTCAATGGGCAGGCCGTAGCTAGGCAGGAACTGGTCCAAAAAGTAGTCGGCCTCCGGCAGTTTCATCTCCCGGATGGTGGCCATGATGGTCTGCTCCGCCTTGCTGAAATCCCGGTTGCCGCTCTGGCGCTCCTCCACGCACTTGATCACCGCAGAGATCCGGTCCGCCGCTTTTACAATGGACCGCAGAGCCTGGTCCTCCGGCCCGTTCATGGTCATCAGCTCCCGGTACTCCTCCCGCAGCTCCTCCGGCAGCATGGAGACCAGATGCTCCACAGCCAGACCCTCCACCTCTGCATATGCCCGGCGGATCTCCTCCGAGTGGTATTTCACAGGAGTGGGCATGTCCCCGGTGATGATCTCCGAGGCGTCGTGAAGCAGGGCCAGGGCTGCCGCCCGCTGGGGGTCATACCCGCGGCCAAAGCGCTTGTTGCCAATCACCGCCAGGGCATGGGCCACAATGGCCACCTCCAGGCTGTGCTCACAGAGGTTTTCCTCCCGGGTGTTGCGCATCAGGCCCCAGCGGTTGATGTATTTCATCCGGGAGAGCATGGCAAAAAAGTGATACATAGTCTATGCCTCCCCGCAGCCCCAAGGCCCGGCCCTGTTTGGCAGCGGCCCCCTATTCCCGTTCATGGTCATTCCCCCTGTTTTCCTTCGATACAATTATGATACACGCTGTTTTCCCGGAAAGCAATAGTTTTTTATAGATTTCCAGGAAGCCCCGGCAGGCCATGCCGGAAAAAACTCCCGGCCCGCCCCCGCTTGGCCGCACTGCCCAGTTGAAAAAGCGGGCAAGCCGTGCTATAATAGGCACACGGTACACGGCGCGGACCAAGATAGGGCCTACAACTTATGTGGCCGTGTACGGGGAGTTTCCTCTCTTCGCTGCGCTCGCTTTTGCTTCGCAAAAGTGCAGAGTAAACTCTCACGGCTTGTAGGGTACACGGTACACGGCGCGGACCATGATAGGAACTATAGCTTATGGGGCCGTGTACGGGGAGTTTCCTCTCTTCGCTACGCTCGCTTTTGCTTCGCAAAAGTGCAGAGTAAACTCTCCGGGCTTGTAGGATACATAGCGCGGACCAGGACGGAACCTACAGCTTACGCGGCCGTGTACAGGCATACGCTTCGGCAGGCGCAAATCAGGCTTGGCTGCTGCCAGGCGCTGGATGTTTGGAGGATTAAATATGGTTACAAGAGTGTTTGTAGAAAAAAATCCCGGCTTTGACGTGGAGGCCCAGGGAATGCTGGCCGACCTGCGGGAAAACCTGGGGCTGGACAGCCTGGAGGCTGTCCGTATTCTCAACCGTTACGACGTGGAGGGCTTGACGCCAGAGCAATTCCAGCTGGCTGCCGGGACGGTTTTGTCAGAGCCGAATATGGACAGCGTGTATCCCGCTGGCTTCTCCCTGCCAGAGGACTTCCAGGTGTTCGCCATGGAGTTTCTCCCCGGCCAGTACGACCAGCGGGCAGACTCTGCTGCCCAGTGCGTCCAGCTGCTCACCCAGGGGGAACGCCCCCAGGTGGCCTATGCCAAGGTGGTGGGCCTGAAGGGACAGGTGGACAGCGGAGAGTTTGCCAAGGTGAAGGCCTATCTCATCAATCCGGTGGAGTCCCGAGAGGCCTCTATGGACCTGCCGGACAGCCTGGATCTGAACGCCCCGGAGCCCGGGGACGTGGCCCGGGTTTCCGGCTTCACCCGCTGGGACGACGGGGAGATGGAGAAGTACTATACCAGCATGGGTTTTGCCATGACTTTCAGCGACCTGTGCTTCTGCCGGGACTATTTCCGGGACCAGGAGCACCGGGACCCCTCTGTCACAGAGCTGCGGGTCATCGACACCTACTGGAGCGACCACTGCCGCCACACCACCTTCCTCACCCGGCTGAATCATATCGCCGTAGAGGACGGTCCCCTGAAAGACGCGGTCGAGCAGGCGCTGAAAGACTACCTGGCTCTGCGGGACGAGCTGTACGGCAAAGACGCCGACCGGCCTGTCTCCCTGATGGACATGGCCACCATTGGGGGCAAGTACCTGCGCAAAAAGGGCCTGTGCCCAGACCTGGATGTAAGCGATGAGATCAACGCCTGCTCCA
>CAJUPK010000046.1 GCA_910588415.1 uncultured Oscillospiraceae bacterium | reverse complement strand
CAACTGGCGGAACTCCCAGGAGACCAGCCCTATGATTTTGCAGAAATCCTGCCATGACATGGACATTCTCTCCTGGCTGGCCGGCAAAAAGTGCAAGGCCGTGTCCTCTGTGGGCGGCATCCAGCTGTTTAAAAAGGAGTGCGCGCCCGAGGGCTCCACGGACTTCTGCCTGGGAGGCTGCAAGGTAAAGGATTCCTGCATTTTTGACGCGGAAAAGATCTATCTGACCAGCAAGAAAACCGGGCTGCTGGAAGGCAGCAGCTGGATCAGCTCTGTGCTCAGCGTGGAAAATACGCCGAAATCCACCCGTAAAGCCCTGGAAAATGGCCAGTATGGCCGCTGTGTGTTCCGCTGCGACAACAATGTGGTGGACCATCAGCAGACCAATCTGCTGATGGAGGACGGCAGCACCATCAGCTTTACCATGTGCGCCTTTACAGAGGACTGCTATCGGTACTTTAAGGCCATGGGCACCGCCGGAGAGATCGAAGCTGACATGAAGTCCAACACCATCCGGGTGCGGGTCTTTGGACAGGGCGAGGAGCTCATTGACCTAAAAACCATGACCAGTGACCTGAAGGGACATGGCGGCGGCGACAGCGGCATCATCTCCGACTTTTTGGATATGCTTATTGACAACGCGCCGCCCACCCAGCGGACCACCACTTTGGAAAGCTCTATGGAGAGCCATTATGTGGCCCTGGCTGCGGAGGAGTCCCGGCTGGCCGGAGGCAGGCTGATCGACCTGGAGGAGTTTAGAAACCGCTGAACCCGGCCCCTCTAGCCGTGCCTCGTTCTGTCTGTGGTACGCATCTGAAATTCATATAGAAAAGATAAAAGCCATGTGTTTACCACATGGCTTTTATGCTGCCCGCCTATGCGGGCTTATGTCCTTGTTTTCCTTTGAAAGCCTCCCCCATCCTTCTCCATCCGGTAAAGACGGGAGCAGCCCGTATGCCGTCAAATAGACAGGAGAGGCCCTGGAAACCACTCCAGCCAGGCGTCTGCCCGACGGTTCACCGCGCCTCTCCCATGAAAGTCCAAGCCCCCCATCATCGGGAGGACTTTAAGAGGCAGAAGCCCAGGCTGGGGCCAGCCAGCGGAACCCAGGGAGGTTGCGCAGAACCGTAAAGACTATGGCCAGGACCAGAAGGCCGCACAACACAGGGATAAACCACTTTTTTCTGCACAGCAGGGGTTTTCCTTGGATATAGCGCGAGACTTCCGCCGCCACATACAGCAGGCAGACAGGCAGCAGCAAAAGCATAAATAGGTTTTGCCGGGCCGCCTCGCCCAAATCCCCCCGCAGTAAAGCCAGGGCCATGTGCTGCACCCCGCATCCTGTACAGTACAATCCGGTATATTGCAGGATCAGGCAGTCCGGGCGCAGCAAAAGTACCCCGCCCCCAGCCAGAAGCAGGGCCAAAAGCACGGCTCCCGCCTTTAGGGCGCGCTGTCTCATTTACGGATATACGCCAGCCCGCAGGCCCCAGGGCCTGTGTGGGTGCCTACAATGCTGCCAATGTCCAGTTTGTGTATCTCACGCTTCTTTAAGGCAGCGCTCATAAACTCCAAAAAGTCATCCCGGGTTTTGGGTACAGCGGCATGGCCCACTGTCACGGCAAAATCCCCGGAGATAGGCTCCTTTTCCACCAGGCCCTGCATGTACTTAAAGGCAGCTTTCTTTCCCCGGGCCTTGCCCACCACTTCTACCAGTCCATTTTCCAGGGTGATGATGGGGCAAATCCCCAAAATGCTGGCCACCAGGGCGCTGGTGGCAGAGAGCCTTCCGCCCATCTTCAAATACTTCAAGTCGTCGATCAGCGCCCACAGCCGGACCCTGGGCACCAGCTTTTCCACCTCTTCGGCCATCTCCGCGGCGGAAAGGCCCCTGTCCCGCATTTTAGCGGCTTCCTCCACCAAAAGGCCCAGGGCAAAGGTCACGTTCAGGGTGTCCGGCAGGTAGATATTGTCCGCGCCCAGCAGGTTTTTGGCAATGCGGGCAGACTGCAGGGTGCCACTCATCATGGAGGAGATAAAGAGGCACAGCACATCATCGCCGCTGTCCTTGTACTCCTTGAACTTATTCTCAAAGAAGGCTGGGGTGATCTGGGCAGTCTTTGGCAGCTCAGAGGCAGCAGCCAGCTTTTGATAAAATTCCTCGTTCGAAATATCCACATTGGCGCGGTAGCTCTCTTCTCCAAAATTCACTGTAATGGGCAGCAGCTCCACACCCAGCTCTTCGCAGCGGGCAGGGCTCAAATCACAGGAACTGTCTGTCAGTATCTTTACCATTGGTCCCACATTCCTTTCAAGGAAAATTTGCATAATCATTATACACGCACCCAGAACGCTGGTCAACCGTTTCTGTGATTTTTTACACATCACTCTCCAAACAAGTCCGAAATCTTTAAAATCTATAGACTTTGATGGTTAATCATGCTGGCCAGATACCCGGCGCCAAAGCCATTGTCAATGTTTACCACGCTGACCCCGCTGGCGCAGGAGTTGAGCATGGACAGCAGCGCGGAAAGCCCGCCGAAGGAGGCGCCATAGCCCACGCTGGTGGGCACGGCAATCACCGGGCAGTCCGCCAGCCCGCCGATAACGCTGGCCAGGGCCCCCTCCATGCCCGCAATAGCGATGATAACCCGGGCGCTCATCAGGTCCTCTAAATGGGCCAGGGTGCGGTGCAGTCCGGCAACGCCCACATCATAGAGCCGCACCACCTGGTTTCCCAGCATCTGGGCCGTCAGGGCAGCCTCCTCCGCTACAGGCATATCACTGGTCCCTCCGGTGGCCACCACAATGTTCCCGTTTCCGTTGGGCTCTGGAATTTCCCCCACAATGCCCACCCGGCCTGTCTCGTGGTAGCAAAGGGGCAGGTCCCGGCCCACCACGGGCACAGCCTCCGGGCTCATGCGGGTGATCAGCACAGCCCTCTGGCCGTCCTCCCGCATAGAGGCGGCGATATCATGGATCTGCTCGGGGGTTTTGCCCGCGCCGTAGATCACCTCCGCCGCCCCCTGGCGAAGCCCCCGGTGCCGGTCCACCTTGGCAAATCCCAGGTCCCGGAAGGGCTCCATTTTCAATGCCAGCACAGCCTGCTCTACCGTGCAGTCGCCTGCCCGCACACGTTCCAAAATGTTCCGTACCTCCTGCTGCTCCATGGGGACAACTCCTTTTCCATTGATATACGGTCCTATAAAATCCTATTTAGGGCTAAAAACCGCCCATGCCATGCCCGGGCGGTAAAACGCGCCAGGAAACCAAGAAATTACGATATAGTATAGCAGAGTTCCCATGAAAACGCAAGCGGCCCCAGCCAGCGTGCTTTTTATAAACCATTTGCCCAGCCCTGATTTTTGCAGGCAAAAGAGGCAAGGCGCACTCCATGCCTTGCCTCTTGCTTATGCCATAACCGGTTCTGCTCTCCTGGTCTCAAAACCGGTAAATGGGCAGAATTTGTCTAAGAAGGAACGGGCCCTTCTTCACTTTACCGCTGCCCGGCGCATAAGCAGCCAGGTCAGGGCAGAGAAAAGAGCTGTAACCAGGGTACAGGTCATCGCCATCCGGGGCAATGTGCCAAAGCACAGCTGAACTATATTTCCCAGAAAAACCGCCAGCTTTCCATACATGTGCGTGACAATGTGAGAGAGAAACAGGATACATACAAAGGGAGTTCCAACCCAAAAAATAATCTTGCCCAGTTTGTTCAGGCGGTACATAAAGACTGTGACAAGATATCCCAGGGAGCAGACCGCCAGCAGGAGGAAAAAGCTAAATATGATGGAGAGCAGTATGGCGAAGCCGCTGTTATCCCCGTATATCATCCCATAGAGGGAATGGGACAGGAAGCTGTCCGGAAAGGCCATGTGAAGCCCCGCAAGCAGCAGGGTGTACACCTCGTCTGCCACAGCCATAACAGCGCAGACCACGCCCATGGCCCCCAGCCGGGCTAAAAACTGGCTGCGCCGGGAGATACCCTGTTGAAGGTTCATCAGGAAACTGTCTTTAAAGGCGCACAGAGACAGGATGAAAGCAAAGACAACCGTCACGGCGGTTACGCCGTTGGCAGAAGCAAAGAAACTCCCCCCCGTTGAAAGGAAAGGCATAGCAATCAGGGACACCAGAAGCAGACTGGCCAGTATGGCATAATAGATCAAAATGGCGGTGCGCTGGTCCCAGAGCTGGTAGCGGAAAGATGGATATAGTTTCATTGGGATACCCCTTTTCTATAAAACAGGATTTTTAGGCAGCACTGCACAAAGATTCTGTGTGCTGCGGCCCACGCCCTTTGAACCGCATTCACTCCATGATGGAAAAGGCGCAGGCAGGTCATGTATAAAGACTCCAGGCTGCTGTGCGGCCCTGCCTTACGAATTGGTCAGCTGAATGAACAGCTTCTGCAGGTCCATGGGGCCGAACTCCAGGTCCTTGGCAGCCTGGGTGCCTTTCTCCGGGGTGCCCAGCACATAGGCTGTGCGCAGGCCGCCCAAAACATCCACCCCCAGCGTCTTTTTGTCCTGTATATAGGCCTCCACTGCCGCGGCCCCGCCAGAGACCGTGTAGCCCCCGGCCAGCAAAGTCTCCCGGGACTCCTGCCGCAGAACCTCTCCATCCTTGACGATCACCACGTCCTCCACCAGGTTTGCCACCTCTTCAATCAAATGGGTGGAGAGTACCACGGTGAAGGGGTTTTCCCCGTACTTTTCCAGCAGGCGCTTGTAGAAAAGCTCCCGGTGGTTGGCGTCCAGCCCCAGCACAGGCTCATCCAGCAGCACATACGGCACATTTACCGATAAGGCCAGAATCAGCTTAAAAATGGAGCGGTAACCTGTAGACAGCCCGGAAATCTTCGAGTGGGGGGCCAGGCCAAAATCTCCCAGAAGCTTCATGGCGTAATCCCCGTCAAACTGGGGGTAAAAGGCCCTTGCCCACCGAAAGGCCCCATTCACCCGCATAGAGTCCGGGTGCAATGTGGTCTCGCTCATCAAAAAAATTTTAGACTGCGCCCGGTCGTTTTCCCAGCCCTCTTCCCCGTCTATCCGCACGGTTCCCGTGTCGGGGAACACCCGGTTTGTCAAGACGTTCAGCAGGGTGGACTTCCCCGCGCCGTTGCGGCCCAGCAGGCCGTAAATCCGATTCTCCTCAAACCCAACGCTGACCCCCTTTAGGGCCTGCACCTGTCCAAAGCGTTTAGAAATGTTCTGTAGCTGTATCGACATTCTCTTCTCTTCCTTTCTCTGCGCTGTCAAATTCCAGCGCTACCATATCCAGCAGTTCCTGCCGGGTCAGCCCCAGCCGTTTGGCCTCCGCCACCATGGCCGCCACAAAGCGGCCGGCAAACTCCCCCTGGCGCTTTTTTCTCAGCAAATCCTGGGCTCCTTTGGCCACAAACATGCCCACGCCCCGCTTCTTATAGGCCGCGCCCTGGTCTACCAACAGGTTGATGCCCTTGAGGGCTGTGGCGGGATTGATGGTGTACCGCACAGAAAGTTCTGTGATAGAGGGCAGCTGTTCCCCCTCCGGCAGCGCGCCGGACAGCACCGCGTCCTCCAAGCTCTCGGCGATTTGCAGAAAAATGGGTTTTTCCCCACTGAAATCCAGCTTTTGCATGTGTACCCCCCTTCTAAAGCAGTTAACTACTCAAGTAACTAACTATGCGAGTAGTATACCACTGCCCCCATGCCTTGTCAAGAGGGAATCAAAAAATTTTTTATCCTCCTTTGCAGTCTTGCGGCTGTTCCCGGCTTATAGTAAAATAAGCGTAAAGCTAGGATTTGTTTGAAAAACCGAAAAGGCCGGATGTATGGAGCAAAGCAAGGAAATTCCCCAGGTGGTCCGGGTTTTCTCATTGCCCCTATAGGAAACCAATTTTTTTACCCACTAAGAAAGGTCGGACACCCCGGACCACCTGCTTGAAAACCAGAGAAAAGCGGGGGATTTGCCAGGAACCAGGAGCTTCCAGAAAAACCCCGGGCTTTTGACGCGGAAGGCACTGTTTCCGGCCACAGGTTTCCGGAGTTTTCAAACAGACTCTATCATTTAGAAAGGAGCCTCTATCCATGATAAAGATTTTGCTGGACACTGATATTGGCGGCGATATTGACGACGCGCTCTGCCTGGCCTACTTACTGCGGGAACCGCGCTGCCAGCTGCTGGGGATCACCACTGTATGCGGAGAGGCGGAAAAGCGGGCCGCTGTAGCGGACGCCATCTGCCAGGCAGCGGGGAGAACCGTTCCCATTGCCGCGGGAATGGACAGGCCTCTCCAGCCTATCCCTGTCTATCCAACGCCGGAAGGAGCGGGGGCCCTGCAGAACTGGCCCCACAGGCATTTTCAAAAGGGCGACGCGCCAGGGTTTTTATACCAGCTGATACAAAAAAATGCCCACGAGGTTATACTCATAGGCATTGGCAACATGACAAATATTGCGGCGCTGTGCCGGCAGTATCCAGACGCGCCTGGCTTGCTGAAAGGACTGTACACCATGAATGGGTACTTTGGCGCGGAACCTCTGCCAGACCCCTATTATAACTGGAATTCCTGGGCAGACCCCCTGGCCTCTAAAGAGGTCTTTTCCCTGGGCACAGCCACCCACCGGGCTGTGCCGTTAGAGGTGACAGACCAATTAACCATACCGGCGGACAGGGCACACCGCCTGCTCCCAGCCCACGACCCTTTGGCGGACGCTGTACGGGACTTTGGCGGCCCGTGGCTGGAGAGTACAGGCAAGCTGACCCTTCATGACCCCTTGGCGGCGGTTTTGGTATTCCATCCAGATATCTGCACCTTTGAACGGGGATGGGTTTCGGTAGAGACAGACCATGCGCCCCATATGGGCGGCACGGCCTTTACGCCCAGCCCTGCAGGAAACGTGGAAATCGCCCGCTCCGTGGACCGGGAACGCTTTTATCATATTTTAGGCGAAGTATTGCGGCCCCGGTAACCATATCCCATCTCCACCGGTTGTTCCTATGCGCATATGCGGTTCTCCCAGGGAATACTCTCCCCCTGCTCCCGCCGCGCCGCTGTCCCCCTCTCCGGCTGGGCGGTGCGGCAGCCCTTGCATAGATTTGTTCCTTCCATAAAGCTCCTATGTCCTTCTTACAGCAGGGAGTTATCAGGCCAGCACCTTTTGGATAAAGCAGCCGCAGTCTTTCCCCACACGCTCCATAAACTCTGCCACCTCATCCAGGCTCATATACCGGAGGGGGATTTCAAAGTGCCTGGGCTCGCCGTACCAGTTCAGGGTGCGGGTATTCCACAGCTGGGCCGCCTTTTTGGGAAGAATACCAGGCAGCTCACAGCCCCCGGCGGATTCCAGCGCCTGCCAGACTTCCTCCCGCTTCTCCCAGGTGCGGTACAGCTCCAGGTCGACCTGATCCGCGTCGTTATAGTATGCCTTGTCCCTCTCCTGCAGAGGCGAGGGGTCCGCTTGATACCGCCGCCGGAACTCCCCCAGAAAGGAGTCCTTCCACTCAATATCCGTCAGGATATGCACCGCGTATCCCAGGGCATAGTCCCGGTCCCCGAATTCCGGCAGCCGGCGCAAAAACTCCGTCACAGGCTCTGTGCCGCAGCTGCGCCGGGTGCCCAGATGAGACTGGTCTTTCATCTGGCTGGTGTATCCCTCCAGCATATGGACCCCGTCCGGGGCAATCGCCCCCAAATAGTACGACGGCAGACTGTGTATCTCTACATGCTTCCTGGCGGCCTCTGCCGCTCCCAGATGAACCATAGGCAATGCCAATTTCCTCGTCCCCTTTTCTTAAATTGAAAGATTGGTAAGCAGTACCCTATAAAGACCCGCCTTTGGCCTTTACGGGGGATTTGCCTGTGCTTTTTCCGTCATACAGGCAGCCCCGTTCTCCAGTGGCCTTTTGTCCTGTTGGAACCAGACCACATGGCTGCCTGGGTGAAAATCTTTTCACTAATTCTTTTCACTAATATAGCATACAATTCTCTCCGTGACAAGCACTCCATATCAAAAAGGACCATGAAATGCGCACACATGAAACAGCGGACGAAAAAACTCTGCATCTGGACCACGAACTCTCCAGCGGAGGCTGGCAGGTACGCCGGCATTTCGGTTTGTGGACCTGCTTTCCTCATAAAAAACACTTTCCTTTATAGTCAATTTGTGGTATACTTAAATTATAAAGCCTATCGTTCCCCCGTTCAGCCTATCACCCGGCGCCGGACGGGTGGGCCGAGCGGCTTTTATCCTGCTTAATTACAGCAAAATCATGCAGAAAAGGAGTGACGGGAATGTGACGGGAATACAGCCACCCCCTGCCAGCTGTCCCTCCAGCAAGGGCAGCAGAAACGCGGTGAAGCGCGTAACGATCAGCGAAAGGAGCACCATGGGGTTTTCCCCTTAGAGAGCCTGTGCCGCTTTCTCCCATGGAAGGAACCCAGCGGCCCCTGGCGGCAGACGCTGATCCCAAAGGCATTGCCCTTACCAGGGCCCCCTCTACAGGGACCTATCCGGTGGCTTTGGCGGTGCTGAACCAGGTTGTACAGCAAGAGGCCCGGACGCGGCCCAGCAGGAGCCTTTCAGGGCTTCTAGGGGAAATCTTACGAATCGCAACTACATTCTTATAATTATTTATTGCATAGAGAGATCAGGAGTGAACTATATGGCACCTATTGCACACAGCGGAAAGGATCATCAAAAAATCAAACGGATTGGCCGCAAAGTGGGAAACCTCGTTGCGGCCATGTTGGGCGTAAGCATTACTTTGGTAGTGGTGATCTGCGTACTGATGTTTTACCGGCTTACCATGTCCATGATGCAAAACGAATGTGTCAGCGGCACCAATGTGCTGGCCTATGAACTGGCAGCCTATTCCGGCGATGAGGACAAAACCGGGCTTTTAGACGCGCTCAAGCAGGAAATGGGGTGTGAGTTTACCATTTTTCACGGAGACGAACGGGCATACACCACCATTCAGCAGAACGGTCAGAGAGCTGTAGGCACCCGCCTTGCCAGCGACATCTCTGACATCGTGCTGAAACAGGGCAAAAGTTATGTTGGGCAGGCCACCATTTTGGGGGAAACGCATCTTTGCTCTTACGCCCCCACCCGGGATGCCAACGGCCAGGTGGACGGCCTGATTTTTGCCGGCATCTCTATGTCCTCTGCCGCACAGCAGATCAGCCTGACCATTGCGCTGTCCTGCCTGGCCGGCATTGTGCTGATTCTGGTCGGGATTTTGATCATCGGGGCCTACATCAAACGGTCTGTGTCCAATCCTCTTTTCCGCCTGACCGTACTGGCCCAGACCATGGAACAGGGCAATTTGGGGCTGAACCAACACCAGTCCATTATGACGGAAATCGATTCCAACGATGAAATAGGGGTTCTGTCTCAAAGCTTTGACCATACCATCAGCCGCCTGAGAAATTATATTGGAGAGATCTCCAGCACCCTGGAGGCCATTGCCAACGGCGACTTGACAGCACAGATCACCCAGGAGTATATTGGGGATTTCTCGGCTATCCGCACATCCTTAAACGATATTCTCCAAAGGCTCAACAGCACCGTGGGGCAGATTGTCACCAGCGCGGAACATGTCTCCGGCGGAGCCGAGCAGATGTCCACTGCTGCCCAGGCGCTTAGCCAGGGTTCTATGGAACAGACGGGCGCTGTGGAGGAGTTGGAGAGCACCATGCGCTCTGTCACGGTAAGCGTTAAGCAGACCGCAGAAAGTGTCCAGCATGCCCGGGAGCAGGTGGACGGGATGGGTACCCAGCTGACCGAGGGGAACCAGAAGATGCGGGAAATGATAGCCGCCATGAAGGAGATCACCGATAGTTCCCATGAGATTGGAAATATCATCAAAACCATTGAAGACATTGCTTTCCAAACCAATATCCTTGCTTTAAACGCCGCTGTAGAGGCCGCCCGCGCTGGTACGGCAGGAAAAGGCTTTGCTGTTGTTGCTGACGAAGTCCGCAGCCTGGCGGCTAAAAGCGCGGAAGCCTCTCAGTCCACCTCCGCGCTGATTGGCCGCTCTATAGCCGCGGTGAACCAGGGAACACAAATTGCGGACGCCACCGCGAAACAGCTGGAAAGCGTAGTGGCTGGCGCCCACGAGATGGTGGAAACCATCAACGAGATTTCCTCTGACGCCCGAACCCAGGCAGACGCGGTGGAACAGATCCAGGATCAAATTGGGCAGATCACCAGCGTTGTGCAGACCAATTCCTCCACCGCGGAGGAGAGCGCGGCTACCAGCCAAGAGCTCAGCGCCCAGGCAAACCTGTTGAAGCAGCTGGTCAAAGCCTTCCGCCTTCGCTCGATGTAGCCCCCAAAGATACATATACCCGCAGTTGGCCCGCCGGACGAGTAAAGGGGCGCTTCCCCATCCGGCGGCTTACAGCAGCGGCTGTCCCCAAAGAAAGTTTTATTCTCGCATTGCAGACATTGCAGTCTTCCTGGCAGAAACCGTACAAAAGGGTTCTGCCAGGAATTTTTTTGCTGGCGAAAGATTTTTCCTTTCACAACTCGCACTTCCGCTTTCCGCCTGTCCTTGACAATTTGCTTCGCTGCGTGTTAAAATTACCAGAGAAATGGAGGTGAGCGTATGTACAAAATCTGTTCCCGGATACATGGAAAAGCAGCCGCTCTCCGGCCTCTGCCTTGCATTGCCCGCTGGGCGGCAATCTAAAGCCTATTCCTGTTTTCCGGCCAATCTGCTTTTGGAGGAAAACATACTATGATGAAGCTTGAGCACCTTTTTGAAAACTATGACTTGGCCAGAAAAGCCCTGGAAAACTGGCCGCTGGACCAGCCTATCCTGGACGAACAGCTGTCCCGGTTCCGCATATCGTCTAACGGAGTCTATCCCTTTACATTCCAGGAGGAGCTCTGTTTCCTGCGCCTGGCCCCGGCCAGTGAAAAGCTGAAGCAGAATCTGTTGGGCGAGCTGGAATTTATTCAGTATCTGCGCAGCCGGGGCTATCCGGCGCTGGAGCCTCTGCCAGCTGAAAACGGCGCCCTCTGCCTGGTTTTGGATACCCAGTGGGGACGGTACTTTGCCACTGCTTTTAAGGCGGTGCCAGGAGAGCCCGTGGAAAATCTGCCTTTGACAGCAGAGATGGTATATTCCTATGGCAGAAGCCTGGGGCGGCTGCATACTCTGTCCGCGGAGTTTCAGCCAGAAACTCCCAAATGGGGATATAGGGACGCCCTTCGCTGGGCGGCCGCCATTCTTGCCCAGGATGACGCGCCTCCTGAAATGGCTGCCGCGCTGAACAGGCTGGAGGCAGATCTTCGCCAGCTTCCCAAAGAGCCAGAGCTTTTCGGGCTGGTCCACTATGACTTTGAGCCGGACAATGTGTTCTATCATGCCAGCACCCATACCTGCAGCGTCATAGACTTTGACGACAGCATGTACCACTGGTATTCCCTGGACATAGAGCAGGCCCTGGATTCCCTTCTGCAGCTCCCTGTCCCCCCAGGTTTGGACGCTGCCCAGCTATTCCTCCGCGGCTACCAAGAGGAACGGAACTACTCCGCGCAGATGGAAGCCATGCGGCCACTTATGCGCCAGTTTATAGACATATTTGCCTATGCGCGCATTTTCAGAAGCCTTACCAGCCGGCCCGCCGCAGAGCCGGACTGGCTGGTGAGCCTGCGGAGTAAGCTGGAGCTGCGCCTTAGGGAGATCCGCCAGCGGGTGTGCGGCGGCTGAACTAGCCCTGTGTACAGCCTGCTCCTGCTTTTCCAGGCTTACAGGCAGCGCACTGTCAATTTTTCCAGACAATTTATAGTTTATATTTATTTTTAAGAAGGAGGAACCATATGGCTTTCACACATTCTCCCCTTTACGAGCTACCCGGTGTATTTGCCTTCCGGGCCTGAAAAGGCAGGCAGCGGAAGGCGCATCCATACATACCTTTTCAGGCCTTTTCCTTTATTTTGTAGTAAACACACTTGAAAATCGGTACGCACCTATTTTCAAGCTGGGCAGCTGCGCTGCCTGGTTCAAAAGAGTCATTCTACCTCTTTTGAACTGTGTTAACTATATAAGCATCGCGCTTAGGGCTTGTTGAACAAGCCCCCAAAAATAAAGAGAAAAGAGGCTTTTGGAATATGAGTAAAACCATCGACATGACGCAGGGCCGGCCCCTGGGCCTGCTGCTGCGCTTCGCGGTACCGCTGATGCTGGGCAGCCTGTGCCAGCTGCTTTACACCACAGCAGACAGCGCTGTGGTTGGCCGGATCATGGGAGTGGACGCGTTCGCTTCCATTGGCGCGGCAAATTTCTTGACTTTGTTGGCTTTTGAGATCGTCCTTGGCCTGACCCAGGGATTTGGCGTTGTTTTTGCCCAGCTGTTCGGCAGGAAAGACTATGCCAGCCTGCGCAATGCTGTGGCAATGGCCATCTTGCTTTCCGCTGTGATCAGCCTCGCTCTGACCACAGCGGGACTCGCTGGCATAAATCCCCTGCTCCTTCTCATGAACACTCCGGCGGATATCCTCCCCTCCGCACGAGTCTATGTGTGCTGGATGTACAGCGGCATAGGGGTCACCCTGGCCAACCGGCTCTTCAGTACGCTGCTGCTGTCACTGGGCAACAGCAAAGGGCCTGTGATAGCCAACGTGGCGTCCTGTGCCCTAAACATCCTGTTGGATCTTCTTTTCGCGGCAGTGTTCCATGGGGGCGTGGCAGGCGTAGCTGCCGCCACGATCATCGCACAGCTAGGGTCCGCCATATACTGCATCCGCAAACTCTGGGATATCCCCTATATGCGGCTTGCCCGGCAGGACTTTGCCCTTTCGCCGTCGCATATAAAGGAACTGCTGCGTCTGGGCGCTCCCATGGCGTTCCGCAATGGAGTGATCGCTGTAGGGGGATTGTTTGTGCAGACCGCTATAAATGGCCACGGCAAATTGTTTGTAGCAGGCATGGCCGCTTCTGAAAAGTTTTTCGAGCTGATCACCTTTATTGGCGGCGCTTTTGAAGGGGCCTTTGGCATTTACAGC
The DNA here is from genome assembly GCA_910588415.1 of uncultured Oscillospiraceae bacterium. Taxonomy (GTDB): domain Bacteria; phylum Bacillota; class Clostridia; order Oscillospirales; family Acutalibacteraceae; genus Acutalibacter. The sequence goes on along the minus strand of CAJUPK010000046.1, from coordinate 2,764 downwards.
GCCCAGAACTTTGGGGCAGGCAATATGGCGCGCATCAAAAAAGGGCTACGCTGCAGCGTGCTGCTTTCTCTTGCCGGGGCCGCGGGTATGGCGGTTATTGTAGCGGTTTTTGGAAGGCAGCTCCTGGCTTTGCTGCTTGCAGGGAATCCGGACGATTTGCGGCAGGTCACGCAGACGGGATACGAATATCTGGTGATTCTGGCTGTAACTGTGCCGCTGATGTTCTTGCTGTGCCTGTACAGGGCCGGCCTACAGGGCATGGGCAGCTCCCTTGTGCCCACCCTGTCTGGTTTTGTGGAGCTGGGCATGCGTACTGTATCCGTGCTGTTCTTACCGGAAATATTGGGTAAATGGGCCGTCTATTTCGCCAGTCCTCTCGGCTGGCTGGGCGCAGCGCTCCTATTGGGCCTTTCCTACCATCAGATGTACCGCAGGCAGATGGGGAAAATAGATACGTAGTAAAAGCCAGAATGAGTCCCTGGGTATGCAGAAGACTCATTCTGGCTTTTTCCATTCCCATGCCGCGGGCTTCCAGGACAAAGGTCTTTGAATCTAGGGCATGTTTGCAACATCGCAAATACCGTCTTTTTGCTCAAAGCAAAAGCTTTCTGTGTGGGAAATCCTCGAAATCTCTTGTTTTGTTTCAAAAATCCGGCACTTTCTTTATTTTAAAACAAGCCCTATAAACGCGGTTGAAAAGAGATACTCTTTGACCTTTCCGTACCTTCTCCCTATCACTCTTTTGGCAAGCCAGAGGGAGTGCTTTCTGCCCCCTCCTCCTTACGGGAACCGCTGCGCTTATGGATAAAGGCATAATCCTCCGGGGTAAGCTCAATCACGCCGTTCTCCTTCTCAAAGGCGGCAATGTGCCTGCGGACCAGCAGCTCAATCTCCCGGTTGGCAGAGCGGGCATTGTATTCCGCTATATATTTCAGCTTGTCAATCAGATCTTCCGGAATTCGCAGCGTATATTGAAGATGCTTGTGACGGTCCATGATGATTCCTCCTACATTCATCTATAAATTTGCCATTATTATACCAGAAACCTTTTTTATTATTCCAATTAGACATTATTTTGCAATCCACTCATGGTAATATAAATATCTAAAATAGCAAAGTGGATTTCAAACAGAATCCACTGAGCGGCAAATGTTTATAGATGAAAGGGGCTGTCAAGAAAACTATGGAAACTTTTTGTCAAGACCTGGCTAAAATGCTGCGGACTATACGCCTGAACTGCGGGTATACCCAGCAGGCTGTGGCAAAAAATCTCGGCATGGACCGTTCCACTTACTCCTACTATGAGATAGGCAAAACCCTGCCCGATATAATCGTGCTCAAAAAGCTGGCCGTGATTTTTGATATCCCTCCCGCCCTTTTCTTCTATCCCGAGCGCTTTGCCCAGGGGCAGCCACAGCTAGGACAGCGGGAATAGCTGCGGCAGGGTGTTGCCACGCGGCTCCCAGGCAGCCCCGCATACGCCTGCAGTAGACTCACGCCTTGTGGAAACCAGGCGAATCCCTCTCCAAATATTTTTGGTCCCTGGCGGCAATGCCATCCTCCTGCCCCGGCGGGTGTCCAGGATTTTATCGGCAGACCATGTAGAAATCCACAAACGCCAGCCTGACCCTGCATTCACATTCCCAGAGATACCCCTGCATGAAAGGCGCAAAAGCAGCAATACAATTTTGTACATACCACTCTTTATCCGCTTATTCGAGGACATAACCGTTAAAATATCCTGCTTCCTGTCTCAAGGGGGAAGGATACAAGCCCACCCTAAAAAATCCGGCCTGGACAGCTCTCTGTCCGGCCGGATTTTTTGTAGAGACTTTGCAGCGATCACTTCCTGACTCTCTGGGGATTATACAGCATCCCCTCTACACCGCCATACCGGATAGACGCGCAGGGTATGTCCTCGCCGTGCAGGCTCATGGTCATGGCCTCTCCCTGCAGGGAACCGTCTATCAGGCCCCGCACCAAGCTGGCCAGGTCCTCTATGTAAGACAGGCCCATGGGTACAGGCGCCTGATACCGATGGCCGGGAAGAATCAGCGCCTCCTTGTTCCAGGCCTTCACCTGGGACAACAGTCTCTCCACCCCAGGCAGCAGCTCTTCCAGGGTGGTGCAGGTGGAAAGCTGCATCCAAAACTGGCCGGAACCAATGGCGTCTCCGGTGAAGAGCAGGCCCTCCTCCTGGTCCAGAAGAACATCCCCCGCCGGCGTATGTCCGGGAAGCAGCATAGTCTTTAGGACCCGTCCACCCAAGTCAAACACCTGACCATCCTCCAGGTCCCGGAAATGCCCCTCCGGCCATAGGGGCATACCAAAGGCCGTAAGCACATCCCGGTCTTTCTGATTCAAATATACCGGACAGCCGGCAGCAATAAACTCCTCTGTCGCCGCGCCGTAATGATCCCCATGGCCATGGGAGATGACCACCTCTATGGGCAGCTGCGTCAGTTCCCGGGCTTTTTCATATACCCCGCGGACTGTCTGCATGGTGTCAAACATAATGGCCTTTTCCCTGCCGCAAATCAAGTACGCGTCAATCTGATGGCCGCCCGGAACCATCTCCACAAAATTCCATATTCCCTCTTTCACATTGCGTATTTCCAAGGTACTCTGGGTACTCATGACAATTTTCTCCTTTTATTCTTTGATAGATACCCTATTCACTGTCCCTGCAGTATATTTTACGCTTCTATAGGTTAGGCCTTGTTTGAAAAATAGCAAAGGCTGAGCTAAATCAACAAAATCGCAA
>CAJUPK010000045.1 GCA_910588415.1 uncultured Oscillospiraceae bacterium | reverse complement strand
CTCCATTGCCGGATACAGCACTTCCTCCACTTGCCGGTTCAGCCTGTGAATCTCGTCCACAAAGAGCAGGTCGCCCTCCTGCAGATTGTTGAGGATCGCCGCCATCTCACCCGGTTTCTCGATCGCCGGGCCGCTTGTCACTTTCATATGTACACCCATCTCATTGGCGATAATGCCCGCGAGGGTTGTCTTGCCAAGCCCGGGCGGTCCGTAAAACAGCACATGGTCCAGCGCGTCCCCCCTCTGTTTCGCCGCCTCAATATAAATTTTGAGATTGTCCTTCACCTTTTCCTGACCAATATAGTCAACAAGTTTCTGTGGGCGCAACGACCCTTCTATTTTAATGTCTTCCTCTATCAGGTTTGTCTCGATCGTTCTTCCGGACATCTTTCCCTCCATGTCACAGCCTTGTTGTACTCAAATATAGAACTTCTTAGCGAAGCAGCCTTTGCTGCTGAGCTTTAGAAGTTCTTTTCACTCTAATCATAGCATTTTCCCACCCGCTTCGCAAGCCGACTCCATTTTTCTGCACCGTCCGCCTGCCTACCCGATTTTTTGCTCTTGCCAAGCATCACGATTCATTATAAGATAATGTCATAGGTAGTTTTAAAATGATATTAAACGGGGTGACTTTTTGCAGATAAGAACAATTTTGCACGGAAAACTCATGGAAAAACTGCGCGAGGCATTGGTGGCTGTGCTGCCGATCATTGTTATCGTGCTTTTTTTGTGCTTCTCCGTCGCTCCGATCTCCCCCAGCATTCTTTTATGCTTTCTGATCGGCGCGGTCCTGCTGATTCTGGGCATGATGTTTTTCACGCTCGGCGCGGAGCTTGCCATGTCTCCCATGGGCGAAAAGGTAGGTACCTGCATGACCAAAAGCAAAAAGGTGAGCGTTATCGTTTCCCTTTCTTTCCTTTTGGGCTTTATCATCACCGTATCAGAGCCGGACCTGCAGGTGCTCTCCAACCAGGTTCCCTCCATCCCCAATGCCGCGCTGATTGCCGCGGTGGCGGTGGGTGTGGGTATTTTCCTGGCGCTGGCCGTGCTGCGCATTGTACTGAAGATTGACCTGTCCCTGCTGCTCATCGGCCTGTACGTTCTGCTGCTGGCCGTCTCCTTCTTTGTGCCCAGAGAGTTCCTCTCCGTTGCCTTCGACTCTGGTGGCGTCACCACAGGCCCTATTACAGTGCCCTTCATCATGGCCATGGGCGTGGGCCTCTCCTCGGTGCGGGGAGATAAAGAGGCCTCCAGCGACAGCTTCGGCCTGGTGGCCTTGTCCAGCGTGGGGCCTATTCTGGCAGTGCTGCTGTTGGGCTGCTTTTACAATCCTCAAGAGGCCGCCTATGCTGCCGGAGAGCTGGTGGAGGTGGATACCATGCGGGATGTGGCCAAGGCATTTGCCTTTCAGTTGCCCCCCTACATGAAAGAGGTATTCATAGCCATTGCGCCAATTTTGGTGATGTACGGGGTGTTTCAGGGGATTACCCGGCGGTACCAGCACAGGCAAAAGCTGCGTATTGCGGTGGGCTTTGGATATACAGCGGTGGGACTGGTGCTGTTTCTCTGCGGTGTAAATGTGGGGTTTGCCCCAGTGGGTACCCAGCTGGGCTATCAGCTGGCTGGCACGGACAAAAAATGGCTGCTCATCCCCATTGGAATGTTGATCGGCTATTTCATTGTAAAAGCCGAGCCAGCTATCCAGATTTTGAACCATCAGGTGCAGTCTGTCACCAATGGCACGGTCTCTGCCTCCGCCATGAACCGCTGCCTGTCTGTGGGCGTGTCCGTGTCAGTGGGGCTGGCCATGCTGCGGGTGCTTACGGGCCTGCCTATTCCGTATATTGTCATCCCCGGCTATTTTCTGGCCTTAACTTTGTCCCGTTTTGTACCTAAGATTTTTGTTGGTATTGCTTTTGACTCTGGCGGCGTTGCCAGCGGCCCCATGACCTCTACTTTTCTGCTGCCTCTGTGTATTGGCGCCTGCGGCAGCCTGGGGGGAAATGTGATGACAGACGCCTTCGGTGCCATTGCCCTGGTGGCTTTGACTCCGCTGATTGCCGTGCAGATCATGGGCCTGCAGTATAAGTTTAAGCTGGGCAAGGTCCAGAGGTGCGCTTTGCCCGCCCAGATCATCCCCGAGGACAGCGATGAGATCGTGGAGATTGAGGAGGACTGACAAATGGACGGGACGGAAAAGAGATTCCCTCTGCGGGTGTTGATGCTGATTGCCACACCAAAACTGGCGGATAAAGCGGCCAAGATGTTTCACGACCAGGCGGTTCCGCTGCTGTACCGGCTTCATGCGGTGGGCACAGCCTCCAGCGAGATGATGGACATTTTGGGCCTGGGCAGTATTGATAAGGGACTGCTGGCTGCCGTGATTCCCAAATGTGCTGCGGACAAGATGCTGCGCACACTTCACCGGGAGCTAAGGCTGGGCTTGCCTGGCAGTGGCATTGCTTTCACCCTGCCCCTCTCCGGGGCCAATGCCCTGCTGTTCCGTATGCTTTGTCCCATGGCAGACCAGGACTTGGAAACCGCTGGTAGAAAGGAAGAGCCATCCATGAATAATTGCAAGCATATGCTTATTGCCGCAGTGGTCAACCAGGGATACAGCGAACAGGTAATGGACGCAGCCCGGAGCGCGGGAGCGGTTGGCGGCTCTGTGCTGCACAGCCGGCACATTGCTGGCGGCGAGGCCAAAGAGGCAGCCACCAGCTTTTGGGGGCTGCATGTCCAAGAGGAAAAGGAGATGATCCTTATTCTGGCGGACGCGGAGAGTAAGCTGAATATTATGAAGGCTATCAGTGAAGCCTGCGGGATGCGGAGCCAGGCCCAGGGACTGGTGGTGTCTCTGCCCATTGACGCCGCTTTGGGATTGGGTGAGCTGGAGTGAAAACTTTCCCGCTTTCCCGGCCATAGAGGGCAGCGCCCATAATTTGTGCTGGGATGGGAGCATGAATTTTTCGCCGCTCTCCATCTTTTAGGTGGACAGACCCGTGCGGAAGAATTTATAAAAGAAGAGAGGGAGGAAGCGTGTCGCTTCTTCCCTCTTTATTACAGGAATATTTACGGAGCTTTTGGAAGAATCACCGTCTTCCGGCGCCGCCACCGCGGGAACTGCCGCCTCCGTGGAAGCCGCCGGAACGTCCTCCACCAAAGCCGCCCCGGCCAGCGCCGCCGCCTCCGGAGCGTCCGCCGCCGCTGAAGCCACCAAAACCGCCAAATCCACCGCGGTGATTGCCGCCAAAGCCTCCACCTCCAAATCCGCCGCCTCTAGGGGGAGGCCCGCCAAATCCGCCTCTGGGCGGGGGTGGGGGAGGAGGCGTCCAATAGCTTCTCCTCCGGCGGTTCATCATGCTGCCCAGCATCATGCCCTGCCAGAAACCGCCACCGCCGCCAGACCCACCGTGACCGCCGCCGCCCCGGCCTATGCCCTTTAGTACGGAAAAGATCACTAAAAGGACGATAACAACCACCGCCACCCGCAGTAAGGCGGAAATGATGGACCAAAGTTTCCAAAACCCGCTGGTTCTGGGCCTCTCGTAATAGATAGCATCCTCATAGGTGTCCGCATACTCGTCAGAATATGGGTCGTTATGCCGGGGATCTTCATAGTAGTCCTCCAGCTCATCTACCGCGGCCTCGAAAAATGCCAGTACGCCTTCATCGTAGTCGCCTTGGGCAAAATCATCCTCTAAATATTCATAGAGCATGTCATCCAGCTTTGCCCCGTCAAAGTAACTTGCAATGCCATCCCCAGCTTGAGCGTAGTAATCATCCTCGCCAATGGCCAGAACCAGCAGGAGGCCGTTGTTCCGCTCCCGCGAACCGATTCCCCAGGCGTTGAACAGCTGGTTGGCATAGTCCTCCCGGTCCTTCCCGCCAAAGAAGTCCACAGCTACTACAACCACCTCTGCGCCGCAGTCCTCAAAGAGCTTTCTATTTTCTTTCACGATTTTCTGCTCTGTAGACTTTGAGAGTACTCCCGCGGAGTCCAGCACATACTGGCTTTCCGGCCTGTCAGGCACCACAGCCAAGGCAGCAGGGGCCAGCGCCGCCGCAAAAAGAACCACGGCCAGCAGAACGCTGAACCACTTGCTGGCTTTTGTGTATTTACCCATGCGCATGCATCCTTTCCATTGGTCCTACTCGACGGGCTGGCCCTTAACCGCCAAGGGCTTCTGTCACCCGGTCGGTAATCTCATCGCTGAGTCCGTCTGCCCAGTCAGTCACATGATCCGCAAAATCTGTCGCCCGGTCTGCGGTATCCTCCGCAAAAGCCTGGGCTTGTTCCACGACCGAGTACAGGTCAGGAGCAGCAGGGGGAGCAGGAGCATCGGGGGGAGAGGGGACTCCTGTATTTTGGGTTACAGCGGTTTCGGCTGTACCCTCCATGGCCTGTGCGGCAGTTTCCTGGTCCACCTTCTCAAAAGTGGACATAGGCTTCAGGATGGCAAAGGGCTTCAGCTGGTCCAGCTTGGTATTAAACTTGCGGGCTTCATCATTATAGCTGCTGCGGCTGAGCTTATCCTGCTCTGACTCCATCAGCGCGAGCATCTGCCGGGGGTACTTCTCGTCCTTTTCAGCCAATCCCACGGCCTCTAAGGCGCTGGCCAGCTGCCGTGCGGGCTGGTCCAGCTGGGCGTTGGCGTGGACAACCTCCGCAAAGGTATTGCGCTCGTAATCATACGAGCTGCTTTCGCACACCCTTACCCGGTACTCCAGCTCATCAATCAGCTTGTTAAGCTCCCCGTTTTCATCGCTGTAGCGTTTGGCTACGGTGATGAGATTGTTGGCTGCCTCCTCCCGCTTCTCAATACCCTCGTAAAGAGCGTAGCCGGTCTGGTCATAGAAATAATGCCCTGCAGCCTCCTCCCGCATTTTGGAGAGGGAACGGTTGATGCCCAAGGGGATGGCCGCCACAATGGCGACCGCCATAAACGCACAGGCAAAGACATGTCTCTTCTTTTTCATGGGAGCACCTCCAATGTTTTATACTTGTGGGGATGTGAGGAATGTGGGCAGGGGCCAGCAGCTTATGAAGGTCGCAAACTCCATCCGGTATGAGCGCCTTGACGGAAAAGACGCCGGCTTCTTCCTTCAGCTGCTTGGCGGTTCTCGGTCAGGTATGGATGTCCAGCAGCTTCTGCTTCAGCTCGCCTTCCAGCCGGCCGATCTCCTGCTCGGCGGCCCGGCGTTTGGCTCGGCCCTCGTCCTGAATCTTTACCACCTCGTCCAGGGTCTGGATGAGGCTTAGGTTGGTGTGGCGCAGGGTCTCCATGTCCACCACGCCCCGCTCGGTCTCCCGGGCGGTCTCAATGGTACTCATCTTCAGCTTGTCGGCGTTTTTACGCAGCAGCTCGTTGGTCATGTCCGTGACCTCCCGCTGGGCCCGCACGGCCTGCTCGCTGTGGGCCAGGCCCAGGGCCAGCACCATCTGAGATTTCCACAGGGGGATGGTGTTTACCAGCGTGGACTGAATCTTGTCGCTCATCAGTTTATCGTTGTTTTGCACCAGCCGGATTTGGGGGGACATCTGCACGCTGACCATGCGGGTCAGCTCCAGGTCGTGGAGCTTCTTCTCAAAGCTGTCGCACTGCTGGGCAAAGTCGTTGGCCGCCTGGGCGTCTTCCGCAAGGCCGGTCTGCCGGGCCTTCTGCTTCATCTGCTCCAGGGTGGTGGCCCGCTCCTGCTGCAGCCGCTTTTTGCCCGCAATAATGTACATGGACAGCTCTTTATGATAGTTTAGGTTCATATCATAGAGCTTATCCAGCATTACCACATCTTTCATCAGCTGCACCTGGTGGCTCTCCAGCGCGGCGGCGATCTTGTTTACATTGGCCTCTGCACTGTCATACCGGGCCTTCATGGCTACAATCTTGTTTCCCGTGTTCTTAAAGCGGCCGAAGAAGCCTTTCTTTTCCTCTTCATCAATGTCAAAGCCCTTGAGCTCTACCACCAGGTTGCTGATTTGGCTGCCAACCTCTCCCAAATCCTTGGTGCGCACATTGTTCAGGGCGGAGTCGGAGAAAGAGGCGATCTTCTTCTGGGCGGCGGAGCCGTACTGCATAACCATGGTGCTGTTGTGCAGGTCGATTTTCTGGGAGAAGTCGTCCACCACCTTGCGTTCCTCGGGGGTCAGCACGCTTTCGTCCAGGGTGGTCACCTGCACCTCTTCCTGTACAGGAGCCTGGGGCTCTTGGGCGTCTGGTTCCAAGGTCAGGGTAGGCATGGAAGGGGCCTCTTGTTCCAGGGTCAGTTTGATCTCATTGTCCATCCTTACAACCTCATTTCAAATTTATTTATCTGCCAGCTTGGCGTATACATAGGTATCTTTCCAAAGGGGATTTCCGTTTTCATCTTTCCAGAAGTAAACATTCTGTAAAAAATGGGCCTCTCTGCGAAACCCCAGGGCTTCCAGCAATTTCCAAGAGCGAGTATTATAGGGGTCGCATTCTGCGTAGATTCGATGTATTCCGCTGGAAAACGCTTTCTGGATTAAGGCTTTGCAGCTCTCCGCGGCATATCCCTTTCCCCAATACTTCTGGTTGAACACAAACCCTATTTCCAAGGTTTCAAAGTCCCGCTTACCCATGTAAACATTGCCGATCATCTTTCCAGAACCCTTTAACACTACAGCGGTCATTTCCTCTGTGCCAATCCGCCACTCCAGGTTTTCTCTTGCCTCCGCAAGGGTCATGGGCCTATAGGGTTCAAATTCCACCACTTTTTCATCGGATACATATTCGAATAAGTCCTGCAGGTCTGTCTGCTGATATTTTCTTAAAAGCAAGCGCTCTGTTTCCGTTACGGCCATGCTGTTCTCCATACATTCCCTTTCCTTTTATCCAGCACTATTGTAAATCCGTCTCTTTACAGATTGTTTTCTCATTTCTTACGGATTTATGAAGCGGCCTACGGGCTTTCGCATAATGATCCCGTCCCCGTTCCGCTCATCAAAAACGGTGAAGCCCGCTTTTTCAAACATAGCGGCCGGGCCGTGAAAGCTTTGAGCGGGGCTGGAAAAACTCCTTTTGGGATAAGCCTCTACAAAGTCGAAGCCCTCTGCCTCCGCATCCCCGCAGACACGCTCCAACAGCCGGGCGGCAATGCCCTTGCGCTGCCATTCCGGTGCAATGACAAAGCAAAAGATACTCTTAATTTTCAACCCCGGCTCATCCTCCGGCAGATCACCCATAAAGCGCAGCCAGCTCTCACAGCTGCTGCAGTCCGCTTTTGTGTTGGCGTTGCACCAGCCTATGGGCCTCCCGTCCGCATACGCCAGGTAGCCTTGCAGCGCTCCGCTTTTCACATACTCCGCCGCCATAGCGCGCCGCTTCCCGGCGGTAGAGAAATCGGGCTTCTCCTTCTCATGATCAGTGCTGGTCCAGCAGATGCAGTAGCACTTGTGTTCGTCAACCCCATCGTCGTGGGGAGTTGCGTCAAAAAAACGGATATAATCCTCAGCCAGTCCGGGCACAAGCCTTTTTATCTCTATTTCCATGTCATCCTCCCTTTTACAGCCCGTTCTTCTTCTCCTCCACAAAGCCCTCCTGCTTGAGCATGGTCTCAAACACAGTGATGTCCGCGGAGATATCCATGGCCTCGTCCGTGAACAGGGAGTCCAGCTGCTTCTCAAAAGCATCGGCCACAGTGTGCATCATGCCCGCAATGTTGAACATGGTGGAGGTGATATTTTCACCTTTTACCGACTGCTTGGACAGCTGCTCGTAACTATTCAGCAGCTTTAACGTGGTGGGCAGGTAGTAGTTCATAAACTTGCGGATCTGGGGGGCCTTGTGGGGGTGCTTGGCAATATAATTGAAGATATCCGCAGAGGCCTGCTCCATCCGGTCAATGTCTGCGGACAGAGCCTCGTCCGGGATGGCGTCGTTGGCGGCCCGCAGCTTTTTGATCATATCGTGGCCCTCGTCAATGATCTTATCCACCTCTGGATTGCCCGTAGCGGATTTTTTCTCCGGTTCTGGCTCCTTTTTAGGCTCGGGCTTGGGCTCTGGTTTAGGCTGCTCGACAGGGACAAACTGCTTTTTTCCCTTGAAAATCGCTCCGGACAGCAGAAAAGTCAGGACCACCACCAGGGCGAACAGGGCCCACTGGTGAGGTTCTACCATCTGGGCGTTCAGGGCGTACAGCAGCGCCACCACGCCGGTGATGTAATATTTGGCCGGGCTGCCTGCATGGACCAGCTTCATGGGGGGCATCTGGGGCGCGGGAGCCGGCGTAACCCCGTGGGGAGGCCGCGCGGTTTGGGCAGTGTGCTGGGGAGTCCTGGGACTGGGCTGGTACTGCGGAGCCTGTGGGGCATGGCTCCGGGCTGGGCCGCTGGTATGGGCGGTCTGTTGGGGCGGTTGGACGCGGCCGCCTGCTTGGCTAGCTGGCTTGCCCCCATAGTGGTACGTACCGCTTTGCCGGGGGGCCTGGGCGTACCGTTGGGCTTCCCGTACACCCTGGGCCGCGGAATGAATGGCCGGGCCAACTGAGTTCAAGGCCACATCAATGCCTGCGGCAGCTTTGCCCAGGCCCTCGGCCAGTTTATCCGCGCCAGGAATCCCAGCCCCGCTGAGAGTCTTGTACATTTGTGATGTGCGGTATTCGTTCTCAACCGGTCTTTTGCCGTTGTTATTCATGGTATCCTATGCCACCCTCTCCTGCAAAAGAGGCTTCGCTGTCTCTTTTGCAAAAAATCTTCCCCATTGTCTCATCTTATATTGTACGTTCTCCCGCGCTCTATGTCAATGAAATTTTCTGTAAACATCCACTTGCCTGCCTTTTTCATACAACTCCCGGACAGCCTTGCCAGAGGCAATCCCCTGGGTAAAGGCAGTGGCGGCCCCGGCGGCAATGCCCCAGTCAAGGGCGTCTGCCCAGGCGCCTGTCTGCAGCCAGCCATAGAGGAATCCGGCCACCATGGAGTCTCCCGCCCCCACAGAGGAGACCTCTGTGCCGGACAGGGACTTCCGCTCCAGAACCTGGCCGCTGCCTGTAAAGAGCAAGGCGCCCTGGCTGCCCATAGAGAGCAGCACATGCTGCGCGCCCATGGGGAGAAGCCTTCCGGCATATTCCTCTATGTCCTGCCTGTCCCGGAGCTTTAAGCCGAAAAGCTCTTCCAGCTCTTCCAGGTTGGGTTTGATCAGAAAGGGCTTTGCCTGCAGGCCCAGCTCCAATGCCTTGCCGGAGGTATCCAGTATGGTGCGTACCCCAGGGGGCACGGCCTTTGCCAAACGCAGATACGTGTCTGCAGGCAGGGACCCAGGCAGGCTGCCAGACAGCACCAGGAAATCCCCGGCTCGCAGCAGTACGGCCAGCTGCTGCTCCAGCTGGTCCAGTGTATCGGAGGGTATCGGCGGTCCGCTGCCATTGAGGGCGGTCTCCTCTCCGTTCTCTGGCAGAAGCTTTAGATTGAGGCGGGTTAAGCCCTGCTCTAAAAACAGGAAAGAGGCTGGACAGCCCTGCTGTTCCAGCATGGCGGCCAGCTGGCGGCCAGTAAAACCAGCCGCAATGCCCAGGGCGGCGGTCTCTACCCCCAGGGAATGCAGCAGCAGGGAAACATTGATTCCTTTGCCTCCAGGAAGGAAGACCGGCGATTCATACCGATTGATCTGGCCGGGCGCAAAAGCCGCTGGAGTAATGAAGCAATCCAGTGCTGGGTTGAGCGTTACTGTATACACCATCATGATACCCTCCCGGTCTTACAAGTTTCTTAAAGTATTCTATCATTTTGAAAAAAATTTTGCAATCTTTCTGGGGCAGGTATTTTTTCCATTTTCCTGGCAATGCTAGTAGCGCAGTAAAATTTTCAGCATTTTTTACTCCCAGGCTTATACGGCGCGACTGCAGGAACTTGCGGAGGATTGAAAATGCTATCAGAGTAAAAAAGGAAGGGATCTATTGTGATGAAAAAACGCTTAGCTCTTTTGGGATCATGTCTGCTTGTGGCTGGGGCTCTTACTGGCTGTGGAGACGGCAAGGTGCAGAGCACGGTGTCTGAAGTGGTCTCCCGGGTGGGAGACGATGTAAGCGAGACGGTAAGCCGTGTGGAGTCCGCGCTGGATTCCATGGATGACGCCAGTACTTTGGATGACGGGATAAACAGTGACTTGGATAGTGACCTGGACAGCGGCATAGACAGCAGTGATTTGGACAGCGAGCTGAACTCTGACCAAGAGGAGAGCAGCAAGGACTCTGCGAAAGACCGCTAAAGGCAGGGACGTGGGGAATGTGCAAAGGCGCTAGAGTCTGTTTTAAAACCGGAGAAATGCTGGATTTTTGGCCAAAACAGACAGTCTTCGGAGTTTTAAAACAGACTCTATGGAATATGGGGATAAAATGATACGGGAACGGCGCGGCTGAGAAGGCTGTGCCGTTTCAGCTTTTTATTATACTGCTTCTGACATGCAGAGCCAGGAAAATGGCGGTCCAGGGTAGGGGATACGGCTTTACGGATGGGTTATGCGGGCTGCCTAAGGCGTAAATTTTAGAAGATCACGCTGTTTCTGTCCTTTATGGGCAAAAAGAATAATTTAGTAAGGTACGGTGTTGCATACCCAGCGGCAGAATGGTATAATAAAGGTTATCTTGGATAAAAAGCGGGAGGCGGAGGAGGGAAATCTGGATGGCTTTAATAGCTGATGGATATGTTGTGTGCACAAAACCGATTGGAATACATGTAAGGAGGAAATTTGTTTGACCATTTTTAAGGGACAAAGGAAATACATAGGGACAAGGGCGTTTTACCTGTCTGTTATCACCCTGATCATCCCCATGGTGGTGCAGCAGGGCATCACCCAGTTTGTGAACCTGCTGGACAATGTAATGGTGGGCCGACTTGGCACAGCGCCCATGTCTGGGGTGGCTATTGTGAACCAGGTTATTTTCATTTTCAATCTCACCCTGTTCGGCGGAATGTCCGGGGCCTCTATTTTTGGGGCCCAATACTATGGGAAAGGGGACTTGGACGGCCTGCGGCACACCCTGCGGTTCCGGCTGATATTCGCTTTGGCCGCGGGCGTGCTGGGAATTTTGGCCCTGGTCTTCTTTGGACGGTACTTTTTTATGCTCTTTTTAAAGCCGGAGGCCTCCTCCGCCCAGGATATTGCCGCCACTTTGGGGTTTGCTGAGAGCTATATGTACGTGATGCTGTGGGGGCTTTTGCCCTTTGCTGTCTCCAACTGCTTTGCCAGCGTACTGAAGGACACCGGGGAGACCTTTATTCCCATGGTGGCCAGTGTTATCTCCATTGTGGTAAACCTGGTGCTGAACTACCTGCTGATTTTCGGCAGCTTTGGTTTTCCCAAAATGGGCGTGGTAGGCGCGGCCCTGGCCACGGTGATTGCCCGGTACATTGAGACGGCTTACCTGGTGGTGCAGTCTTACCGGCATAAAAAGCGGTTTACTTTTTTGGAGGGAGCTTTGAAAAGCCTGCGGGTGCCCCTGCCCTTGGTAAAGCGCATTGCTGTGACAGGCACGCCTCTCATGCTGAACGAAATGCTCTGGTCTGTAGGGGTTTCGCTGATCACCGCCTGCTATGCCAGCCGGGGATTGGCGGCAGTAGCGGCCAGCAATATTAACGGCACGGCGTTCAACCTGTTTTCTCTGCTGATGATGACCATGGGCAACGCGGTGGCCATAATGGCCGGGCAGCACCTGGGGGCCAACGATATAGAGGGAGCGAAGGACACAGTGCGCAAGCTGATTGTGTTTGGCGCGGCGGTGAACCTGGTGATGGGGCTGCTGCTGATTCTGTGCGCCCCCTTGATTCCCATGATCTACAACACCGAGGAGGAAGTGCGGCACCTAGCCGCCCTGATGCTGATGATCTCCGGGGCGTTCCTGCCCCTGGATTCGGTGGTGAACTGTTCGTATTTTACCATACGGTCAGGCGGGCGCACATTTATCACCTTCCTGTTTGACTGCGTGTATACCTGGGCGGTCTGCCTGCCCATTGCATTTGTGCTCAGCCGCTATACGGCGCTGTCTCTGCCCTGGATGTTCTTTATTGTGCAGTGTGCCAACAGTGGACTGAAAACCATAATAGCTCTGGCCATACTGAAGAAAGGCACCTGGGCCAGGAATGTGGTTTCTGGATAGGGCCGATTATCCGACTCTCTTGCGGCATAAGAAAGCGGCCGGGATATGAATAGGGCCGCTGCATCGGAAACATCCTGTTTCAAGAGACGATCTGTGAAAGTTTTTTGCCTTCAGCAGAGGAGACAGTCCCTTTTGAAAAGGCTAGGCTGTTGGACGTTAAGAAAAAAATTAGGAATTGAGGGAAACACATGGACGAAAGCGCTTATCCTTACCGGTACGAGACACACTGCCACACCTGCTGGTGCAGCGGCTGCGGCATAAGCACACCCCAGGAGATGGCCCGGGCCTACTTTGAACAGGGCTATGCAGGCATAATCGTGACGGATCACTTTTTGCTGGGCAATTCCTGTGTGGACCGCTCTTTGCCTTGGCGGGAAAAAATGGCCTGCTACTACAACGCCTATCTGGCTGCCAAGGATTGGGCGGAGGGAAAAGATTTTGATGTGTTGTTCGGCATAGAGCACTGCTATGGAAATGGCAAAGAGGTGCTTACCTATGGGATTGACTTGGATTTTCTGAACGCCCATGAGGATATTCACCTGCTGCCCCTGTCTCAATATGCCGCTTTGGTCCACCAGGCCGGGGGATTTCTCTCCATGGCTCATCCCTTCCGGGACAGGTCGTATATCAATATGGCGGTAGGTCCCCAGCCCGAGTATCTGGACGCATTAGAGGTGTATAATTATCATAACCGTCCGGTAGAGAACCAGCAAGCGGCTGTGCTGGCCAGGGAGACTGGTCTGCCTGGTACCTCTGGTGGGGATGTGCACGAGGACTACAGTCCGGCGATTGGACAGGCCGGGGTGGCGTTTAAACGGCGGGTGCGCACAGGGACCGAGCTGGTGGCGGAGCTGCGGAGACAGGACTACGGTATTCTAGTAGACGGCCAGCTGCAGCCCTGCCGCTTGGCGTGACAGGCTTTGCCACTGGAATTGTGCAGCCCTGCATAGGGAGGATATGTAGATGAAAAGTTAGAAAAGAGAAGACCCGCCGGAGCAGAGAGATTCTCTCTGTTCTGACGGGTCTTTTTTAAGCGGCAGGGGACATAAGGCTGGGCTGGACTAGAAAACCGTGATGATCTCAGAGCCCTCTTCCGGCAGCCCGGTAATGGTCAGCCCCTGCTCCATCAGTTGAGCCCCGGTGGCCTGATACTCTGTCTCAGCGTCCTGCCAGGCGACTGTGTATGTCCGCTGGGGCTCGAGAGCTTGCAGGCGGACAGTCTGGGATTGGGGAGCGCCCGTCAGGCGGAAGGCAAAGACCAGCCCGCGGCGGTCCTGGTCCGTAAATTCAAAGACCGGGAACCGCTCACCCTGGCCGCAGGTCAGAGGCTGCCCTGTAAGCCGGTAGGCGTCCCCATGGAGAAGGAAAGCAGAGGCACGGGCAGTGTAAAACTCGCCCAGTTCCCGGATACGCTCCAGCACCCAGCTGGGAAGCTCAGGCAGCTTGTAGGAAAACCCAGGAATACCCATAAGAGCGGCCCGCACGATGTAATCCACTTTGGAATGGGGGGTGTCCTCCTGAATGGGGCAGGCGATGCCCAGGTTGTGGTTTTGCAGTACGTCTGACCAGGTGAAGTGCAGCAGGCAGCTCTGGTGCAAAAAGGAGAGGGAACCCCAGTAGAGCTGCAGATGGAACTCTGTGTGGTCTGGGTCAGCCAAAAATCCCACAGGACAGTGGGACATCATGCCAATATCGTTCCGCAGCCCGCCCGAGGAGCAGTTTTCAATCACCACATCCGGGTATTTTTCCCGCAGCTGGTCTAAAAACTGGTAGTATCCCTGATAGTGGGCATACAGGCCGTCGCCAGGGCCATGGTCATGGTCTATGCGGTCGCAGCCGAATCCAGGGTCCAGGTTAAAGTCAAACTTGATCCACTTGGCTCCGTACTCCCCTAGGATACGGTCCACAACGCCCATAGCCCAGTCTCTGCCCGCCTTACTGCCAAAGCATACATAGCCCAGAGAGCGGCCCTGCCGCTTGGCAATAATCTCCTCGTGGGTGCGGTTCAGGTCCGCGTCCCGGCCCACGGCCTCGATTTCGCACCACATGCCGGGGGCAATGCCAATGGCCTTGGCCTTGTCGCACAGCGCCTTCATGCCGGAGGGGAAGCGCTTGGTGTTCACCTTGTCCCAGTCGCCCCGTTTTTCATACCAGGTGTTTTCTTCGTTTTCCTCGCCAAACCAGCCAGCGTCCAGCATGGCGTATCGGAAGCCCAGGTTTTTGGCAATCTCCGCATTGGCCTGGAAGACCTCCTCGTCGATGAATTTGTCCTCATAGGGCCACCAGGTGTTGTATTCCAGGGGCATGGGGGTGAACATCTCCTCAGAGAGGGGGCTTAAGTGCTTCTTATAGTGCCGGCGCAGGCCCAGGCAGGCGGCCTCCCGGTCTGGAGCGCAGGCAATATAGACAGCCGGAGTGGTAAAGCTTTTGCCAGGGAGAATGTCGTGGTAGAATTCCCCATCGGTCAGGCCCATCACGCAGCAATAGGTCCAGGGGCGGTTGTCGCAGTAGGACTCTGCCCAGGGAAACGCGGTGCAGGTCCAGTTGCCGGACCAAGCCAGGGCCATGGCGTAATACCCGCTGCCTGTATCGCACTCCGCATAGGGGGTAAAACCCTTGCAGGAGCGGCCGGACACACAGCCAAAGGAAAATTCCCGCTGGATATGCTGGGAGCGGGGGGTGAACTCAGCGCCCCAGTCAGAATGGAAATAGTGGAGCAGGAAATTTTCTGTGTCAAAGGAGACGCCCACATCAGCCCGGCTGAGCCGCACTGGCTGGGGGCTTTCATTTTGAACTTGCAGCGTGCAGCAGGAAACGCCGGTCTCTGGGTCCAGCTTGGCGGTCAACTCAAGGGAAATGCGGCCGCCGTCATAGTGGCCCCGGGGGAACCGCAGGCATTTCGTACCGTCTGCCAGCTGTTCGGTGGTATGGTAAGTACATTCCTGGCGGATCTCTGTGCCGTTCAGTGTGGCAACATAGGAAAATTTCATAGGAGGCATCCTTTCTCAAAAGGTGTGTATTTTTAAAACCGGATAGGCGGTTATGGCTTTTACCCAGGGGGAAAGCTTCAAGAAAGCAGGGAGCGCCGTTTGGGAATGAGAGACAGCCTTGACAGCTGGCGCTCTATTGTCCAATAAGGGCTCGCAAAAGGATAACCACATATAACCACGGAAAGGGACGGGGAAAGCCCCGCCCCTTTGCTGGCAGTTTATTTGGACATTCTTTCTACAATCTCATCAATAGCGGCCTGGCGCTCCGCAATAATCTGGTCAATGCCCAGATTGATGCAGGTCTGGTTCCACTCGTGTACCCGCTGTTCCACCTCGTCCTCTGACTTGGCGCTGACTACCTTGGCCAGGAACTCGATTTTTGCGTCTTCAATGGCGGGCATCAGTTCGTTTTCCTTGTCACCCTTCAAGAAGTAGTAATCGTAGGTGGGCTCCCACTCTCTGTCATAGCGGGCGCGCTCATCGGCGCGGTTGTCCCAGCTGCGCTTGTTGTCCTCACGGATAAGGGCAGAGGGAGTCTCCTGGAACTCGGAGATAGCGGGGGCGTTCTGTACCAGTTGCGCGTAATAGAAGATGCCGAAAGCGGCAGCAGCGTTCCAGTCCAGGTCATTGGAGTCAGCCTTAAAGCTGTCGGTATAGGCATAGGTGCCGTCCTCCAAGAAGGTGAAGGTTTCGTCTTCAATGCCAGCGTTCAGCAGCAGCTGGCCCTCTTCGGTAGCCATCCAGTCCATGGCAGCCAGCAGATGGTTGACTACCTGCTCGTCTACCTCCTTGCTGATGATCAGGGAGGACCAGCAGCCCACCCAGTCAG
>CAJUPK010000044.1 GCA_910588415.1 uncultured Oscillospiraceae bacterium | reverse complement strand
CCCTCGACCGCGAAGCGGTCGCCTTTCCTGCGGAAAGTACCGGAAAACTCCTACCCAGGCGGCTCTGGGGTAGTTGGGTGGTAGCAGGTTTGTGGCTCTATGGCAGCTGGGTGATGGCCAAATACGCGGTCCAGGGGCGTTAGGCCCCTGGTGGGGTTTGGGGTGAAACCCCAAGGCCTTGCCCTTAATAGGCGGCGCGTACAAAGAGTGGGGAAGCAGAAAGCTTTACACCATACACTGCTCCCTTTAGACCACAAAGCGAGCGCCGCCTAGCTTCGCAGCGCCTTGGGTGCAAAGCGCCCAACAGCGGCCCACACCCGCCCATCTTTCCAAGCAACGCACTGGGGCCCATCCTATGGACAGCAGTCCGTTGCGCCATGGGGCAAAAAAGTTCTACATGGAACTTGACAGATAAAGTTCTATATGGTACTATATAACCGAAAGGAGGACACCGTCATCGAGACCAGGACAGGCTTTCTCATCTCTCAGGTGAAACAGGTGCAGGGCCGGGTGTTCCAGCGGCTGCTGGCGGAGAGCGGCGTGGAGGAGTTCAACGGGCCCCAGGGGCATATCCTATACGTACTCTGGCAGGAGGACGGGGTGCCCATCGCCCAGCTGGTGCAGAAAACCGGGCTTGCCAAAAACACCCTGACGGCCATGCTGGCCCGGATGGAGGAAGGGGGGCTTATCAGCCGCCAGGCCTCCCGGACAGACCGGCGGCAGGTGATCATCCGGCTGACGGACAAGGCCCGGGGGCTGGAGACCCGATACCAGCAGGTATCCCAGCGGATGAACCAGATATTCTACCAGGGCATGACCCAGGCGGACGCCTGCGCCTTGGACGGGCTGCTGGAACAGGTGCTGGGGAATTTGGAGCGCTGTGAGAGGGAGTTGAAGCAGACGAGAAAAACCCACACAGAAGGAGAAAAAACACATGGCAAAGATACACAGGGAACCGGGCAATGACTTTTGCCCCCAGTCCCTCTATTTGTACGGGACCTATGAAGAGGACGGCACCCCCCATTTCGGCATGTTCTGCTGGTTTGGCTGGTGCTGGCTGGACACGGACCCAGAAGGCCCGGGCGGGCTGGGGGTGATGGCCTGCATTGGGGAGGAGAAGGTTACCAAGGACCTGATCCGCAAAAGCGGGATGCTCTCGGCCAATCTGGTGAGCGAAAGCCTTCTGCCCCTGGCAGACTACTACGGCTGCACGGCTGGCAGGGAAAATCCGGACAAAATGCAGCGCCTGCCCACGGTGGAGCCGGACCAGGTGCTGCATGTGCCCACCATTGGGGAGAGCCCGGTGAGCTTTGAGCTGCAGGTGGTGGAGGAGAAGACCCTAGCCCAGGGCCGCCTGGAGAACGGCGGCTCCAATGCCAGCACCCTGTTCCTGTGCCGGGTGGTGAACACCACCATAGACCAGCGGCTGATGGACAAGGAAGTCCCCTTTATGGACCGCCTGGGGCTGGCCGCGCCGGTGGTGACCGCTGGAGAGGAGCGGTACATCAGCCTGACCACAGGCCAGGACCTGGGTCCCTGGGGCGGCCTGATGGAGGCTGAGTGAAACAGAGAACATAGACCATAGACGGTCCCGGCGGGACGCCTTGGGTATACGATTGAGTGTAGGAAACGCACGGAAAAATCAGTGTTTACCGATTTTTCCGTGCGTTTTCCCGTTTGCCATTATATGTCCTCGTCCGTATACTCCAGAATGTCGCCGGGCTGGCACTGCAGTGCCTGGCACAGCCCTGCCAAGGTGGAAAACCGGATGGCGTTTACCCGGTTGTTTTTGATTTTGGACAGGTTTGCGTTGGTGATGCCCACCTGCTCTGCCAGCTGGTTCAAGGACATCTTCCGTTCCACCATCATCCGGTCCAGCCGCAGTATAATGTGTCCCATAGTTCCTCCTTACACCAGACCGTCTACATCGTCCTGTATCTGCACGCCCAGGGCAAAGGCCTGGGACAGGCAGAGCATCAGGATGCCTGTGATGGCGCTGCCCATGTTTACGCCCACCTCGGCGGTCTCTGGGCCCAGCACCAGAAAAGCCAGGCTGCTGGCCGCCAGCTCTACTGCCACGATGGACAGGAAGAAGATTCCAATTTCCCGCATCCTGCGCACATTATCCTTCTGGAAGGGGGTCTTGCCCTGGGAGAATTTGGTAATCCCCTGGGCGGTGCGCAAAATCAGATGTACATTGCGGAATACAAAAGCCATCAGCTCCAGGGTTATGGCTCCAGTAAGGGAGAAGATCACCAGGGCCGGGAGGATAACCTGCCCGCCTGGGCTGGCAATGACCATGGAGAACCCCTGGACAGCCAGCTCATCTCCTGCTATGGTCACCCACTCAGTCAACAGCTGGGGCTTGAGAAGGAACAGAACCAGGCATACCAGAAGGACCAATGCGCCTATGTGATAGGCCACCTCTATGCACTTTGTGAGTACAGTGGCAATAGGGGCCAACGGGGCCGGGCGTTTTTCCTGCGTTGTCATAATAGAAGCACCTCCGTGGTTAGTATGCTCCTATTATACGCTGAAATTTATCGTTTGTCAATATGGAATTATCCTTTTTCGATAATTAGCATAAGCTGCAGCGGGTCCCCGGCCAGGAACTTGGCCCCGTGGTCCAAAAGCTCCTCCCGAGAGCGGAAGCCCCACCGCACCCCGCAGGTGTCCATGCCGGCGGCCCGGCCCGCGTCCATGTCCACGCCGCTGTCCCCCACATAGAGGATGTCCCCAGGGGGCAGGGCCAGCTCCTCCGCCAAAGACAATAGGGCTGTGGGGTCCGGCTTGGTGGGGACGCCCTCCCGCTGGCCGTGGACCACGTCAAAAATGTCCGGGTACAATTCTGCCACAATGGCCTGGGTCATATCGTCCGGCTTGTTGGAGAGCACCCCCAGCCGGACCCCCTGGCTGTGCTGTTTGGCCAAGACCTGGGGCACGCCGGGATAGGCCCCCACCAGGGCCAGGGGGTCCGCGGCGTAGCGGCGGTCGTACTCCGCCCGGAAAGCCCGGCGGGCGTCTCCGGTGAGACAGGCCCCCACATGGGCCAGCATACGGTCCATAAGCACCTCCGCGCCGTTGCCCACCAAAAGCTTGTAGTCTGCCACAGGGATGGGCGGCAGGCCAAAGGTCTCCAAGGTGCGGTTGCCAAAGTGGGCGATGGAGTGGAGGGTGTCGGCCAGGGTGCCGTCCAGATCAAAAATACAGCCCCGGTAGGGGCTTTGGGATTCATCATACATATCGGCTCGCCTCGCAGTTTGATTTTCCATCTATTATAGTCCGTCGGAGGGGGAAAAGCAAAGGTTTTTTTCATCCGCCGGGCAGTCTGGGAGGAGGACGGACCAGGCGCGGGCGATCTTTGTCACCGGTTCCGGTTGATTTTACTTTTGGCCAGTGCTATAATAGAGCGGAACAAGGAGGCGAGACAGATGCCCATGCACTGTGCTGGACCCATTTTTTCTGTGGTCCGCGAGGAACACATGATCCATACCGACTTTTTTCTCCGGTGCCTCTGGTTTGACGGGGGGATATCCCCCAAAGCCTGACCTTTACCTGCCTGGCCCAAGACCGGGTCTGCTGCCAGGTGTCTTTGGGACCGGAGGAGACGGCCGCCCGGCTGGCCTATAGCCGGGAGGAGCTTGGCCGCTACCGGGACAGCAGCCTTTTGCGCATCACCGGGCTCTCCCACCGGCCGGAGACAGCCTTTATGCACCAGCATTTTTCCTTTTTCGCTGGGGCTGGGACGGACCGGCTTCGGATTGAAGCGGACTGCCCAGGGGGTCTTTTGCGGGAGACTGTGCCCGTGGTCCGCTATGAGAGCGGGAATACCTATACCTTCCCCCTGCGGGGCACCTTCCTGGTCACAGACACCTGCCCGGCCATCAACTCCCATCGCTGGTGCCGGAACAGCGAGTTTGCCTTTGACGTGGGGGCCTTTGACGATACCCTGGCCGAGAGTACCCTGGGCGGGCAGCCTGTGTACGCGGCCTGTGCCGGGGTGGTGGAGGAGGCCTTTGACGGCCTGGAGGACACCGGGGAGGCCACGGACCTGGAGGCGGTGGAGGCCCAGTTTGGCGAGCACGCCCGCATAGACGGCAACCATGTGCTGCTCCGCCACCCAGGGGATGAGCTGAGCCTGTACGCCCACTTGGCAAAGGGCAGTGTGGCTGTCCGGGCCGGAGAGCGGGTGAAGGCCGGGCAACTGCTGGGCCGGGTGGGAAGCAGCGGTTCCAGCTGGCTGCCCCACCTGCACTTTCATGTGATGCGGGAGGGGATCGCCGGGCCAGGGGTGCCTGTGGTCTTTCAGGGCCTGACCACCCTTTTGGGGGAACCCTGCCTGCTGGAGGACACCGTGAACCTGGTGCGCTATGCCCCGGATGGGGAGACGGAACCGGGGGAGTAACCGAAGGATTATAAAAAATATAGTATAGGCCATACCGCGCCATTCTAAGTGCCGTATTGAGCAGACAGATTTTTCGCCAGAGTGTACGAGCGCCGCCCATCTTGTGATTGGCAAGGGAAAGCTGTGCGTTATGACGGAAAAGATGCAAACAAGACGGTGCTTGAGGCGCTAGCCGCGAATTGTGCGGTGTTGCCTATGGAAAGTGAGAGAGAACATGGACTATAACGCGAAAGCCTTAGAGATGCACAGGGAATGGCAGGGCAAGCTCCGCATAGAGACCCCCTGCCCCCTGGAGAGCCGGGACGACCTGTCTGTGGCCTATACCCCGGGAGTGGCGGCCCCCTGTCTGGAGATTGCCCAGGATGTGGAGAAGTCCTATGAATACACCCGCCGGGGCAACCTGGTGGCTGTGGTCACAGACGGCACCGCGGTGCTGGGCCTGGGGGACATTGGCCCGGAGGCGGGGATGCCGGTGATGGAGGGCAAGTGCGCCCTGTTTAAAGCCTTTGCCGGGGTGGACGCCTTCCCCTTGTGCATCCGGTCCAAGGACGTGGACGAGA
Source organism: uncultured Oscillospiraceae bacterium (assembly GCA_910588415.1). Taxonomy (GTDB): domain Bacteria; phylum Bacillota; class Clostridia; order Oscillospirales; family Acutalibacteraceae; genus Acutalibacter. The sequence continues at coordinate 11,054 of CAJUPK010000044.1, read as the reverse complement.
TTGTGCGCACGGTGGAGCTGCTGGCCGGCTCCTTTGGGGGAATCAACCTGGAGGACATTGCGGCCCCCCGGTGCTTTGAGGTGGAGGCCAAGCTGAAGGAGCGGCTGGACATTCCCGTGTTCCACGATGACCAGCATGGCACCGCTGTGGTCACTGTGGCGGCCATGCTCAACGCCCTGCGGTTGGTGGGCAAGGAGATTGGGCAGGTCTCGGCAGTGGTCAACGGCGCGGGGGCAGCGGGCACTGCCTGCACCCGGCTGCTGATGGCCCTGGGCCTGCGCAATGTGGTGGTCTGCGACCGGCAGGGGGCCCTGGTTCCCGGCCTGCCCGGCATGAGCCCTGCCCAGGCCCAGCTGGCGGAGGACACCAATCCCCAGAGAAAGTCCGGATCCCTGGCAGAGGTGATGCAGGGTGCGGACGTGTTCATGGGCTTCTCGGCCCCTGGCTGCGTCACCAAGGAGATGGTGGCCTCCATGGCCCAGGACGCCATTGTGTTTGCCTGCGCCAACCCCACCCCGGAGATCTTCCCCCAGGAGGCCCTGGAAGCAGGGGCCCGGGTGGTGGGCTCCGGCCGGTCAGACTGCATGAACCAGATCAACAATGTGCTCTGCTTCCCGGGGATTTTCCGGGGAGCTTTGGACGTGCGGGCCCGGGAGATCAACGACCAGATGAAGCTGGCCGCTGCCAAGGCCCTGGCGGGGCTGATTCCGGACAGCGAGCTGCGGGAGGACTATATCATCCCCAGTGCCTTCAACAAGGCGGTGGCCCCGGCCATTGCCGCCGCCGTGGCCCAGGCCGCCAGGGACTCCGGCGCAGCCCGCGCCTAAAACAGGAGGAAGGGATTTGTGATGATGGAATATAACAAGCTGGTGCGGGATAAAATACCGCAGATAATAGAGGCCCAGGGGGAAAAGCCTGTTACGCGTACCTTGGACGATGGGGAATACCATGGCGCGCTGGAGAAGAAGCTTTTGGAGGAAGCTGCCGAGTACCGGGAAAGCTATGAGCTTTCTGAGCTGGCCGACATTCTGGAGGTGGTTTTCGCCCTGTGCCAGGCGGACGGGCATACTGTGGACGAACTGCAAGCGGCGTGTCAGGAAAAGCGCCAGGCCAGGGGCGGCTTTGAGAAGCGCGTGTTCCTGGTCTCCAAGGAGTGATCCGGAATACAATATTTTAGTATTAGGGCATGTTTGAAACATCGCAAATACCGTCTTTTTGCCCAAAGCAAAAGCTTTCTGTGTTGGAAATCTCTTGTTTTGATCCAAAAATCCGGCGCTTTCTCTATTTTCAAACAAGCCCTAGGAGAGAGGGATGGTTTGCAATGGAAAGACAGAGGAAAATCTACCGGATAGCGGCTATCGGCGTTTTCGCGGCGCTGGCGTTTGTGTCCAACTACATGAGCGTGCCTGTGCCCGTGGCGATTGGCGATGTGAGCCGCATCCACTTTGGCAATATTTTCTGCCTGCTGTCCGGCTTTGTGCTGGGGCCTGTGGGCGGCGGACTGGCGGCAGGGATTGGCTCCGCCCTATATGACCTGACCAACCCGGCCTATATTGCCAGCGCGCCCTTTACCTTTGCCTTTAAGTTTTTGCTGGCCGCGGTATGCGGCTGGGCGGCCCATGCCCATGGGGCCAGGGCGGAGAACCATGGCCAGAATATTCTGGCCGCGGCTGCGGGCAGCGTGACCTACATGATTTTGTACTTGGGCAAAAGCTTTATCCAGGGCCTGCTGCTGGGCAGCGAGCTGGGGGCTGTGCTTATGGCGCTGGCCACCAAACTGGTTACCTCCAGCATCAACGCGGTGATTGCAGTGGTGGTGGCTGTGCCCCTGTGCGCGGTGGTGCGCCTGGCTTTGAAAAAGAGCCGTCTGCTGGATAAAATGGCCTGAGAACAGCAAGAAACAATGCGCGGCGAGACGCTTTAACCGGTCTTGGCCGCGCCTTTCTTTGGGCTTTTTGGGGCTCCAGGGAGGAAAAGACCCAGAAACAGGGGCGCACGGTGGGAAAACAAGCGGCAGGCTGTGTGTACAGGCACGATTTTGAAAGCAGCCTTAACGGCCTGCGGATGGAGGGGATGTCTTTGCCGGACAGCGGGTAGGCGCTTGTATACAGGCGGAAAAAATGTGGAAAACCCGGTGGAAAGTGTGGAAAAACCCTTGTCCCTGCGGGGGTTTTGCCTGTGGGAAAATTTTCCACGGCCAGAAAATTATGTAAACGGAAGAGAAAATATGCAGCTGGTGCAGGCGGCAAAAGCAGGCGCGCCCCAGCCAGGTGCCTTTGGGAGGCTGTTTTGGAAGCCCCCCAGGGGCGCTGGCTGCTCCACCAGGATGTGTTCCTATAAGGGGAGCATGGGGAGGAGCATGGGGATTTTGGAGGGGGTTTTGGCAGATGCAAGGGGAAATTCCCCAGAGCTGCCTGCAGCAGGTATGTGCCGTGCGTCCCGCGCTTCAAGGGCTTTCAGCGCGGAAGGCAGAGAATCGACCCCGGAGGGCCCTGCTGTGGACACCGGTGGGAACCCTTGTGGAAGCTCTTGGGGAAACGCAGCCTAAAAGATTCCGCTTCCCTTTTCCGGCTGGTTGTGGTAAAATAGGCCATAGACAGGGGCAGGCGGTCCTTGTCCGCTGCCCGCAAATTGAAACCGGAGGTTTTGCCCATGAGAGAAGACATATGTTCCATCCCGGTCAACGAGGTCTTTGAGCCCAAAGAGGGCTGTCCCTTCTGCCGGATGCGGGACATGCTGGAGGACCGTATGGCCACCTACATCACCGGGGCTGCCATGATGGAGCCGGATGTGCGCATAGAGACCAACCGCCTGGGCTTCTGCACGGAACACTTTAACCAGATTCTGGCCCGGGGCAGCCGCCTGTCTGTGGCGCTGATTCTGGAGAGCCTGCTGGCCGAGGTGAAGGGACAGGTGTTTCCAGAGAGCAAGACCCCTTTGAAGAAGATCACCGCCGCTGTACACAGCCGGCAGGAGAACTGTTTTGTGTGCCAGAACATCCAGCAGAACATGCGGCACCTGCTGGACAGCACCCTGAACCTTTGGCAGACCGAGGAGGAGTTCCGGCAGCTGTACGCCGCCCAGCCCTACATATGCCTGCCCCACTATGGCCTGGTGATGGAGGCTGCCCAGAAGATGCCCAAAAAGAACTTTGTCCCCTTTGAGGCCCAGACCACCCGGCTCTCTAAGGCCTATTTGGAGGAGTTGAACGGGGATGTGACCCATTTCTGCCGGATGTTCGACTACCGCAACGCAGGGGGCGACTGGGGCAACTCCAAAGACGCCATTGAGAGAGCTATCCAGTGGCTGACTGCCCGGCCCCCCGTGGCCCAGCAGAATGCCGGGGAGAAAAACCGGTGAGAGAGGGTCCTGGTCCGGCCTGCCATGGGGTGGAGATCCCCGCTGTGTTTGACCTGGCGGACACCCTGGACTGCGGCCAGGCCTTCCGCTGGCAGCCTGTGGAGGGGGACCCGGACCGCTGGGTGGGCGCGGCGCTGGACCAGCCCCTTGCCCTGCGCAGAAGAGGGGAGAAGTTGGAGCTGAGCTGTTCCCAGGCGGCTTTTGACCGGGTGTGGCGGCGCTACTTTGACTGGGAGGCGGACTATGAGAGCGCCCGGCAGGTGCTTGCCGCCCTGCACCCAGTGCTGGCACAGGCCGTGGCCTTTGCGCCCCGCATCCGTATTCTGCGCCAGGACCCCTGGGAGGCCCTGTGCTCGTTTCTCCTGTCCCAGAACAACAATATTGCCCGGATTAAGGGCCTGCTGGACCGGTTCTGCCGTCTGTTCGGCCAGGCCATTCCCGGCTGGGACCTGTACGCCTTTCCCCGGGCGGAGGCAGTGGCGGCCCTGGACCTGGAGGATTTGGCGCCCCTGCGGGCCGGGTACCGGGCCCCCTATGTGCGGGAGGCGGCCCGGCAAGTGGCGGCTGGCCAGCTGGACCTGGACCGGATTTCGCGGGAGCCAGCCGCCTTTGGCCGCCAGGAGCTGCAGAAGCTGCCGGGAGTTGGCCCCAAGGTGGCGGAGTGCGCGCTGCTGTACGGCTTTCACAAGCTGGAGTGCTTCCCTATGGATGTGTGGATGAAGCGGGCCATGGGCGAGCTGCTGCCCGGTTGGCTGCCAGAGGATTTTGGCCCCTGGGCGGGCCTGGCCCAGCAGTACATCTTCCACTACAGCCGGATGCACCCAGAGCGCTTTGAGGCAAAAGCCAGGGCCGCCCGCCAGAAGGGCCGCTAATTTTGATTAAGCAAGGAGGGGGTCTTCCATGCCCCAGAAACAGAGCAAGTTTCGCCGCCAGCCAGGGCTGGGCCCTGTGGCCGGCCTGGTGCTTTTGGTGGTTATTTTTCTCTTCTCCAGCCGGTTCAACCTGGGGGACGCGCCCGAGGGGGTGCAGTCTGTTCCCATGCCAGAGCATACCCTGCAGGACCAGCCCCTGCAGGTGTATTTTCTGGACGTGGGCCAGGGGGACAGCCAGCTGGTGCGCATCCCTGGGGAGACAGGGTATTTCAACATGCTGATTGACACAGGGGAATATGAGTACGCGGACGGCCTGACGGACTACCTGCGGGACCTGGGGGTGGAGCGCATTGACGCGCTGGTGTGCAGCCATCCCCACACAGACCACATGGGCTGCATGGCCCGCATTGTCCAGCGGTTTGAGATTGGCGCCTTGTACATGCCCCAGCTGCCCGAGGACAAGACCCCTACCACCACGGCCTATGAGAAGCTGCTGGACGCGGCTTTGGACAAAAAATTGACCGTGAACCGCCTGATGGAGGATGCGGCCATTGAATCTCCGGCCGGGTCCCAGTTCCAGGTGATGTCCCCCCGGGTGGACGCGGACTGGGAGGGGGCCAACAACTATTCCGCCGTGATACGGCTGGTGTACGGGGAGACAGTCTTCCTCTTTACAGGCGACGCGGAGGAGGACAGCGAGGAGGTCATCCTGGACGACGGCTATCTGGTGGCCGCCGATGTGCTGAAGTGCGGGCACCATGGCTCCAGCACCTCTACCAGCGACAGGTTTTTGGCGGAGGTGGACCCTCTGTACGCGGTGATCAGCTGCGAGACGGGCAACCGCTATGGCCACCCCCACCGGGAGACTGTGAAGAAGCTGAAGGACGGGGGGATCGTCACCTACCGCACAGACCAGGACGGCACCATTTTGGCGGAGAGCGACGGCACCAGGGTCAGCTTTACCAAGGGCCTGCCCTCTGTAGAGGGGAAGGACTGAGAACATGGAATTTCAGCGCAACTTTGACAACCAGGCGGCGAACTATGATGCCGCCCGGCCGGAATACCCCGGGAAGCTGTATGAGGACATCCTCCGTTATCAGTTCCTGAACAGAGAGAGCCGGGTCCTGGAAATCGGCCTGGGAACCGGAAAGGCCTCGGGGCCGGTTCTGGACACGGGCTGCCGCCTGGTGGGCCTGGAGCCGGGCGGGAACCTGGCGGCCTTGGCCAGGCAGCGGCTGGCGGGGTATGGGACACTGACCCTATTGGAGCAGACTCTGCAGGAGTATGAGAGCCCGGCCAGCGCCTTTGATCTGGTTTACGCGGCCACAGCCTTCCACTGGCTCCCGGAGGAGTACGGCTACCAGCGGGTCTATGACCTGCTGCGGCCCGGCGGGACCTTTGCCCGGTTTGCCTACCACGCGGGACCGGACCGAAAGCGGCGGGCCCTTACGGAGGAGGTCTATGAGCTCTACCGCAGGCACATGAACGGAGGAAGAGGAGAGTATCGCCCCCTGAGCCCAGCGGACGGGGAGCGGCTTCTGGCCATCCCCCAAAGGTATGGGTTTGTGGAGCCGGAGTTCCATCTGTACGAGATGGAAAAGGACTTTACGGCAGAGGAATATATGGCCCTGCTGCAGACTTACCCGGACCATATGAATCTGCCCGCGTCCAGCCGGGACCAGCTTTTTCAGGGCATTTATCAGGCCATCCAGCGCCACGGCGGGGTGATGACCGTATATTATACGGTAGATTTGGAGCTGGCCAGAAAGCCGGAGAAGAGGTAAGGCCAAAATATTTCTTGCTTTTTGGGGGCGGATATGGTATACTCAATTTAGTCAATAAGCCCTGCGAAGGCTTTACGTGACGTTCCTAAAAGCGAGGGCCGGGGAAGAGGCGACTTCCCCGGCCCTCATTTTTAGGCTCACTTGCCTTCCATCCAAATGTCGAGCCATTTGCAGATATAGTAGGCGACTATACCTGCTGCGACATTCAGGATAAATTCTGCGAAGGCGATGTACATGCCGTTCCCTCCCTTCTGTTGCCAGTATAGGGGAGGCAAGCATCTGTATTATATCAGGTTGTTCGGCAAATTTCTACTTTTTTCACAGATTAAGGATTTAGAAGGAGACAACATCATGCTTACGGAAAAGAAAAAAGAGTTTATCCAGTTTATGCTGTCCGCTGATGTGCTGCGGTTTGGGGAGTTTGTTACCAAGTCTGGGCGCAACACCCAGTATTTTGTCAATACGGGCCTCTACCGCACCGGGGCCCAGCTCTCCCGGCTGGGGAGCTATTACGCCGCTTTGGTAAAGGACACGGTGGGCAATCAGTTTGACGCCATGTTTGGCCCAGCCTACAAGGGCATCCCCCTGGTGGCGGCCTGCGCCCCGGCCCTGTGGCAGGAGCACCAGATTGACAAGCCCTATTTCTTCAACCGCAAGGAGGCCAAGGACCACGGCGAGGGCGGCGTTACAGTGGGCTATCAGCCCAAGGACGGGGACCGGATTGTTATTATTGAGGACGTGATTACCGCTGGCACCGCGGTGCGGGAGTCTTTGTCCATTCTGAAGGCCTGCGCGGATGTGAAGGTGACGGATGTGTTCATCAGCGTCAACCGCTGCGAGGTGGGCCAGACCCCGGGCAAGACCGCCATTATGGAGGTGGAGGAGGAGTTCGGCATAAAGGTCCACCCCATTGTCACGGTGGTGGATATCCACGACTATCTGAAAGAGAACGGGGAGCCTGCCCTGGTGAAGGCTATGGAGGGCTACATGGCCCAATACTGCGTGCTGGGGTAAGGCCATGGCCAGGTTTTTTGTGGAGGAGATTCCCCAGGGGGCCTGCTGGCTGGAGGGGGAGGCCGGGCGGCATGGGGCCAAGGTGCTGCGGCTGCGGCCTGGAGAGCAGGTGATACTCTGCGATGGCAAAGGCACGGACTGCCCCTGCACTGTGGAGGAAAACACCGGCCAAAGCCTGCTTTTGAATCCAGGCCCTCCGGTTCCCAACCGGGCGGAGCCCAGGGCGCGGGTCACGGTGTGCCAGTGCCTGCCCAAGTCGGATAAGCTGGAGACAGTGGTGCAGAAGGCGGTGGAGCTGGGGGCCTGCAGCATCTGGCCCATAGAGAGCCAGTACTGCGTCTCCCGGTGGGACCCCAAGTCCCAGGAGAAAAAGCTGGCCCGGCTGCAAAAGATCGCCCGGGAGGCCGCCATGCAGAGCGGCCGGGGCACGGTCCCCCGGGTGCTGGCCCCCGCGCCCCTGGTTGCTGCTTTAAAGGCCGCGGCCCAGGAGGGAGACCTGCTGTTCTTCTACGAGCGGGCCACAGCCAGCCTGCGGAAGAGCCTGCAGGGCACCGGGGACCGGGTGTTCCTGTTTGTGGGGCCAGAGGGGGGCTTTGCCCCAGAGGAGGCGGCCTTGGCCGAAAGCCTGGGGGCCAAAATTCTCAGCCTGGGCCCCCGTATTCTGCGCACGGAGACAGCGCCCCTGGCGGCGCTGTCAGCGATTCTCTATGAGAAAGGGGAGATGGAGCGGTGAATCCTCCCATACGGGCAGTGGTATTTGACGCTTACGGGACCTTGATCTCCACTGGTACAGGCTCCCTGGAGGCGGCCCAGAAGATTCTGGCCCGCAACGGCAGGCTGGATATTCCAGCGGATTTGTTCTATGCCCAGTGGAAGCGCCTGCACCGGGCCCATATAGACGGGCTGGACGCCTTTGTCAAGGAAGAGGAGATTTTCCGCATGGACCTGCGCCGCCTGTATGGGGAGTACGGCTTTACCCGGGACGCGGAGGAAGATGTGGGCCTTATGCTGGATACCCTGGGAAAGCGCTCCTTGTTTCCGGAGACAGGGGAAGTGCTCCGGGGACTTTCCAAGGGGTTCCGGCTGGCCATTGGCTCCACCACGGACACGGCCCCGCTGCTGGCGGATTTAGCCCGGGGCGCACTGGATATTTCCCCTGTGTACACCTCGGAAAGCCTGGGGGTATATAAGCCCCGCCCGGCCTTCTATGAAAAAATCCTGGACAGTTTGGGGCTTTCCCCAGGGGCAGTCCTGTTTGTGGGGGACTCCCTGCTGGATGATGTGGCCGGACCCCAGCAGGCGGGCATGAAAGCCTGCTGGGTAAACCGCAAGGGGGCAGAGGCCAGCCAGGGCGTCTCTCCGGATTTGAGGGGACTGCAAACAATTATAGGGTAGGTAGATGCTATGATATGGAATGACGCACAGGGGCACGAAGCTTTCACGCAGGGTTTGCGGAGTTCTTGCGGGAGTCCGGCGCTTGCGCTGGTTACGGGGGCTTCTGGGGGCATTGGCAGGGCCATTGCTCTGGCCTTTGCCCAAAAGGGCTATGGGGTGGCCCTGCACTATCACACTCGCCGGGAGGAGGCAGCTCTTACGGCAGAGGCCATCCGGGCCGGGGGCGGCCGGGCAGAGATCTTTGCCGCTGACTTGACCCAGGAGGACCAGGTGGAGGGGCTGTTCAGCGGCATAGAGGCGGCTTGGGGCCCGGTAGATGTGCTGGTCAACAACGCGGGAACCGCCTGGCAGGGCCTGCTGACGGACATGTCCCTGGCGGAGTGGCGGCAGGTGCTGGACACGGACCTGACCAGTGTGTTCCTCTGCTGCCGCCGGGCCCTGCCGGGGATGATTGGCCGGAAAGAGGGCTGTGTCATCAACATCAGCTCCATGTGGGGCCAGCAGGGGGCCTCTTGCGAGGCGGCCTACTCTGCCGCCAAGGCTGGAGTGATTGGGCTGACCAAGGCCCTGGCCCAGGAGGAGGGCCCCTCTGGCGTGCGGGTGAACTGCATTGCCCCAGGGGTCATCCGCACTCCCATGAACGGCCATCTCTCGGCCGATGACCTGGACGCCCTTCGGGAAGAGACCCCGCTGATGCGGATCGGCGACCCGGAGGATGTGGCCCGGGCAGCGGTGTTTTTGGCGGAGAGTCCCTTTATCACCGGACAGGTGCTGGGGGTGAACGGGGGCTTTGTGCTGTGATAGGCTGGCAAAAATAGCTTGACGCAGAAGCGGATATGGGGTAAAATATGGGTAGAATAGAGAAAAGGAGGTCTTTGCTATGCCGCCCAGTGAGAAAGAATTGATCATGTACCAGAAAGCCACTGTTTTGGACTTATTGCAGATCATCAAAAAGGAACCGGACAAAAACTATACCCCAGAAGAGTTGGAAACGCTGATGATGGCCTATATCAAAGGCCTGGAACAGAAGTAGCGGGACAACAAGGCGGCCCCTTTACAGGCATGGGTGTTCCGTGCCTGCAGAGGGGCCGCGCATGTTTGGGCGAAAGACCCCCCCGAGGTGTTGACTTTTCACACAAAAAATGGTAATCTTATTATAAATAATCCGGCTTTATTTTGATTTTCTATGTGCCGGGAGGAAAGGGACGATGCAGCATGTCAGAGTTTGAAAGATGGCTTCAGCAGGACCTGGACGACAAGGACCTGGCCGCTGAGCTGGAGTCTGTAAAAGACCAGCCCGAGGAGATTAACGACCGGTTTTACCGGGACCTGGAGTTTGGCACCGGCGGCCTGCGGGGCGTAATTGGCGCGGGCACCAACCGCATGAACGTCTACACGGTGCGCAAGGCCACCCAGGGCATGGCCAATTACCTGCTGGCCCATGCAGAGGGCAAGCCCCAGAGCGTGGCCATTGCCCACGACAGCCGGAACAAGGGCGTGGTCTTTGCCCAGCAGTCTGCGGCGGTGCTGGCTGCCAATGGCATTAAGGCCTACCTGTATCCCCAGCTGATGCCCACCCCGGCCCTGTCCTTTGCGGTGCGGCATTTGCACTGCGACGCGGGCATCTGCGTTACCGCCAGCCATAACCCGGCCAAGTACAACGGCTATAAGGCCTATGGCAGCGACGGCTGCCAGGTTACCGCGGACATGGCGGACGGCATTATGAACGAGATCAACTCCCTGGACATCTTCTCCGGAGTGAAGAAGATGGACTTTCAGGAGGGCGTGGACAAGGGCCTGATTGAGTATATTGGCGATGAGACGGTGGAGGCTTTCCTGGACAGTGTGTACGCGGAAAATCTCCATGTGGACGCCTCCAGCCTGAAGCTGGTGTATACCCCCTTAAACGGCAGCGGCCTGATGTGCGTCACCCGCATTTTGGATAAAATTGGGGTAAAGGATGTAACGGTGGTGCCTGAGCAGGAGAAGCCGGACGGCAACTTCCCCACCTGCCCCTATCCCAATCCGGAGATTCGCGAGGCCCTGCAGAAGGGCCTGGAGCTGTGCGAAAAGGTGCAGCCTGACCTGCTGCTGGCCACAGACCCGGACTGCGACCGGGTGGGCATCGCGGTGAATCAAAAGGGCGACTATGTGCTGATGACCGGCAACGAGGTGGGTATTCTGCTGCTGGACTTCATCGCCCGGGTGAAGAAGGAGCAGGGCCGCCTCCCGGCCCATCCGGTGGCTGTGACCACTATTGTCAGCACGGACATGGTGGACCCCATTGCCAAGGAGTACGGCGTGGAGCTGCGCCGCTGCCTGACAGGCTTTAAGTATATTGGGGATATCATTGCCGAGCTGGAAGAGAAAGAGGGCAATGCGGACAGCTATCTTCTGGGCTTTGAAGAGAGCTACGGCTATCTCTCCGGCGGGTATGTCCGGGACAAGGACGCGGTGGACGGCAGTATGCTCATCTGCCAGATGGCAGCCTACTACAAGCAGAAGGGCATGACTTTGGTGGAGGCCATGAATGCCCTGTACGAGAAGTATGGCTATTACAAAAACGACCTGTGCAACTTCGGCTTTGAGGGCGAGGACGGCATGAAGACCATGAACGGCATTATGGAGA
>CAJUPK010000043.1 GCA_910588415.1 uncultured Oscillospiraceae bacterium | reverse complement strand
CGACCACCGAGATCTACACTCTTTCCCTACACGACGCTCTTCCGATCTGTTGGTGTGCCAACTCGATGAGACAACGAACCTTTTTGCTTTTTTGCTGCCGAAAGATTTCTCGTTTAACAACTCGGTTTGGACACTCCCTTTCCCTGCCCCGGCTGTATCCCCCAGAGGAAAATCTGGGAAAAGGGCGCGGCCCAGGGATTTCCATGGTTCAATCCAGAAGCAGGGAGGTCCTATGTACGGCCTTTGGCAAGGCCGGTCTTTCCTTCCCCTGCGTCACTTCTTTACACAGCCCGCGGCTATCTCCCGAAAGGCCTCCGCCACCCCCTGGCTGTCCAGGGCCGACTCCTTCAGCACCGTGATGCAGTACCGGGGCCCGGTCTCATCGCAGACAAACCCGCAGTACCAGAAATGAGACAGCTCCTGGCCATTCTCATACACCCCTGTCTGGGCCGTTCCTGTCTTGATGCCGCAGGGAACCCCCTGGGGCGCGCCTGCCGCGCCTGTGCCGTTTTTCGCCGCACCTGCAAGATACTCCCGCAGAAGTCCGGCTGTTTTGCCGCTGATGGCCTGCAGGGTCACGTCCGTCACTGGCTTTTGGGGGGTCAGCTGGCCATCGGCGCTTACCAGGCCCTCGATCAGCTTGGGAGAGCTGTACACCCCGTCAGAGGCAATGGCGTTCATCAGCCCGCACATCTGCAGGGGAGTGACCGTCACATCCCCCTGGCCAAAGGAGAAGTTTGCCAGAGCCCGGGGATTGGCCAGACTGTCCCCTTCCGGCAGGGTTCCCGGGTCCGTGTACAGGCCCCGGCCAAATTCCTGCCTGGCCCCCAGCCCCAGGTTATAGGCCATGCTCAGCACTGGCAGACCGCCCAGAGACCGGGCCGCGCTGATAAAATAGCAGTTGCAGGATTTCTCAATGGCCCCCCGCAGGTCCACCTCTCCGTGGGGCTTGCCGTCATAGCAGTTGAACAACAGGCCTCCGGCGTTTAAAGCCCCGGCACAGTCAAAGCTGTCCAGCGCATGGCCGCTCTCCAGCTCTACGGCAGCGGTAACCAGCTTAAACACCGACCCGGGAGCATAGGCGCTGAAGGCCCGGTTCACCAGGGGAGCCTCCTGGCTGCCCGCTGCCTGGCCAATCCGGTTGGGCTCAAAGTCCGGCAGGCTGACCAGCGCCCGCACCTGGCAGTCCGGCACCTCTGTGACCACCACAGCCCCTTTGCCCAGCTTGGCGGAGGCGTTTTCCGCCAGGCGCTGCAGGTCCTTGTCCAGGGTGACAGCCACCCCGCCCCCGGTCTCCTCCATGGTATCCACCACCCGGCGGCTGGCTCCCGCAATGGCCCGGCCCAGGGCGTCCACCTGGTAATATACAGTGATCTCCCCGCTGTGGCTGTCCAGGGCGTCGTTCATGGCCAGCTCTATCCCAGCGGCCCCAGCCCCCTGGCTGTCCAGATATCCCACCACATGGGGAGCCAGCTGCTGCTCGTCATAGCGGCTCGCCACCCGGAACATATCCACACAGGGGTGCTCCACCGGCCGGTCCACCTCCAGGGATAGGGGCTTGCCGTCCTCCAGGGCCAGGGCCAGCCGGTCCCGGTACTGGCCGCCCGTGGCGGTCTCTACAGCGCCCACTGCCTCTATGGTGGGGGCCACGGCCGCTGTCCAGCGGGTCTTGCCCCCTGTCAGGGGGCGCAGCCTGCAGTCGTAAATGGTCCCCCGGGATTTCGCCACATCCAGCCGGTACAGGCTCTGCTGGCCTGCCGCTGCCACATACTCCGCCCGGCCGGACACATGGGCCAGGGAGTGCCCTCCCAGCCCCATCAGCCCCAGCAGCAGCAAAAGCATAAAGTAGGCTTTGCGCCGCAGCATCTGCCTCTGTTTCCTCTTGGCCCGTTCGTTCATGGTCCACCCCCAAAAGCGAATTCCGCTTTTTACCTGTTCATCCTGCGTTTACCCTGTCAGTATGTGATTTTTTTCTAAGAAAATACGCATACTATGGGTGAATGCAGTTCACAAAGAGGTGAACCTTCTTTTGAACCCGGCGGCACAGACACGCCTGCGCCGCCCTACTTAAAAATCGGTAAATACCGATTTTTAAGTGCGTTTATTATACCACAAAGGTACGGGATGTTTTCTCTGCACTTTCGCAAAGCGAAAGCGGAGCGCGGCTTGCCGCAGGCAGTGCCGCCGCGAAGAGAGAAAACTCCCTGTACACGGCCCTATAGGCTATATATACTATCCCGGTCCGTGCTCACCTTACCCGCTAAGGTTGGGGAGTTTCCCTCGTACTTTTGCGCAGCAAAAGCGAGCGCTTCGCGCGATGGAGGGAAACTCCCTGTACACGGCCCTATAGGCTATATCTGCCATCTTGGTCCGTGCCGTGTACAGGATACCACACAGTGCCATGCACTGCCCCAGGATTTTCGCGCAAGGGAGGAATGGTCCGTGACGTCCGCAAAACAGAAATGGAAATACGCTGCCACCGGCGCCCTGGCCGGGCTGGCCAACGGGATGTTTGGCGCGGGAGGGGGAATGTTCCTGGTGCCCCTGCTCATCCGGTGGGGAGGTCTGTCCCAGCGCCAGGCCTTCGCCACCTCTGTGGGGGTCATCCTGCCCCTGTCAGCGGTGTCGGCGGCCATCTACTTTTTTAAGGGCCAGCTGGACCTCACCTCCGCATGGCCCTACCTGCTGGGAGGATTTTTGGGCGGGCTCACCTCGGGCCGGATATTCCAAAAGGTACCTGTAGTCTGGCTACGGCGGGGCTTTGGGCTGCTGATTGTATATGGAGGCCTGCGGGCCCTGCTGGCAGGATAGGAGGCGGCATGATGGACAACGTATGGAACACACTGGCTGGTTATCTCACTGGCGTTCTCTCGGGCTTTGGCGTGGGCGGGGGCACCCTTCTGCTGCTGTGGCTTACCCTGGCCCAGGATTTCCCCCAGCAGCGGGCCGGGGCCGTCAACCTGATATACTTTCTCTGCTGCGCGCTGCCCGCTCTATACGGCCACGTAAAAAACGGCCTGCTGCACTGGCAGGCCGTTCTCTGGTGCGCGGCTGCCGGAGTGCCCGCCTGCGCGGCCGCCTCTTTCTTGGCCGCGGGGATGGACACCGGCCTGCTGCACAGAATCTTCGGCGGCTTCATTCTGCTCATTGGCCTGCGGGAGGTCTTCGCCCCCGCCAAGCCCCACAGCCCCGGCCCAGGCCAGGAAAGCTCTTCTTCCGGTTCCTAGCGGTCTTTATACAGGCGGTCCGCCACAATGGTGTTCACAAGGGTAAAGACCCCGTCGAACACAAAGCCCAGGCCGATAAACACCACCAAAGTCTCTGCGGCGGCAAAAGGCCGCAGCAGCATCACGCCGCCAAACACAGCCAGCACCAGCGCGGCTGTAAAGGAGGCCCACCATTTTTCAAAGCCCAGGGCTTTCATGTCCAGGGCTCTTTTTATGGCTGAGACGCTGTCCACCAGCATATACACCCCCAGCACCGCTGGGATGATAGACGCCAAAAACTGGGGAGCCACCATGAGAAACAGGCCCAACAGTACCAGAACAACCCCCAAGAACAGGTCGAAGCGCTGGCCATAGCCGCCCCCCTCCCGCCAATAGGCGGCAGCGCGCACCAGCCCATAGCCCAGGGTTACCAGGCCGATGAGCATACTGGCCCACCGCAGGGCAGAGCCAGGGAACAGCAGCAGCACCACTCCCAAAGCCGTGTACAAAACAGAGGTAAGCACCAAACTGTTGCGGATGCTTTTCAGCATAAAACCCACTCCTTAAAGATATTTTATCATACAGTATTCGTCCGCATACGTGCCGTCCAGGTATTTTAAGGCCCGGGGCCGGGTGCCTGTGACTGCAAATCCAAAGCTCTTGTACATCCCCAGGGCCCGCTCGTTATTGGCCACCACATCCAGCTCCACCTGCTCACAGCCCTGCTCCCGGCACCAGGCCAGGCAGGCTTCCATCATACAACCGCCGATGCCTCTGCCCCAAAACTCCTTCAGCAGGGCAAAGGCGACCCCGCCCCGGTGCCGGAACCGCTGGCCCCGGCTGACCAGCAGCGCGGAGCACTGCCCCACCAGCCGCCCCTGGTAAAAGGCGGAATACCACTGCTGGTCGGGGTTCTGTGCCATTGCCTCAATCAGCGCCTGCTCCTGCTCGAGTGTGAAGCTGAACTCCCCCGGATTCCGGGCCAGAAAGGGGCTTTCCGTGTCCATTTGGCGCATGACTTTGATCAGCTCCGCCGCATCCTCCACAGTAGGCGGGCGCAGGGTGAGCGTCTCGCCGTTTTTCAGCTGGTACTCCATGGGTATCGCCTCCCTATGTTATTTATGTATGATGGGACGGTTATGCGGAGATAAAGCAGGCCAGCTCTGCCGCAATATCAAAATGGGTCATATCGTGCTGCGTGCCGGTGAGGCTGTCCCCCTCCGAACGGGGGTCCCACTGGGGCGCGTCCAGCAGATCGCCGCTGGTGAGAAAGTAATACAGCTCATAGCCCCGGAAATCGCACATGGCCTGCAAGGCGGCGCACTCCATCTCCACGGCGATGCAGCCCTCGGCCTTGCGCCTCTGAAAGTTTGTTTCTGTCTCCCGGTAGAAAGCGTCGGTGGTCCAAGTGCCGCCGGTGACATGGGGAATACCTCGGCTTTTCAAGAAGGTCTCTACCGCCTGGTAGTTTTTCACCGCAATGCGGTCGGCCGGGGCGGCATAGTGGTACGAGGTACCCTCGTCCCGCCAGGCCCAGGCAGGCACCATTACCTTGCCGTGGGAAATTTCCTTATCCAGGCAGCCCGCCCCGCCGAACACCACAAACTTTTTCGTATCCACCAGCATGGCCACACCCTCCAGCAGGCCCACCGCCGCCGGAGCCCCAATCAGCGTTTTATAAAAGGCAAGTGTGCGCCCCTTGTATTCCAGGGAATAGACAGGAGTGGGCCCGCAGGCGTTTCGCTCCTGAGCGAACTCCCGGCAGGGGTGGCGGTTGAGCACATACTGTTCGATTACGTCAGAAAAGGTGACGATGCAGGCGTCGCATTTCAAACGGTCCTCTGCTGGATAGAGCTGTATGATGGCGGGGGAATTGGGGTCAAAGGTGTTGGTTATCATTTGTTCCCCTCCCGCAGCTCTACCCGCCGGATCTTCCCGCTGATGGTCTTGGGCAGCTCCTCCCGGAACTCCACGATGCGGGGATATTTATAGGGCGCGGTGTGCTTTTTCACGTAGGTCTGAATCTCCTTCTTCAGCTCATCGCTGGGCGCTGTGCCCCGGGTCAGCACAATGGTGGCCTTCACCACCTGGCCCCGCACAGGGTCTGGGGCAGCGGTGATGGCGCACTCCAGCACATAGGGCAGCTCCATAATCACGCTCTCAATTTCAAAAGGCCCAATGCGGTAGCCGCTGGACTTAATCACATCGTCCGTGCGGCCCACGTACCAGAAGAACCCGTCCTCGTCCCGCCAGGCCGTGTCGCCGGTGTGGTACAGGCCGTCGTGCCAGGCCGCCTTGGTCTGGGCCTCGTCCTGATAGTAGCCCATAAACAATCCGCAGGGCACGTTCCGGTCCGTGCGGATGACAATCTCCCCTGTCTCCCCCACCGGCGCGGAGCTGCCGTCCGGCAGCACAATGTCCACATCATACAGGGGGCTGGGCCTGCCCATCGAGCCCACCTTGGGAACGGCGCCCACCGGGTTGTAGATCACGCAGGTGGTCTCTGTTTGGCCAAAGCCCTCCATCAGCGCAAGGCCCGTGGCCCGCTTCCACTGCTCGTAGACCTCTGGGTTCAGGGCCTCTCCGGCAGTGGTGGAATATTCAATGCCCGAGAGATCGTACTGGCTCAGGTCCTCCTTGATGAAGAAGCGGTACATGGTGGGCGGGGCGCAGAAGGTGGTGATGTGGTACTGGGCGAACATGGGCAGAATATCGTGGGCGTCAAACTTGTCAAAATCGTAGGTGAAAATGGCTGCCTCGCACATCCACTGGCCATAGTATTTGCCCCACATGGCCTTGCCCCAGCCTGTATCCGAGATGGTGAAATGCAGGCCGTCTGGGTTCACGTTGTGCCAATACCGGGCGGTGATATAGTGGCCCAAGGCATATTTGTAGTTGTGTACCGCTATCTTGGGGTAGCCGGTGGTGCCAGAGGTAAAGTACATCAGCATGGGGTCGCTGCCGCAGGGCGAGTCGGGCTTTCTCTCATACACAGCCGAGTGGGCGGGCAGCTCCTGGTCAAAGTCATGCCAGCCCATAGCCTGGGCCTTGCGGCTGTCCCCCACCAGGATTTTCACCTGCACATCCGGGCAGCCTTGGGCGGCCCTGTCCGCCTCTCCGGCAGTCTCATCGTCTGCGGTGCACACAATGGCCTTGACCCCCGCCGCTTTGAAGCGGTAGTCAAAGTCATGCTCCATCAAAAGATGGGTGGCCGGAATAATCACTGCGCCCATCTTGTGCAGGGCGGTGATCACATACCAGAACTGGTAGTGACGTTTAAGCACCACCAGCACCTTATCCCCCCGCTTAACGCCCAGGGATTCCAAGTAGTTGGCTGTCTGGCTGGAGAGGCGGCTGATGTCCGAGAAGGTAAACGAGCGCTGGCGCTTCTCCCGGTCCACATGGACCATGGCCAGTTTATCCGGGCTGCGGCGGGCAATCTCGTCCACCACGTCAAAGGCAAAGTTGAAGTTCTCCTGGTTCTTAAACTGTATCTCCTTCAAAATGCCGTTCTCGTCCAAAAAGGCGTCAATAAAGGGGTCGGCAACGCTCTCCCGGGGCTGGCGGGCCAGCTTGCGGTCAATGATGGTCTGAAAGCGGTCCGCGCCGCCTGCCGGGCCCTCGGTGTCCTTCATCACCATGGCATACAGCTGGCAGTCCTGCCCTCCCGTGGCAATCATCCCGTGGGGGGTGCCGGAGTTGTAGTAGATGGAATCCCCCTCGTTCAGCACCTCGATGTGGGAGCCAATCTGGGCTTTCATAGAGCCCTTCACCACAATGTCAAACTCCTGGCCCGCGTGGCTGGCCAGCTTGATGGCCACATGCTGCTCTGCCTCCGAGTAAGGCATGGTGACAAAAAAGGGTTCTGCGGTCTTGTTTTTAAACAGCGGGGCCAGGTTCAGGTATTTAAACCCATGCCGCCGGGCAATGGGCAGGCCGTCTCCATGGCGCACAATGGTGTAGCTGGACAGGGTGGGGCTTACCCCCCGGATTAAGTCGGTGGGGTCAATGCCAAAACGCTTGGCGCATTTGTAAATGAAAGTAAAACTGAAATCTTGGTCCCCGGCCTCGCAGCGCTGATACTCCTCCCGGCTTACGCCCGTACACTTGGCCATCTCCTCTTCCGAAAGGCCGGTGATCTCCCGCATGGTGCGGATGCGCTGGGCCACTTCCGCCAGCTGTGTTTTCAGGTCTGCTTTTTCCATTGGGTCTTCCCCCTTGCTGATGTGTGTAGAATTTAGTATTTTGCCTGGCAGGCTGGTTATTCCCTGCCAAAACAACAAAACCGTCCCATAGGGAAAAACCTTCCCCATGAGACGGATATACTCCGCGGTACCACTCATTTTGCGCCGTGCTTTTTGGGCACAGCACCCCTTTGCAGGCTCTAACAAGCCCTTCGCCTTAACGCGGCGCCTTCGGGAAACGTCTACTGCCGGAAAGCAGGGGCACACTGCCTGCCGCTCTCCAGGTTCGGGCCTCCGGCTCAAAAGAGATAGGCTTTTTCTGAGAATCCCCCCGTTGGCTTGCAGCAACCGCCAACTCTCTGCAGTCGGGTCTTCTCCCGCCGTCTTCGTCACAGCCTTTTGGTATTTTTATATAGCAAAACCATAAGTCCCTATAAAACAAGTATTTGAATTATCATACACCCCTTGCGGAGAAAAGTCAAGACGGAAAACAGAAATTTTCCTATTTTTCCCTTTCGGCCCGGTTTTTCTGGGTTTCAGCCCAGCCGCTTTTCCATATAGCCGCAGGTAAAGGGGAAGAAATCGAATTTCTTAACGCCTGTATGGACAAAGCCTGCCGCCTCATACCAGGCCCGCACTCGGCAGTTCTCCTCCACAATGCCAAGGCACATCCGGTTCCGGCCTTTCTGCCGGGCAATCTCCACACTGTGGGCCAGCAGACGCCCGCCCAATCCCCTGTGCCTATAGGCGGGCAGCACCGCCAGGTTGTTCAGCTCGCAGTCCCGACTTCCAGGGGGCAGCGCCAGGGAATAGAATCCCACGGGCTTCCCCTCTTCCTCCCATAAGAACAGGGGCCAGCCCTGGTCCAGCCGGGCCGCCAGCCGCTCCCTGGTGGTGGCAAATGCTGTAAACCTTGACGCGTTCTGGGCAGTCAACCCCAACTCCTTTGCCACGGTCAAAAAGCTATCCACTATGACCTGCACGCAGTGTTCCAGGTCCTGTTCTTCTACTGGCCGGATCATTCTCTCCCTCTCCTCTTCTAAAGCTTTCAGGCAGCACACTCCCTGGCAGGATTGGCCGGGAGGCCCCGCGCAAAGGCCCACGGCTGGGTCCTGCCCAGCGCGGCCTTAAAACAGGCGGACCGCTATATAGGGCAGCAGCACTAGGGCTGCCGTCGCGCCCATCACCTTCAGGTGCCGCCGCCGGGTCAGCCGCAGGTACCCGGCAAACTCCCGCAGCACCGCGTTCAGGGTAAAGTACCACTTGGTTTTGGAGCCAAACCCCACACAGCGCAGCCCCAGCCTTTTGGCCAGCAGCAGCGCCCGGAACACATGATAGGCTGTGGTGACCACCGCCACCCGGGGCCGCTCCCCGGCCATCAGGGCCCGGGAGAACCGCAGGTTCTCCTCTGTGCTGGCGGACTGCCGTTCCAGCACCAGCCGGCCAGGTTCTACCCCCTGCTTTTGGGCATAGGCGGCCATTGCGTCGCTCTCCGGCACATCCTCTCCCGGGCCCTGGCCGCCGGATAGGATCAGCTTTGCCTGGGGGTTGTGCCGCAGCAGGGCAATGCCGCGGTCCACCCGGCCAGCCAGCAAGGGGGTCAGCTGGTCCCCGTTCAGCCCAGAGCCCAGCACCACAATATAGTCCAGCCGTCGGCTCTGCCGCAGGTGGACCAAATTCAGCAGGGCTGAAAGCACGTACATGGCCATCAGGGACAGCAGGTAAACCGCTGAAACGCTGACAACAATATACAGCGCCATGCCCAAGGAGCTGCTCTGCCATACGCCCACCGCGGGCCAGATGAACAAAAAGCCAAACCACAGCCCCGCAAACAGCAGAGACAGCAGGTTGGAAGGACTCAGCCCCTCGTGCCGGACCACACGGATCCCCTCTATCAGGAACATCCCCAGCAGCAAAAGGGGCAGGACCAGCACAAACAGCCCGGCCAGGCCTGCCAGCACCAGCAAGATCCAAATCATAGCCTCGTGGGCTGCCAGCCAGTCCCGGCAGACAACGGCCACTGTCACCAGGCAGACCCCCAAGCTGCACATCAGCAAAAAAAAGGAGACCCCGCTCCACAGGGTTCTGGGCTCCCGAAGCATGACCCAGCCAAACAGACACAAAAACACCAGAAAGATTCCCCCTGTGATTTGCAGCATACCGACACCTCCCGCCTTTTGACTATAGACTATAGCACAGGCTGAAACCGTTGTCAAGCCGCGGACTGCCCCCGGAGCCAGGGCGGCGGTTCCACGGAATATGGGCTCTCCTAACATCGTGCTGCCATAGGGTAAATCCCCTGTTTCCGGCAGCATCTGGACCGCTCAGAGGGCGTCTCCAGGCCGGGCCTCTGGCTGCGTAAGAAATTCGTAAGAAATTCATCCTGTTGTACTTAATCTGTTCATATTATCCTTATAGGCACACAGGAGTCAGCCCCAGTCCGGGCTGCACGAAAGGATGAACCAGCATGAAAACACTTTCCTATATAAATCTCATTATGGCAGCGGTGTTTGCCGCCTTCTGCTGTTACCAAGTGGTCTATGTTTTGGTGCGCCTGCGGGGCCGGGGGCGCAGCTTCCAGGCCAAAGGCCAGCGCCGCTACGGGGTGCTCATTGCCGCCAGGAACGAGGCCGCTGTGATTGGCCAGCTGATTGACAGCATCACGGCCCAAAAGTATCCGGCCCGGCTGGTGGACATCTATGTGGTAGCGGACAACTGCACAGACAGCACTGCTGCTGTGGCTGCTGCCCATGGGGCCACGGTTTGGCAGCGCCGCAACAAAACCCAGGTGGGCAAGGGCTATGCCCTGAACTTCCTGCTCTCGAAAATCGCCCAGGAGCGCCCCCAGGAACAGTACGACGGCTTTTTTGTGTTTGACGCGGACAATCTGCTGGACCCCCACTATATTGCGGAGATGAACAAAGTGTTCTCCAACGGCTGCCAGGTGGTTACTGGGTACCGCAACGCGAAAAACTTTGGGGACAACTGGATCACCGCTGGCTATGGCATCTACTTTCTCCGGGAGTCCGAGTACCTGAACCGTCCCCGGGACTACCTGGGCACCAGCTGCGGAGTGTCCGGCACAGGGTTCCTGTTTTCCTCGCAGCTTTTGGAAAAACTGGGCGGCTGGAACTACTTTGCCCTGACCGAAGACCTGGAGTTCACCCTGGACCTGATCTGCCGGGGAGAAAAGGTGGCCTACTGCGGCAGCGCTGTTCTCTATGACGAGCAGCCCTCCAGCTTCCGGCAGTCCGTTGTACAGCGGGCCCGTTGGATGCGGGGTCTGATGCAGATCATGAGCAAAAACGGCCGCACTCTGCTGCGCACCCTGATTGGCTCCGGCAGCTTTGCCTGTTATGACATGCTGATGAACTCTCTGGCCCCCTCCCTGATCATGGGCCTTGGCTTTATTTTAAACCTGGTGATGTTTATTGTGGGACTGGTCAACCCTGTGCAGGACTCCCTGCGGGAGACCGGCTCTGTTATCCTGACCGCCCTGGCCGCTTTGGGCGGCACATACCTGGGGCTGTACGTCACAGGTCTGCTGACCCTGATCACCGAGTGGCGGCGCATCCCTTGCCGGGCTGGCCGCAAGGTGCTGTTCAGCTTTACCTACCCCTTCTTCATGGCCAGCTTTATGGCCGCTTTGGCTGTGGCCATGGCGGGCTCCGCTGAGTGGAAGCCCATCCGCCACACCGTGGCCGTCAGCCTGGGGGACTTGGATGGACGGCATTGACGTTGCCTGCGGCAAGTCAGAGAAAACGGGGAAGCAGAAAGCAAATGTTCTCTCCGTACTTTTATAGACCACAACCACACGCCGCCCATCTTGCCAGCGCCTTGGACACAAAGTGTCCAACAGCGGCCTGTCATCCAGCGGCCCGCCCTTTTCCTCCCGCCGTTCTGACATACAGAACAAGACAACATTATTATCATTTGCTGGTCTTTGTTTCCCTAAACTATATATAACTTGTCTTAATATCTCTATTCTAAGATCAAGACGAGTATCTTAAAAACCAAGAAGAGCGGGCTGCGGCCTGCTCTTCTTTTGCACATCCGGACCCAAAGCTCCCACAATATTTTCCCTGGAAAAGAACGGGTGGGTGTGCTATAATATAAGCAGCACGGACTGCGCAAGCGAATCCTGATTCGTGTAGCGGGGATTTTCTCTTTGCCCACAACCCCATTTTGGCAGAGCTGTGTTCACCGTGGCTCCGCCAAAGCCCCGAGAAAATCTCCCCCTCTCTCTGATATATCCCCACCATCCCCCTTAAAGGAGTGTTCCCCATGACAAGAAAAACTAAGATCATCTGTACCCTGGGCCCCGCCACAGAGGACGAGAGCGTCCTGCGCCGCCTGATGCTGGGGGGCATGAATGCCGCTCGGTTCAACTTCTCCCACCTGAACCATCCGGACGCCCGGCAAAAGCTGGACACCGTTCTGCGCCTGCGGGAAGAGCTGCAGCTGCCCATTGCCACCATTCTGGACACCAAAGGCCCGGAGATCCGGGTGGGCGAGTTTCCCGGCGGGCCTATTGAACTGAAAGCTGGCGACACCTTTACTCTCACCACCCGGGACGTGCCTGGGGACAGCCAGATTGTCTCCATCACCTATAAAGACCTGCCCCGGGACCTGAAGCCCGGCGCCCGGGTGCTGATCGACGACGGCCTGGTGGAGATGAAAGCCGAACATGTCTCCGACACAGACATTGTCTGCACAGTGGTCAACGGCGGCCGGGTCTCCAACCGCAAGGGCATCAATGTGCCGGGCACAAAGCTCTCCATGCCCTTTATCAGTGAGCGGGACCGGTCCGATATTATCTTCGGCATTGAGAACGGCTTTGACTTTATTGCCGCCTCCTTCACCCGCACTGCCGCCGACATTCTGGAGATCCGCCAGATTTTGAAGGAGTACAAGTGCCATACCGTGAACATTATCGCCAAGATTGAGAATATGGAGGGCGTGGAGAACATCGACGAGATTCTGCGGGTGGCAGACGGCATTATGGTGGCCCGGGGGGACATGGGCGTGGAGATCCCCTTTGAGGATGTGCCTGTGCTGCAGAAGCAGCTCATCAAAAAATCCTACATGGCGGGCAAACAGGTGGTCACCGCCACCCAGATGCTGGATTCCATGATGAAGAATCCCCGTCCCACCCGGGCCGAGGCCACGGACGTGGCCAATGCCATCTATGACGGCACCAGCTGCATCATGCTCTCCGGCGAGACCGCTGCGGGACTATACCCGGTGGAGGCCCTGCAGACCATGGTGCGCATTGCCGAGAAGACCGAGGACAGCATTGACTATATCCACCGCTTCAACTCCCGGGACAACAGCGACATTGCCTTTGACGTGACCAACGCCATCTCCCACGCCACCTGCACGACCGCCCACGACTTGGGTGCCAAGGCCATTATCACCGTGACAAAATCCGGGGTAACCGCCCGGCAGCTCAGCAAGTTCCGGCCTCTGTATCCCATTGTGGGCTGCACCACCGAAGAGAACGTCTGCCGCCAGCTGAACCTCTCCTGGGGCGTGACCCCCCTGCTGATTGCCGAGGAGAACGACACGGACGCCCTCTTCGACCACGCGGTGGACGCCGCTCAGCAGGCCGGGGTGGTCCACAGCGGGGACATTGTGGTCATCACCGCTGGCATGCCCCTGGGGGTCTCCGGCACCACCAACATGATGAAGGTCCATGTGGTGGGCCATGTGCTGCTCACCGGACAGGGCATTACAGAGAAGACGGTCTCTGCCCGGCTGTGCGTGTGCAAACATCTGGAGGACCTGAAAGACCGCTTCCGGGACGGGGACATCCTTGTGGTGCCAGAGACAGACAACTCCATTGTGGACTATCTGCGGCGGGCCTCAGGCATTATTACAGAGCAGGAGGGCCAGAACACCCATGCGGCCATTGTGGGCCTGGCCATGGATAAGCCCGTGATTACGGGCGCAGAGCACGCCACCCGTATTTTGAAAGGCGGCGCGGTAGTCACCCTGGACGCAAAGACCGGCCGGGTCAGCGCGTGCTGAACAGCGGCTTATGCTCAGCCCATACGTTTTTATAAAGGAGGTTAGGATTGTAATGGACCCAGAGATTATGCAGCAGTTTGAGAACATGAACAGCAAAATGGACCAGATGGCCAGCCAGATGAACCGGCAGATGGACCAGATGAGCCAGCGCATGGACCGAATGGACAATCGTATGGACCAAATGCAGGAACTGATCTTAAAGAGCATTACCGCATTAAGTGACAGGATCCATGGCGTCGAGCAAGGTATGGCGGAACAGATCGATGGCGTTGAGCAGCGTATGACGGAAAAGATCGACGGCGTTGAACAGCGCATGACAGAAAAGATCGACAGCGTTGAGCAGGGCATGACGGAAAAGATCGATGGCGTTGAACAGCGCATGACAGAAAAGATCGATGGCGTTGAACAGCGCATGACAGAAAAGATCGACGGCGTTGAACAGCGTATGACGGAAAAAATCGACGGCGTTGAACAGCGTATGACGGAACAAATCGACAGTGTTGAGCAGCGTATGACGGAAAAAATCGACGGCGTCGAGCAAGGCATGACGGAAAAGATCGACGGCGTTGAGCAGCGCATGACAGAAAAAATCGACGGCGTTGAACAGCGTATGACGGAACAAATCGACAGTGTTGAGCAGCGTATGACGGAAAAAATCGACAGCGTCGAGCAGGGCATGGCGGAACAAATCGACGGCGTTGAACAGCGCATGACGGAACGTCAGGATGCCTTTAAGGAGGAAATGCTGGAAATGTTCCAGCAGTCCATGGACACCACAGAGGCCATGATCAACGAGGCTGTTTCCAGAGGAGAGAACCGCACCCGGGCCTGGGTGGAGGTGCGCATCGGCTCTAAACTCGACGCTCTCTATGACGGCCTTAAAGCCGCCCATGAAACACAGACAGAGGCCAAGCAGGAAACCGCGGCGCTGGAACAGAAGGTGGACCGTCTGGAGACCCGCGTCAGCGTCTTGGAAAGCAAAGCCCCCGCGTAAAAGGAGAAAATCATGTCATTTTTTAAAAAACAGCCCGCCTATATCAATGCCGACGGCGACCCGGTGATGAAGAGAAGCCTGCCAAAAATTGTGCCCATCCTTGCGGCGGCCGTGCTGGTCCTGGTCTTTGCCTCCTCCTGTTTCACAGTGATCACCGCTGGGCATACAGGCGTGGTCTCCACCTTTGGCAAGGTCAGTGAAAGCGTCCTGCAGGAGGGCTTCCACCTGAAAGCCCCCTGGCAGTCTGTCACAAAGATGGACAACCGCATTGTCAAGCTGGAGGTCTCCACCGAGGCCTTCAGCTCTGACCTGCAGACCGTTAACGTCAACCTGGCAGTCAACTACCGGGTGGACACCAGCAAGTCCTATTCCATCGTTAAAAACGTGGGCACCCAATATGAGGACGTGCTGATTACCCCGGCGGTCAACGAGGTGATGAAGTCTATTATGGCCCAATACACAGCCGAGCAGAGCATCACCAACCGGAACATCATCTCTGCCGCCCTTCTGGACGAGCTGAACGAAAAGCTCTCCGACAGCGGCATCACAGTCTCGGACATCAACATCATTGACTTTGATTTCTCCGACGTATATGTGCAGGCCATTGAGGCCAAACAGGTGGCAGAGCAGGAAAAGCTCCGGGCCAAGATCGAGCAGGAGCAGCTGACCATGGAGAAAGAGGCCGAGGCCTCCCGCCGGGTGATTGACGCCGAAGCTGCCGCAGAGGTGGCCCGTATCGAGGCGGAGGCAGCTGCCTATGCAGGCGAGAAAGAGGCGGTGGCCAATGAGAAGATCGCCGCCTCGCTGACCGAGCCTTTGATCGCCTACTACAAAATCCAGCAGTGGGACGGCCGCCTGCCCAGCGTGACTGGCAGCGACACCATCATTGCCCTGGACGACTTCACCCAGGGCGGCTCTGCCCAAACAGCCGCTCCCGCGCCCACCGCCTCCCCCGACGCAGATTAGGAGAGCCCTTTCTCTTTCATCCCATTCCAGACAAAGGAGATGCTTCTCATGCAGCATGACGCTTTTACCGGCGGCGTAGACCCCGGCGGCCTTTGGACAAAAAATGATATCCGCATTTTGATCTGCTATCTTCTCTCCAGTGTCAACGCGCCCTTGTCCGGAGAGGATATTTCCCGGGTGCTGCAGGGCCGGGCGCTGGCCAATTACTTTGAGACCGCGGACGCCCTCTCCGCTTTGGAACAGCTGGGGCACATCGCCCAGCAGGAGGCGGGCTTCACCATTACCCCCACCGGCCGGGAGATTGCCTCTGGGCTAGACGCTGGCCTGCCCCTGGCCGTGCGGGACAAAGCCCTGGAGGCCGCCCTGCTCCTTTTGGCAGAGGCCCGCTCCCGCCGGGAAAACCGGGTGGAGCGCCAAGAGACCAGCCAGGGGGTCCAAGTCACCTGCCGCATTGCAGGAGGGGAGGGCGTGGACCTGATGACGGTCTCCCTTTGTGTGCCGGACCAAGCCCAGGCCCAGCTGGTGGAAGAAAACTTCTACCGTGACCCGGATGTAATCTACAAACTGCTGCTCAGCTCCCTGACGGGAGACAAGGACTTTGCCAGAGAGCTCTTCCTCTAACCTCTCTGGCAAGACCTTACAAGCCCTGCCTTTCAACCTCCACATTCTTTGCAAAAACCATACTTTTTGAGAGCAAGGGAAAAAGTTTCGCCAGCCTTTTCAAAGGCTGCGAGG
>CAJUPK010000042.1 GCA_910588415.1 uncultured Oscillospiraceae bacterium | reverse complement strand
CAGGTTGTATTCGGTGTCTATCGGCGTTTCGTAACGGCCGTCAAATACAGGGTCAAAATATTCATAGGGCGCGGTCTTAATCTGGGCCTGCATAGCAGCATCCTCTCCTTTGTCTTTCTTTACCTAATGTGTATGCGTTCCCAGAAAAAATATGCGGACTTCCCTGCCACAATCCAAGCATCCAAAGCGCTATACTGTTTCTAAAGCATCCTGATTGCCGTAAACCGGCAGTTATAATGAGAAAAGCCGCCCAGCCAGGAGATATCCCCCGGCTGGACGGCACTGCTAAGTATTATGGATTTATATCTCTTCTATTTTCCTGATCCCGTAGAGCTTTCTTAAAAAGAAACCCCAAAAGCCCTTGCGTTTTTCCAGAATAACCACCTTCATGCTATAACCCCCGCTTCAATTCCGTAGTAGCGAGACTCCCAATGCCACCAGAATGACCGCCGACAAAAAGAGGGCAAATCCTATGGGGCAAAAGCAGGCGATGGTCACACCCAAGCCAAAGCAGACAATGCACATATTCCGGCAGTCACGCTCCCGAAAGCAGGTGCATCTAAATTTGTGCTTTGCCATAAGAGCTCACCTCCCTGCTGAATGTCTCGTTATTCCAGTATACACAGCAGGAAGAAAAGTGTTACTGACTGACAACCACCAGGGCCGAACCATTATGTACACGCACTTCGGCGGGATCATTGGACACCTGATTGCTTACTCCCATAGGAAATCCTCCGCAGACTAGCTGATCTCGGTTGAGAGGATACTGCAGCCCTGTGTAGCTAACCGTACAGGCTGAACCATTGTAGGGAAAAACAGAAACAGTAGCCCCCTTCATGCCTGTCATTTTCAGCCGCTCATCATGCAGCAGAAAAATTTTCGTATTTTTATCTGCTATAATCCCATGCCCACCATGCTCTCGAATATATTGAAGCACCTCTAGGTTCGCTAAACTGTGATCAAACCGGTCACCCCCTAGGCAGCCCAGCATCAGAAAACTACGAAAACCCATGCTGAAGCCCTTGAGTACCGCAAACATAGTGTCTGTCACATCTTTTTCCACTGGCAGTGTAAGAACCTTTAATTTTTCCGGTGGAGGCTCTTTCGCAGAATCAAAATCTCCTACAATCAAATCTGGCTGAACCCCTGCCTTCAAAGCGGTCTCATAGCCTGCATCGGCGCAGATGACATAATAGTGCTTGGGATCGAACTCCTTGAAAATACGCCGGTCCACCGATGCAGCCCCAATAATCATACAAGCTTGCCTTTCTGCTCCCATTGTTTTACACCCTTTATCTCTTGATACATCGCCACATAGCTTTCAAACCGTGACCGGGCGATCTTTCCCTCATTCATTGCCTGCAAAACAGCACAGCCCTTTTCACAGGTATGCGAGCAGGAGGCAAACTGGCAATCATTCGCATAGGCCTCCAGCTCTCGGAATCCATAGACCAGCTGCTCTTTATCGGTCAGCTGGTATCTCTCTAAATCAAAGGTAGAAAAACCTGGTGTATCCGCCACATAACCCCCGTCATCCAGCTTAAAAAGCCCTACCTGGCGGGTCGTGTGACGGCCACGTCCCAATTTCTGGCTTATCTCACCCGTCTGCAATTTTAAACTGGGAAACACTTTGTTCAGCAAGGTGGACTTTCCCACACCAGAATTGCCGATAAACGCGGAGACTTTCCCTGTAATCAGGCTTCGTACTGCATCAATCCCCTGGTTCGTCTGGGCGGATACAGCACAGCAGTCGATTCCTGCCAGTTTATACGCCTGTAACAGGCTTTCCGCACTGCTTAAATCCGCTTTCGTAAATACCACTGCTGGACGAATGCCCGCTAACTCTGCGACAGCGACTGCCTTATCAATCAAGGCGGTGTTGGCAGCTGGTTCCTGGACCGAGGCCACCACCACCAGTACATCCAGATTGGCCAGCGGAGGCCTTACTAAATGGTTTTTCCGGGGAACAACATGCGCCAGCGTGCCCGTACCATTTCCTAGGGCTTCAATCTCTACCCAGTCGCCGGCACAGGGGGACATTCCCTCCTTGCGAAAGCGTCCCCTGGCCCGGCAGGTAAAAAGGCCTGCTTTTGTCTCTACCGTGTAAAAACCGCCCACACACTTTAATACATAGCCTGTTAGTTCCATAGTCTGCCCTTAGTCCCCAGAGGGCTGAACATACCCTTCATTTCCACCATTATTGCCTTCATCTCCCGTATTACCCCCACTGCTGTCTTCGTCTTCACTGCTGGAGGGATTATTGTCCCCGCCACTGGGCGGCGTGAATCCAAGCGTTTGCGTAATGGTTGCCTCCTGGGTGTCAAAATTGAAGCTGAGATACATATAATCCTGATCATTCAGCTTTACAACTACTGTCTCCTGCCCAGAGGTCCCTGTAAAGGACAACGTGTAGCTGCCAGCATAGGCCGGATTTACAGTTTTCTCCTCTACAACTGTACCATTGCGATACACCTTTAAGGACAGGTCCATATCCACGCCATCCGGCAAAGCAATATCTTTCGAGACAGTTTTGGTAGAGTTCTTTCCAGAACTCACCACAATATCTACGGTTGCCCCCTCAGAGACCTCTGAACCAGCTGCCGGGTTGGTACTGACGACTATATCCTTCCCCAACGTGCTATTGTCATCCTGCATCACATTGCCCACTTTGAGCTTTGCCTCTTCAAGCCGGGCAATTACATCGTAACGCGATTTTCCCTCTAATCCATCCGGTACACGAACCTTTTTTGTCGCGGGACCCTTGCTGACCTTTACAGTGACCGTACTGCCCACATCCACCAGGGTTCCAGCCTGCGGGTCAGTGGTAACTACTTTTCCAAATTCAATCTCATCATCCGCCACGGTCTCTGCCTTAAATTTCAAATTCATCTCCTTCAGCACCGCAATAGCGTCCGCCTGGGAGTAGTTTGTCAGGCTCGGCACTTCTACCTGCTCCACCTTGCCATTGACCAGCAGTTCTATCTCCGCGCCCTTCTTGACCAGAATACCATGGTTAGGCGTTTGCTGCATAATTTGCCCAGGCTGCAGGTCTGGATCATTTCCCTCGGTTCGCTTAAACTTAAAGTTTTCCGAGTATTCTGGATTGGCCAGCACATCGTCATATAGCTGGCCTACAAAATTCGGCAGCTCCAGCTGCTCGTCCTTCTTTGGCTCTGTCAAATCCTTCCAGTTATTCAAAAGCCAGACCGCGCCCACGGCCAGCGCGATGATAATAGCTGCCGCTATTACACCTTTAACAGCCATCGCTCCTCTGGCCCCCCGCTGTGAACGCACGTATTCCTCTTCGTACTCATAGCTGTCGTTATAGCTGGGTTTAAAGCGGGCGGAATCATACGATTCCATATTGCGTGAAGCCTCATAGTTAGAGCGGATAGGCTGCATATCATAGTGGAACACCATACCTGGATTCCGCCGGAACTGGTCGATATCATCCAGCATCTCGCCCGCTGATTGGAACCGGTCCACCGGATTTTTCTCCATAGCCTTCATGGTAATCTGCTCAAGCCCTCTGGCAAGATTGGGATTCAGCTCTCTGGGCATAACAGGCTTTGCCTGCAGCTGCATGAGCGCTACCGACACAGCGCTGTCCGCCACGAAAGGCAGCTGTCCAGTCAGCATCTCATAGAGCATTACGCCTACCGAATAGATATCCGCCTTATTGGTGATATAATCCCCGCGGGCCTGTTCTGGGGCAATGTAATGCACAGAACCAATGGCCTTGTCTGTCATAGTCTGTGTTTCGCTTTGAGAAAAACGGGCAATCCCAAAATCAGTTACCTTGATCGTGCCGTTTTGCAGCAGCATCACATTCTGGGGCTTAATATCCCTGTGGATAATCCCCTTTTCGTGGGCATGTTCCAAAGCCAGAAGAATTTGGATGGTGAAGTGAACTGCCTCGTCCCATCGGATGACGCCTTCCTGTTCGATATATTGTTTTAAGGTAATTCCATCAATATACTCCATGACAATATACTGCAGCCGGTCCCCAAAGCTTACGTCATACACTTCTACAATATTGGGATGAGAGAGCAGGGTGATAGCCTTGGCCTCGTTACGGAAGCGCCGCAGAAAGTCACTGTTATCCGAAAATTCCTCCTTGAGAATTTTGATAGCCACCCAGCGGTCTTCTACCCGGTCATAGGCACGGTATACATAGGCCATACCGCCCATGCCCACCAAGTTGTGTATCTCATACTTTCCATCCAATCGTTTTCCAATAAACTTATCCATAAGCGTTCTCCCCAACTTTCTATCAGGTATTATTGACCACAGCTATCGTTATATTGTCTGAACCGCCATTGTCCACTGCATATTGGATCAACTGCTCCAGCAGTCTGCTGTCTTCTCCACTGTGTTTATTCATGTACTCCTCCAAAAGGCTGTCTTCCATATAGCCAGTTAACCCGTCTGTACAGGCTAACGCTACGTCTCCCGCAACGAATTTCCACACGGAATAGTCTGCCGTTACAGTATTGTGTACCCCTAAAACCCGGGTAATAATATTGCGGCGAGGATGCGTTCGTGCTTCTTCCTTTGTAATCTGTCCAAAGTTTACCAGATCCTGCACATAGGAGTGGTCCATTGTAATCTGGGTAAGGCCTTCCGTGTTCTTCAGATAGGCTCTGCTGTCGCCCACATGAGCCACATACAGCTGCCCCCCAGCAGCCACCATTACCACTGCTGTTGTACCCATACCCCGCAACTCAGGCTTTGCTTTTGATTCCTCAAAAATAGCCGTATTTGCCTGTTGTATGGCGTTCATCAACATGCTTTTTATACTGCCCTGGCTCATCTTCTCTGAGTAACTCTTTCTCAAGTGCTCTTCTATACGCTCTACCGCAATGCCGCTTGCAATATTTCCTCCCTTAGCACCGCCCATGCCGTCACAGACCACTGCCCAAGCGCTGTCTTCAGAAAACAGACCGCACCGGCAGGCATCTTGATTCGAACTGCGAACCACGCCAGTATCCGTGGCAAATTCAACCCTCATCTCTGTCCCCTCCTTCATATTTTCCTCGAAGCTGCCCACAGGAAGCCTCTATATCAGCGCCTAAAGTCCTGCGCACCGTAGCCGTACAGCCACATGTCTCTAGAATAGACGCGAATTTTTGTAATTGGCCTCTACCACTTTTTTTGTAGCCCGCACCTGTTACATCGTTTACTGGGATCAGATTGACATGGGCCAACATTCCCTGCAGCCGGGAAGCCAACTCTCTGGCGCATGCCTCGCTATCGTTCACATCATGGATCATGGCATATTCAAAAGAAATCCTTCTGCCAGTTTTCTTAGCGTAATACCGGCAAGCTGCCAGCAGTTGTTCTATGTTCCAGCGTCGATTTACTGGCATTGTGCGCCCACGAATTTGGTCGTTTGGCGCATGGAGGGAGACAGACAGAGTAAGCTGCAGCCTTTTTTCTGCTAAAGCATAAATTTTATCTACGATTCCACAAGTTGATAGAGAAATATGTCTCATTCCAATGTTCATGCCATCAGGGTGAGAGACCAGCTCCAAAAACCGCAGCACATTCTCATAATTATCCAATGGTTCGCCCATGCCCATCAACACAATATTGGACACCCGGACAGCCTCTTCTGCTTGTGCAGCTTGTATCTGCCCCAGCATTTCAGAGGGCAGCAGGTCTCTGGAAAAACCGCTCTTGCCTGTGGCGCAGAAACTACAATTCATTTTACACCCAACCTGAGTAGAAATGCAAATAGAATATCCATGATGATAGTTCATCAGGACAGCCTCTACCATTTCTCCATCATAGAGGCGGAACAGAAATTTTACGGTACCGTCTTTAGAGGTGCGCTTCTGAACGACTTTAACGCTGGGAATCCAGTAATGCTTTTCTAATTGGGCACGGGTTTCCTTGGAGAGATCCGTCATCTCATCAAAATGGGTCACTCCCCTTTGGAGCCATCGAAACACTTGCATTGCCCGAAATTTTGGAAGCTTTAGAAGAGAAATCTCTTTTTTTAAAACATCCATTGTCATTGATTTTATATCTAGTTTCTCCACCGGCCCGTCCCTGTCTCTCTATTTAGCTTGATTTTTTCGAAATGCCGCAACAAAAAAACCGTCTGAGGCCCCGGAAAAGGGGGTCATTGTCAACATATACTCTGGTTCCTTCACACTGCGCTTGATACTTATATCTATTATTATCGGCTGAAAGCCGTTGTTTTCAAACAAAAATCTTTCTACGATCTCCCTGTTCTCCGCAGGATTGAGCGTACAGGTAGAATAAACCAGTACCCCTCCCGGTTTAACTTTTTCTGCTGCCCTCTGCAAAATGGCATACTGCAGCAAAGGCAGGTCTTTGGCTTGCTCTATGCTTCGGTATCGTATTTCAGGCTTTCGGCGAATTACGCCATATCCTGAGCAGGGAACATCGCACAACATTCGATCAACCTGCCCCATCAAGCCAAATCCCTTTACCGCATCGTTTACATACGCTTCTACATGGGCAAGCCCTAACCGGTCCGCCCCTTCTTGAAGCAGCTGCACGCGGCTTTTGTGTAAATCCAATGCGTACACTTTTCCGGAACATCCTACGCCCTGGGCCAAGGTAAAGCTCTTCCCCCCTGGAGCGGCACAGCAGTCACAAACGGTCTCGCCTGGCTGAGCATCCAAAATCCTACACACCCATTGGGCCGAAAGGTCCTGCACATGAAACAGTCCTTGCCGGAACGCCTCTAACTCCTGGGGCGCGCCGCAGCCAATCAGTATCCCTGCACCCTTTGGTTCCGGCAGCTCCATCAGCTCTACCCCCTCTTGAAGCAAACACTTTTTCAGCTGGTCCCCATCGCATTTCAAAGTATTTATCCGAATATACAGGTTTGGCTGTTCTGTTAAGCTATTCAACAACCGCTCTGTTATGGCCTCTCCATAGGCCTGCTGCCAAAGCTCAATCAACTCCTGGGGTACGGAATACCGAATACTCAAAGCCCTTCTGCCATTGCCATCTGGCAGAATAATTTGCTGTCTTTTGCGCAGGAATCCCCGCAAAACACCATTCACAAAACCAGCCAGCTTAGCCTTTCCCAAAACCTTTACAGCATTGACCGTTTCGTTGACTGCCGCTGAGTCGGGCACTTTATTCATATAAATGATTTGGTAGATTCCGCAACGAAGTGCCTCCATCACAGTACGGTCCAGTTTTTTGTCAGGCTCCTGCAGGCAGTGAGAGATATAGTAGTCCAAGGTCAGACGCCGCTCCAGCACTCCATAAAAAATGGCGGAAACCAGGGCTCTGTCCCGACTGCTTAGCTTACAGCCAGCCAGTACCCGGTTCAGCACAATATTAGAATACCCGTCACTTTTTTCCATCTGCAAAAGTGCCTGCAGAGCGATAGTCCTGGCCGTGTACTGTTTCTGATTCATGAAAAAATCGATTCCTTTTATCTATAAATAACTTCTTATAAGCACAATTCCATGGGTCTACCGATGTTTATTCAAAACGAGACCCCTCTTTTAGCGGATGACCTAACAAATAGTTTTTACCGCTCATCCTCTTTCCATTTTCTGCCTGCAGCTCTGTAATAATCAGCGCGCCCTCGCCACAGAATACAACCAGCTCCCCGTCCCGTGCCTCCATGGTTCCCGGCGTACCTGTTCCTCCCGAGACCAAGGCTCTCAACAATTTCAAACGGTTCCCATTTAAAGTTGCCGACACACAGGGCCAAGGGTTAAGCCCACGTATTTGATCATGGATTCTCTGAGCCGGCAAACTCCAATTGACCGCCGACTGCTCCTTTTTTAACATAGGCGCCAGTGTGGCCTGTGTCTCGTCCTGCGGTATAGGGCTCAACTCGCCTCTCTCCAGGCGTTCCAATGTCTCTATCAGCAGATCGGCGCCTAAAACCTTCAGACGCTCAAAAAGCTCTCCCGCTGTTTCCTCAGGACCAACTAGGGTTTCAGACTTTAATAACATGTCCCCTGTGTCCATCCCTTCAGCCATGAACATTGTGGTAACCCCTGCCGTCTTTTCCCCATTCAGTACAGTCCACTGTATGGGGGCCGCCCCTCTATACTTGGGTAGTAAGGAACCATGTACATTGATACATCCCCGTTTTGGCACGGCTAGGACAGCTGGAGGAAGCAGCTTGCCATAAGCCACGACCACAATTACCTCCGGAGCTAGCTCTGTAATACATGCCTGCACCGCCTGATCCCGCAAAGTTGCCGGCTGATACACGGGCAGTCCACTGCGCAAAGCCAATTCTTTCACAGGAGGCGGCAACAGTTTATGGCCCCGCCCTTTTGGTTTATCCGGCTGAGTAAATACTCCACAAACTTCATGCCCCTGGTCAATAAGGCTCTGCAGGGACGGCACAGCAAAATCAGGGGTTCCCATAAAGAGTATCCGCATTATCTTGCCTCCCTCTGCTCCTTTTCCATAGCTTCGATCTCCTCCGGCGTAAGCATACGGCTCACCTTATCCGTAAAAACCACACCATGCAGGTGATCAATCTCATGACAGAAAGCTCTGGCACAGAGCTCTTCTCCACTGATTTCAAACCATTTCCCCTTGCGGTTTTGCGCTTTTACCGTCACCTTCATGGGCCTGGTAACAATCCCCCACTCGTTGGGCAGGGAAAGGCAGCCTTCCGAACCAGTCTGTTCCCCTTCTGCAGCAATGATTTGGGGGTTTACCAGTTCAATGAGACCCTCCCCCACATCCACAATACAAACTTGGCGCAGTACACCTACTTGAGGAGCCGCCAGTCCCGCCCCATTGGCTTCATAAAGAGTGTCCTGCATATCATCCAACAGCTGGTGGAGCTTTCTATCAAACTTCTCTACTGGGCGACATTCCTTTTTTAAGACATCTTCTCCAAATTTTACAATATTCCTAATTGCCATGCCTTGATCGCTTTCCTTTCCAACTGAAAATCTTTCGTAGCTCTAAAGGACCTGATTGGGATTTGAATCTGCATATACTGTCACCCGCTGAAATTCTTTTATTCCCGCAAAACTAACCAGCAGCTGGGAAAACATAGTCCGGAGCGGAGAACTGTTTTTACACTTAACAAGCACTTTGTAACGGTATTTACCACTGACTCTCGGCACGGCTGCTGGAGATGGCCGGAGTACTCGCAGCGGCAGTTTGCTGTACTCACTGGCCGCAAGCCGCTGCAGTTCATGTAAAAAGCGTTCTGCGGCCTTTCGGGTCAATGACTCCTCCACACCAACAAAGCCGATTACAAGGAGGTCCACAAAAGGAGGATACAGCAGGGCTTTTCTATAGGCCAGTTCTCTTCTAGCAAAGCTGAAGTAATCCTGCTGAGCAGCCAAATGTAAAACAGGATTTTCCGGTGCAAAAGTCTGCACAATGGCCCGGCCGGGAAATCGCCCCCGCCCCGCTCTGCCTACCACTTGAGTAAGCAGGTCAAATGTGCGCTCATTGCTTCGGAAGTCATCGCTGTACAATGCCTGGTCCGCTGAGAGAACCCCCACCAGCGTGACATTCTCAAAATCCAGGCCCTTGGCAACCATCTGCGTGCCCACCATCAGGTCGTATTCTCCTCGGGCAAATTCTTCTAATCGTTTCTCTAACGAATATCTGCCAGACATAGAGTCTGTATCTACTCGCAAAATCCGGGCTTCTGGTAGCAGGTACTGCAGCTGTTCCTCTGCCTTTTGGGTACCCAGACCACGGAATGTCAAGCTCTCGCTGCCACAAGCAGGGCATCTTTTCATAAGCGGCGTTGAATAGCCGCAATAATGACACATCAGCCGGTGATTAGCGCTATGATACGTCAGAGAAATACTGCAGTTAGGACAGCTTACCACCTCTCTGCAAGAACGACAGCTGGCAAATGTATGGTACCCCCGACGATTAAGCAACACAATCGACTGCTTTCCCTGCTGGAAATTCTGGGTCAAAGCCTCTGCCAAAATAGATCCAATGGCATTTTCACTGCCCGGAAAGTCCTCTTCATTCATATCCACCAGCTCTACCTGTGGCATTTTTGCCAGGCCGAATCTTCCTTCCAACTGGTGAAACAGATATTTGTTCTGCCGGGCTAGGCAATAACTTTCTACAGAGGGTGTTGCCGATGTCAATAGGCAGAACGCATTCTCCTTGGCGCATCGGTAGCGGGCCACTTCTTTGGCGTCATACCGCGGGCTAGCCTCTGATTTATAGGTATGCTCCTGTTCTTCATCAATGACAATCAGTCCTAAATTTCTCACCGGAGCAAATACCGCCGACCGAGTCCCTACCACAATCCGGGCCTCTCCCCGGCGTACTCGTTTCCATTCATCCAACCTTTCTCCTAGAGAAAGACCGCTGTGAAAAATAGCCACCTGATCTCCGAAACACCGATGAAATTGCTTGAGCGTCTGCGCGGTTAAAGAAATCTCTGGCACCATAACGATTACGCCTCTGCCTTGGGCCAATACAATTTCAATCAACTTGAGAAACACAGAAGTCTTTCCACTGCCCGTCACCCCATACAGCAATGCGCAGCGGCGTCCATCACATGACTGCTCAAAGTCTTGTGCAAGGGCCTCTAATACCTTCTGCTGGGATGGAGATAGTACCAGGTCTCCTAAACCTGCTTGCTGTATAGCAGGGCCTTCCGGCCGGCGGTATACTTCGTATTCAAAGGTTTCTGCAGCGCCTTTTTCCACAAGAACCCTAATTACAGAAGTAGACACGCCTGAAAAATAGCACAGCTCCTTTTCAGTGGCTTCTCCCACATCCATAAGAACCCGATAGACATCGTTCTGCCGAGGCGACAGTTTACCCGTAAAGTCGGGGATTAAGCGCACCATTCTTACAGTAGCATCTTTGATTCGGCTGGCGGCCAGATTTACTTTACAAACAATCCCTTTTACCTGTAGTTCTCTAAACTCCCGGCAATCCTGGGTAATACCCAGAGAAGCCGCCAGCTTTTCAAAAGGCATGGCCCGCCCGGCAGCCCGTAAGGTCATAAGGATCTGCCAGGATAAATCGTCATAACTTTCCCTGTCGAAATCTGTAAAGTTATTATTTAATAAATAGCTATCCTTAAAGCGGACCTGCAGGCCCGCAGGTATCATCAGCTTTACCGCTTCAAACAAAGTGCAGTAGTACCGGTCCTTTATCCAAAAAGCCAGATCCAGCGCGCTTGCGTCCAGAACAGGTTCTCGGTCCAGCACAGAGATGATCGACTTTAAACCGCTATCTTCCTGACCATTCAAAGCAAATACAAGGCCCATACGTTCTCTATTTCCAGAACCGAAGGGCACCACTACTCGCATACCCGGCATAATTTTCTCACAGAGCAGCTCCGGTATACGATAGGTAAACAGTTTATCAAAGGAATACACCGTATTTTCTACGGCCACTTGAGCTAAGAGGCTCACAGTTCTTCTAAATTATCCGGCTCGAGAATTCGATAGCGGTCTTGTACAAAATCCTGCACAGCCAGGTCTACCGGCTTATCCGGCAATTTTCCTCCCTCGGCTTCTGCTCTCTCCGAAATCTGCCTGGCCCGCTTAGCCACAGCAATCACTAAAGAATATTGATTGAGATGAGGCGTCTTGATGATGTTTGCAGATGGTTTCAGCATTTTTAACCACTTTCCTTTCTCTCTAAATAGAAGTTCAATTATTGCTCCAAAACCTTTTGAATGACTCCAGGGTTTCTGGCATACTTCCTCTTTTCACTGCGAAGGATTGCCAGCATATCTTCTACAGCATCTTCCAGCCTGTCGTTGACAACAATAT
Source organism: uncultured Oscillospiraceae bacterium (assembly GCA_910588415.1). Classification (GTDB taxonomy): domain Bacteria; phylum Bacillota; class Clostridia; order Oscillospirales; family Acutalibacteraceae; genus Acutalibacter. The sequence continues at coordinate 4,443 of CAJUPK010000042.1, read as the reverse complement.
AGTCATAGTCCTCTGCATGAGACAGCTCCTGTCTAGCTGTCTCTAAGCGCTTACGAACCGTAGACTCATCCTCTGTACCCCGGTCCCTAAGCCGTTTCTCCAGCACTGTCATGGAAGGAGGAACTATAAACACCGATACACAGTCTGGCATTAGCTTTTTGACCTGTGCCCCACCCTGCACGTCAATTTCCAGCACCACGTCCAAACCCTCTGCCAGCCATTTTTCTACTGGCTCGCGGGGAGTGCCATAACTGTTGCCCACATATGCCGCATATTCCAGCATATTGCCGCTGTTCACCAGATTTTGAAATTCCTCTTCACTGATGAAGTAATAGTGTTCTCCATGCTTTTCCCCTGGTCTGGGCTGTCGGGTAGTAGCGGAAACAGAAAGCCGCAATTGTTCATCCTGCTGGAACATCTCCTTCAGAATGGTGCCCTTACCCCCAGCGGAAGGGGCTGAGACCACCAACAGCAATCCTTTACTCATCTTTATCTCCTTCCACAATTCCGTCTTCTTTTCCATTGAATCGATTCGTTATAGTTTCTGGCATAATGGCTGATAACACAATGCTGCCACTGTCCATCACGATGACAGTTTTTGTCTTTCGGCCAAAAGTGGCATCTATAACCGCGCCCCGTTCCCGCGCCTCCTGTACCATACGTTTAATGGGGGCCGACTCGTTGCTTACTACCGCCACGACTCTTTCTGCAGAGACCATATTGCCAAAGCCGATATTTACCAGTCTCACTTCTAAAGCCTCCTCTGTCCGCTATGTCCTATATACGTAAGGTCACAATTCTAAGCACTCAGAAGCTGGATCGTCCCTATGTTTTACTCAACATTTTGTATCTGCTCACGAATTTTTTCGATGTCTGCTTTTATATCAACCACTAGATAAGCAATATCCGTGTTCTGTGATTTTGATCCAATCGTATTGACCTCCCGGTTCATCTCCTGTACAAGGAAGTCAATCTTTCGCCCCACTGGCTCTTGCAGCTCCAGCAAATATTCCAACTGAGAAAAATGGCTGCGCAGCCGCACGGTCTCTTCGTCTATAGCGGATTTATCCGCAAAGATAGCTACCTCTGTCAGGATCCGCTGCTCATCAAAGCGGCTGTCACCCAACAATTCTTGCACTTTGCTCTGCAGCCGCTCACGATAAGCGGCCACCACTTGAGGCGCCAGCTGTTCTATCCGTCCCACCAGGTCCAATATGTGGTTTGATTTTTCCATGATGTCTGCTTTCAGCCTAAGCCCTTCCGCTTCACGCATAGTCAAAAGAGAGTCTACTGTAGGACTGACTACCTGCAGCACGGCCTTCCATACCACTTCTTCATCCTCCGGCTCCTTGCGTATAGAGAGTACCTCCGGGTACTTGCTTAAAAGAGCCAGGCTTGGGCCATCCGGCAGGGAATATCGTTCCTGCAATTCCAAAAGTGCCTGATAGTATCCCCCTGCCAGCAGATGGTTTACCTCTACCTGTACTCCGGATTCGTCTACATTCTCTATCTGCAAAAATACATCCACTTTTCCTCTGGAGAGCCGTCCTTGCAAATAGGTTTTCAGTTTATCTTCTAAAAACAGGTACCCTCTAGTAATACGGGCGTTCACCTCAAAATACTTGTGATTTACTGATTTGACCTCAAATACAACATGCATGCCATTTACAATAGCTTCTCCCCGACCAAAGCCTGTCATACTTTTCAGCATATCCATCCATCCTATCTGCCTTGCAGAATATAAGGGAACCAATATCCCTAACTAAAAGATTTTACCATTTCTCGGCCATACATGCAACTGATTTCCTAAAGATTTCATAGATTTTTAAGAAAAGCCTGCGGTAAACACAAGCACCGCAGGCAAAAAACTAATGACTTTCATATTTTACAATAGTGCTCATGGGTGTAAAAGCATGGAACTCATCCTGCTCGAAGCCCCTGGCCCGAAAAAAGTCAAAAAAATCCGGAAAAACCGTCTCGATTTTGTCAGCCCCAAAATGCTCCCCATACGAAGCAGCTGAGCGCATGAGCGAATCTAAAATGAAAATCTCTTCCCCCTGCGGACGGCGGGTAAAATCATATCCCTCCACCTGCAGAAACAGGATCCGTAAAACTGTGTCTTGCAGTTCCAGCGCAACCCACCCCAAGGTCTTTTCCCTCTCACACATAGCAAGGACCCGGGCATCTGGGCCTACCTCCCGAATTTGCGAAAGCAGCGCCTGCTCCTTCTGGCGGTCCTGCATGGGCAAGATTTCTATCATCTCAAAAATCCCCTCTCTTTTGAAGCTTGGTCAAAAAACTCTGAAAATATTCCGGCAGTTCTTTCGAAAATTCCAGATATTCTCCTGTCCGTGGGTGGACAAAACCAATCAGCCCCGCATGAAGGCACTGGCCATTCAGCTCGGTTATCACTTTCTTAGGACCATATACCGGGTCGCCAGCCACAGGGTGGCCCAAACTGGCCATATGCACCCGAATCTGATGGGTTCGCCCTGTTTCCAACCGCAGCCGCAGATACGTAAAACCAGGCAAATATTCTTCCACAAAAAAATTTGTAACAGCACTCCGGGCCGAAGAACACTGGGGCAGTACCGCCATTTTTTTGCGTTCCACCGGATGACGCCCAATGGGCGCATTTACTCTTCCCTGCTTTTCTCGAATAGCTCCATATACAATAGCCCGATATTCTCTCGTTAAGCTATGATTTTGCAACTGGTCCGCCAGTCCTCGATGAGCAAAGTCATTCTTGGCCACTAACAAAAGTCCACTGGTATCCTTATCAATTCGATGGACAATGCCTGGACGAAGCACCCCGTTTATACCAGACAGGCTGTTGCCACAGTGAAAGAGCAGGGCGTTTACCAAAGTACCCGAATAATTTCCTGGAGCCGGGTGGACAACCATCCCTTTGGGCTTATTGACCACCAGAAGATCCGCGTCCTCGTATTCAATATCTAACTGAATTTCCTCCGGTTCAATCCGCAGTTCCTCCGGCTCTGGCAAAATTACCCGAATCTCTTGTCCTGGCAAAAGCCTGGCGCTTTTTGTCAAACCCTTCCCTTGGGTTGTCACTAGCCCCCGAGAGATCAACTGCTGCACTCCTGAGCGGCTCATCCCCTCCGGCTCTAATTGGGCAGCCAACAGCTTGTCTAGGCGAGGGCTGTTCTCCTCTACTGTTAGTATGATCTCCCGGCCATAGGCAACAGCCTCTTCCGTGAAGTCAGACACTGACATCTTCCGTATCCGCCTTTCGCCTCTTCTCCCGCTGTGTACAAAGAATGTAATGTACGAGCAGGCATATAGATCCTATGGTTACACAGCAGTCCGCTACATTGAAAATATAGCTAAAAAACATAACATGGATAAAGTCCACCACATAACCCTGCATGATTCTATCTATCAGATTTCCCACTCCGCCAGCCAACAACAGGCCTACAGCCAAATAGCTAAATAGGCTGTGCTGCTTGTACAGGAATAAGGCGGCTATCAGGCCCAAAGCCACCAGTAAAGTCAAGGCCACGATCAGCCAGATAACCTCTCCAAACAATCCAAAGGCGGCAGCGGGATTTTCCAAATAGTTTAGCTCCAGCAAACCAGGAATAACGGTTGTAGCCATCTTTCCTGTATCCCGCAGGCTCTGCTGGACCGCACGTTTTGTCAGCTGATCTGCAATTACAAGCAGCACTGCGGCGATTAAGACAAAAGCTTTTTTGTAATGTTCCTTTTTCAAGCTCTTCTCCTTCCTACAATAAACACAAAATCAGGGATCTGCAAGCACTCTATCTTTTGTGCCTGCGGCCATCTACCTCTACATTGTCTCCAAAAGGCAAGTTGCTGTAATTACTGCTCTTTTCCCGGCGCAACGCTTCTGGAATATTGCTATGAGAAACCAGATCAATTCCTACCGAAGACAAGTCATTATCTCCCAAATAGCTTTCCGGCGGCTGCGATGGCTGCAGCTGTTCCTGCACATAGTTTACCCGGTCATTCAAAGTGCGGGCCTGCCTTGCCTGATCTTGCCTAGGTCTAGACCTAGAAGGCTGCTGTACTACCTCGTCCTCCAAAGGAGGACGCTGCACAGGCGCCGGACGGCGTTCTCTCGCGGGTTGCGCTAGAGAGGATGCGCTTTGCTGTTCTGTTTCTTCTGGCTCAAGGACTGTCCTATCTGGTTCCAAGCTGTCTGTATCCAGTTCTGTCTGCTGAGTTTGAGCCGGAGGCTCTGGTACGGGAAGAGGGTCCCGTTCTCTTTGTGGTTGAGGCTGCCGAACGGGAATAGGCTGCTCAAACTCCTGAACAGGCTCAGGCTGATAGGAAGAAACCGTCTCCCTGCGTTCCTCCTTCTGGCGGAAAACAGGGATATGATCAATACATTCCAGATGCTTTTTGTACATTTCCAATAGCGAAGAGCGAAATGCGGTAACAGATCGGAAGAGCGTCGTGTAG
>CAJUPK010000041.1 GCA_910588415.1 uncultured Oscillospiraceae bacterium | reverse complement strand
GGGCGACGCCTTTGCCAGCGCGGGCAACAGCGGAGCCCTGACCGTGGGGGCCACCATGCTGGTCAAGCGGATCAAAGGCGTGAAGCGGGTGGCCTTCGCCCCCGTACTGCCTACCACAAAGACGCCCTTTATGATCTGTGACGGAGGGGCCAACGTGGCCTGCAGGCCGGAGATGCTCCTGCAGTTTGGGCTGATGGGGTCTGTGTACATGGAGCGGGTGATGGGAGTGCGGTCCCCCCGGGTGGGACTGGTGAACGTGGGGTCAGAGGCCCACAAGGGTGATGACCTGCGGCTGGCCGCCTATGCCCTGTTGAAGGACTGTCCCCATATCCACTTTATAGGCAACGTGGAGCCCCGGGATATCCCCTACGGAGCCTGCGATGTGGCTGTGGCCGACGGGTTTACAGGCAACACAGTGCTGAAGCTGTACGAGGGCACGGCCCTGGCCATGATGGGGATGGTGAAGGAGATCTTCCAGAAAAATACCAAAAACAAGCTGGCCGCCGCCCTGATCTATGGGGACCTGCAGGGGCTGAAAAAGCGGATGGACTATAACTCCTATGGAGGCGCGCCGATTATTGGGGCTTCCAAGCCGGTGTTCAAAATGCACGGCAACGCCAAGGCCAGGGCAGTGGAAAGCGCCCTGAAGCTGGTGCGGGACTGCACCCAGTCCGGCTTTGTGGAGGCCATTGGCCAGGAGCTGGGGAAGAAAGACTAGAGGCAGCGCTGCACAAAGGCCGGCCTTTGTGTGGGATTCGCCTGCACCTTTCCCGTCAGACTGTACGCAATCTGTATGCGGTGCGGCCCAGAGCGGGAAAGGGGAGGACAGGCTTGTGGAAAAGCTGCTTGAAATACAGGAGGAGACCGGAAGATGAGACCACTGGAGGAGTATGAGAAGCGGATCGGCTATACCTTTCACAACAAGGCCCTGCTGGAGACAGCCCTGACACATTCGTCCTATGCCAACGAGAACCGGTGCCAGAGCTACGAGCGCCTGGAGTTCTTGGGGGATTCGGTGCTGGGGTTTGTCACGGCGGAGTATCTGTTCAGCCACTTTGCCAATCTGCCGGAGGGACAGCTGACCAAGACCCGGGCGGCGCTGGTGTGCGAGAAATCCCTGTGCGGGTTCTCCCGGGCGCTGGAGGCGGGCAGTTTTCTGCGGCTAAGCCATGGAGAGACCCACTCCGGGGGCCGGGAGCGGCCCAGCATTCTGGCGGATGTGTTCGAGTCCACCGCGGCAGCCATCTATCTGGACAGCGGGGACCTGGAACGGGTGAAGGCCTTTATTCTGCGGTTCATCGGCCCAGCGGCAGAGACCAGGAGTACCCGGGCCTTTAAGGACTATAAGACCACGCTGCAGGAGATCATCCAGCAGAACCCGGAGGAGCGGCTGGAATATGTGGTGACCGGGGAGAGCGGCCCGGACCACCGGAAGCACTTTACTGTAGAGGTGCATCTCAACAGCAATGTGATTGGCCGGGGCGGCGGAAAGAGCAAGAAGGAGGCCGAGCAGCAGGCCGCCCGGGAGGCCCTGGAGCTGATGGGCTATTGAGCGGCGGAAAAGAGCGGGTGCGGCACGCCAACATCGCGGTTTTTGTGCCCCACCTGGGCTGCCCCCAGCAGTGCAGCTTTTGTGAGCAGAACACCATCACCGGGATGGCCCCCAGTCTGCCCCCCAGGCCGGAGGACGTACTCTCTGCCGCCCGGACCGGGGCCGGGACCTGCCAGGACCCAGGGAACACAGAGCTGGCCTTTTTTGGAGGCAGCTTTACGGCCATAGACCGGGCCTATATGCTCTCTCTGCTAAAGGCTGCCCAGCAGGCTGTGGAGCGCTATGGCTTTCGGGGGGTGCGCTGTTCCACCCGGCCAGACGCCATAGACCAGGAGGTGCTGGCAGTTTTGAAGGCTCACCGGGTGACTGCCGTTGAGCTGGGAGCCCAGTCCATGGATGACGGGGTGCTGGCCGCCAACCGCCGGGGCCACCGGGCCAAGGAGACAGTCCGGGCGGCGGGGCTGATACGGGAAGCTGGCTTAGAGCTGGGCCTGCAGATGATGACCGGGCTGTACACCGATACGCCGGAAAAGACCCGGGAGACTGCCAGCAGGCTGATTGCTTTGGGGCCGGAGACAGTGCGGATTTATCCCACGGTGGTGCTGTCCGGCACAGAGCTGGCCCGGCTGCACCAGGCGGGCCAGTATGCCCCCCAGACCATAGACCAGGCGGTGGAGCTGTGCGCGGAACTGCTGGAGCTGTTCGAGGAAGCCGGGGTGCGGGTCATCCGCATGGGTCTGCACCCCGGCCCAGAGCTGGAGGCCAAGAGGCTGGCCGGGCCCTATCACCCGGCTTTCCGGCAGCTGGCAGAGAGCAGGCGGTTTCTCAGAAGCCTGGCAGGAAAGCTTGGGAAGCCCGGAGCCTGCCGGGTGGCGGTGAACCCCAGGGATATATCCACAGCGCTGGGGCAGGGCAGGGAAAATGTGAAGCGGCTGGAAAAGATGGGGTACCAGGTGGACTTCCTGCAGGATGCCAGCGTGGCACAGGGGGAGTTCCGGCTGGAGGGCTAGAGTCTGTTTGAAAACCGGAGAAATGCTGGATTTTTGACACCGAAAGCTCCCTTTCTGGTCAAAACAGACAGTATTTCGGAGTTTTAAAACAGACTCTAAGGCTTGCGGCGCTCCTTTCAAGCGGACAGGCCGGGACGATCTTCCCCAGGGAACATCCAAAGCCAGACCCCTTGGGGGCTGTTCTGCCCAAACAAAATGCCAGGTATTCCACCTGGGTGAAATACCTGGCATTTCCTAAAACTTACTCTTCCATTTCTCCCTTTACGCTGTCCCAGTCCACAAACAAGCTGTACCTCTTGGTAGTAAAGCGCAGAACCACGAAATTTTCATCCTCCGGGCCGGAGAAATGGTTGGCAAGGCCGTCATACCACATCTCCTGTTTGGTCTCCAGATCGGTGCATATCTCCGTGTCGCCTATCAGCGCGATGTGGTGGTCCGGTCCGTTCAGACAGACGCAGGCCTTGGGGTTGGCCTGCAGCCGCAGGACCATGGGACTATCGGCTCCGGTGCAGAAGGTGAGCCAGCGGATGCCCTCTGCCTGGGAGATGCTGATGGTAGTGGCCGCGGGATAGCCGTCCGGGCCAACGCCCGCCAGGACTCAGTCATTGCCGTCCCCGGCAGCGGCCCGCTGGGCAACAAGCTGGCTGGCCTTGGCGATGATGTTCTCTTTTGACATGATAGTGCCTCCTTATGGTAAAGTGATAGGGTAAGTAATGGCGCCAAACAGGACCCTGGGTGAACGTTGCAGCCCTGCTGGCTATACCCTGTATGATACGCCATCAAACTGGACAAGTACCTGTCATGTTTCCTTTGGGAGGGGAGAAAAAATGCGAAAAAGCAAGGAACCTGGGCAAAAACCCATGACTGTAAGGGGTTCGCCCTGGGTGGGAAAATCCACGGCGGCTGTTGCACGGACAACCGGGCCGCTTAGCGGGTCATGGAGAAGTCCGGCATGAGACGGGCCGGAGAGGACGAGGGCGGCGGCCCACTTTTTTATATGGATAGGGAGACTTACCGGAATGATATTGAAATCGCTGGAGCTGCAGGGCTTCAAGACCTTTCCTGACAAGACCACGCTGACCTTTCAGCAGGGCATCACCTCTGTGGTGGGGCCTAATGGCAGCGGCAAAAGCAATATCAGCGACGCCATGCGCTGGGTGCTGGGAGAACAGTCCCTGCGCACCCTGCGCTGCTCAAAAATGGAGGACGTGATCTTTGGCGGCACCCCCCAGCGCCGGGCCCTGGGCTTCGCGGAGGTGACTTTGACCATTGACAACGCGGACCGGGCCCTGCCCTTTGATAATGACCAGGTGGCCATCACCCGCCGGTACTACCGCTCCGGGGAGAGCGAATATCTCATCAACAAGAGCACGGTGCGCCTGCGGGATATCAACGAGCTGTTTATGGACACCGGCCTGGGCCGGGACGGCTACTCCATCATCGGCCAGGGCAAGATTGACAGCATTGTGGCCGCCAAAAGCGAGGACAGGCGGGAGATATTTGAAGAGGCGGCAGGCATCTCCCGGTACCGCTACCGCAAGGAGGAGGCCCAGCGGCGGCTCTCTAAGGCCGAGGAAAACCTGGTGCGCCTGCGGGACATTGTAGCGGAGCTGGAAAGCCGGGTGGGTCCCTTAAAGGAGCAGGCGGAAAGGGCCCGGCAGTTTATTGCCTATGACGGGGAGAAACGGGGGCTGGAGATCGGCATTTGGCTGGTCAGCCTGGAGCGCTCCGCCCAGGCCCTGCGGGAGCACCAGGAGAAGATCGGCACCGTGAAGGCCCAGCATGGGGAGATCCAGGAGGAGCTGGAGGAGCTGGCCCGGCTGATCGAGGAGAACCTGTGGGCCACCAATGGGTGTACAGGCGCCATGGACCAGCTGCGCAGCCAGGCCGCGGAGCTGGACGGCCAGGCCCTGCGTACCGAGGGGGAGATCGGGGTGCTGCAGAGCGAGATCGCCCACAACCAGCAGGACGCTCTTCGCCTTCAGGGACAGCTGGAGGCAGCCAGGCAGTCTGCTGATGACGCCGGGAAAGAGATGGACCAGAAGCGGCAGGGGATAGCCCGTCTGGAGGAGAAAATGGCCGAGAGCCTGGAGAGGCTCAACCAGTTTACCAGCCGGTTGGAGGAGCTGCGCAAGGACACGGACCAGGCCACCCGGGAGCTGGAACGGGCCGCGGCGGAGCTGGCGGGGGTCAATGCCAGCCTGTCCGAGGAGCGGGTGCGGATGAGTTCCGCCCAGTCCTCTATGGAGGAGATCCGGCGGCGGGCCAGCGCTGTGGAGGACAGCGCCCGCCAAGCGGAGGCGCGCCGTGCCGATGTAGAGGCAGAGTGCGCTCAGCTGGAGCAGATGCTGGCGGATAACGCCGCCCAGATCTCTGCGGGCGAGAACGCGGTCAAAGGCTATCAGCTGCGGCTGGAGGCCCGGAAAAAGCGGGTTCAGGCTGCCAAGGAGGAGCAGGACCGGCTGACTCTGGACGCCAACGAGCAGCTGCGCCGGGCCAGGCTGTTGGAGGACCTGGAGCGGAACCTGGAGGGCTTTGGCCAAAGCGTAAAGGCCGTGATGAAGGAGGCCAGCCGGGGGATGCTGCGGGGCGTCTGCGGGCCAGTCACCCGGCTGATCCGGGTGCCCAGGGAGTACGCGGTGGCTCTGGAGACCGCCCTGGGCGCGGCCATGCAGAACATTGTCACTGAGACAGACGGGGACGCCAAAGCGGCCATTCGCTTTTTGCAGAACCGGGACAAAGGCCGGGCCACCTTTCTTCCCCTGAACACCGTGAAAGGCCGGAGGATGGAGGCCGGAGAGCTGGCGGACATGCCCGGCTTTGTGGGCGTGGCCGCAGAGCTCTGCGGCTGCGAGGAAAAGTTCGCGGGCGTGCGGGACTCTCTGCTGGGCCGGGTGGCTGTGGCCGAGGACCTGGACAGCGCCGTGGCCATTGCCAAGCGGTCGGGCTACCGCTTCCGGGTGGTCAGCCTGGACGGCCAGGTGGTAAACGCGGGCGGTTCCCTGACGGGCGGCTCCCAGGTGAAGAACTCGGGGCTGCTGAGCCGGGCGGGAGAGATCCAGCGGGTCCGGGAAAAGGCGGCGGGCCTGCAGGCCCAGGCTGGCCGGGCCGCCCAGGCCTATAAGGACAGCCAGCAGGAGCTTTCTGTCTGCGAGGCGGAGTTGGGCGCGGCCCAGGGGGAGCTCTCTGCCTGCCAGGAGGAGCGCACCCGCATGGCCGCCGAGCTGGCCCAGGCCCGCCGGGAACTGGCGGGCTTGGAGCAGAGCGCCCAGGCTTTGGAACAGGAGCAGGCTGGCGCCAAAGAGCGCCTGGCGGGCCTGGAACAGGCCCAGGCCAAGAGCCAGGAGCGGCTGGCCCAGCTGGAACGCCAGGCAGCGGACTGGCAGAACCGGAGCCGTGAGCTTTCCGGCAGCCGGCAGGAGCAGCTGGACCGCTGCGATGAGATAGGGGAGACAGTGCAGGCCCTCCGCATGGAGGAGTTCTCCGCCCGGAAAGACCGGGACGCCCTTGCCGCCGGGCTGGCGGAGCTGGAAGCCCGGCAGCAGGATTCCCAGGGTACCCAGAATCGGCTGCTGGCAGAGCTGGCAGAGCTGGAGAGCAAGTCCGCCGGACTGGCCGGAGAGATCGAGACCCAGAAGGACCAGGTACAGCGCTTCCGGCAGGAGGCTGCCGGGAAGCGGGAGGAAGCCCAGCAGGCCGCCCAGCGGCGCACAGAGCTGGAGCAGGAGGCCAGCCAGCTGCGGCAGAGGGAGCGGGAGGGCCAGAGCCGCCGGGAAAACATGGGGCGGGAGCTGGCACGGCTCCAAGAGCGGTCAGACAGTCTGCAAAAGGAGTATGACGGGCTCACCAATCGGTTGTGGGAGGAATATGAGCTGACCCGCCGGGAGGCCCAGGAGGAGGCCGTGGAGGTCAAGGACCTGCCGGCTGCTCAGCGGCGGCTCAGCGAGCTGAAAAATAGAATCAAGGCCCTGGGCGCAGTAAACGTGGGGGCTGTGGTGGAGTACGAGGAGGTCTCCCAGCGGTATGAATTTTTAAGCGGACAGGTGGGGGATGCGGAGAAGGCCAAGGCCGAGCTGCTGGCCCTGATTGACCAGCTGACTGGCCAGATGAAGGAGCTGTTTACCGAGCGCTTTGCCCTGATCAACGAGAATTTTGGCCGGATTTTCCAGGAGCTGTTCGGCGGCGGCGGGGCAGAGCTGAGCTTCTCAGACCCCAGCGAGGTACTCACCTCGGGCATTGAGATCAAGGTGCATCCCCCGGGAAAGATCGTCACCCACATCGAGAGCCTCTCCGGCGGGGAGAAGGCCCTGGTGGCCATCTCCATCTACTTTGCCATCATGCGGGTAAACCCTCCCCCCTTCTGTGTGCTGGACGAGATTGAGGCCGCTCTGGACGATGTAAACGTCACCCGTTTTGCTCAATATCTCCGGCGAATGACAGCCAAAAGCCAGTTTATCACCATCACCCACCGCCGGGGCACCATGGAGGGCAGCGACATGCTCTACGGGGTGACCATGCAGGACCAGGGTATTTCCAAGCTGCTGGCCCTGAAAACCGAGGAGGCGGCAGAGTTCAGCGGAGCAAGCTAGCATTTCTAAAAACATAAAAAGCCGCTTTTCTGGGAAAATCGGCGGCGATAATGGGGAGGCTGTACCATGGAGGAAGCAATCATCACCACAAACCGGGCCTACTGGAACAAAAACGCGGACGCCTGGTTTGGGACCACCGCCCTGCCGGTTTACGGGGAGATGTGCCCCACCGAGGAGGAGCTGGGCCTGTTTGGAGACGTGGAGGGCAAGAAGCTGCTGGAAATCTGCTGTGGCAGCGGCCATTCCCTCAAGTACCACGGGGACCACGGGGCCGGGGAGCTGTGGGGCGTGGATCTTTCAGAAAATCAGTTGGAAAACGCCCGCCGCTATCTTAGGGAGAACCACTGCGCGGCCCGGCTTATCCAGGGGGCCATGGAGGAAGATCTCGGCCTGCCGCAGAGGTATTTCGATGTAGTTTACTCTATCTACGGTATGGGCTGGACCACAGATTTGGAGGGCACCTTTCAGCGGATCGCCTCCTATCTGAAGCCCGGGGGCACGTTCATTTTCAGTTGGCACCATACCTTGAATTACTGCGCGGGCTGGCTGCCGGAGCAGAGCCACGGCTGGCAGGGGCAGCAAATCCCCCTGACCCGCAGCTATTTTGACGAGGAGCCCTTCCACATGCCAGTGGACGGCATGGAGGTCATCCTGCGCAACCGGAAAATATCCACCTATGTGAACGCCCTCAGCGGGGCAGGCTTTTGCTTGGAGCGGATGGTGGAGGAGACGGATTCAGCGGTGCTGGCGGCAAAGCCGGAGAGCTTTAAGGAGAGAAAAGCCCATATGCTGCCTATTTCGGTGATTTTTAAGGCAAGGAAGCTGTAGGCTTTCAGAAATAATTCCGGCGGGAACAGACGGGCAAGGGAGGGGTCTTTGTGGTTTCCAGAAAAAAGCAAATTTTCATAAATTGCTTGCTGTATAGCGTGTTGGCTTTCTATATTGTGCTCTTAATATGTATCTTATTCCGGCAAAGACATGCGGCCCGGTCGGCAAACTTGATTCCCCTGCGTGGAGTGATCAGCTTTTTGACGGGCGTCGATTTGGTATCCGGTACAACGGATTCCACGTTTTTAAGAGGGCTTGCCCTGAGCAACCTGCTGGGGAACATCGTTATCTTTGTGCCGATGGGTGTGTATGCCAATTTGCTGAGTAAGAAGAAAGCGGTATGGAGAAGCGTTTTGCTTGTCGTGGTAATCAGCATGGCGGTAGAGGTTGTACAGTATGTTTTCATGCTGGGGATAGGAGATATAGACGATGTCATTCTGAATGGCATAGGCGGTTTGGCGGGCGTCCTTCTGTATCAGGGAATTTACAGGCTATGTAAGGCAGATGACTGGAAGGCCCGCTGCATTACGGCAGTTGCAGCGCCCATTGCAGGGGCTTTGAGCTTTTTGATATTGATTGGAATGAACTGACACAGGATAAAGGAGAATTCTTATGGGACTATTCGATAAAATTCGCCAGGGCCTCAGAAAGACCCGGGAGAGCATCAGCGGGCAGATCAGCCTGATGGTGAACTCCTTCACGAAAATAGACGAGGAGCTGTTTGAGGAGCTGGAGGAGCTGCTGGTGATGGGCGATGTGGGCATGGATACCGCGGAGTTCATCACCGGGGAGCTGCGGCGGCACATCAAAGAAAAGGGCATTACGGACCCTGGGCGCATTATGGACGAGCTGCAGGGCATTGTGGCGGAGCTTCTGCAGGGGGACTGCTCCCTGCACACAGAGACCCAACCCTCTCTGGTGCTGGTCATTGGGGTCAACGGCGTGGGCAAGACCACGGCCATCGGCAAAATGGCGGCCATGCTGAAAGCACAGGGCAAGTCGGTTATTCTGGGCGCGGCAGACACCTTCCGGGCCGCGGCCATCGAGCAGCTGGAGGTGTGGTCCCAGCGGGCAGAGGTGCCTATGATCAAACACGGCGAGGGGGCCGACCCGGCGGCCGTGGTGTTCGATACCATTGCGGCAGCCAAGGCCCGGCACTGCGATGTGATCATCTGCGACACCGCCGGACGGCTGCACAATAAGAAAAACCTGATGGACGAGCTCGCCAAGATCTCCCGGGTGATCGGTCGGGAGCTGCCCGGCTGTACCCGGGAAAACCTGCTGGTGCTGGACGCCGCCACGGGACAGAACGGGGTGAACCAGGCCCGGGTATTTATGGAGGCCGCGGAGATCACGGGCATTGTGCTCACCAAGCTGGACGGTACCCCTAAAGGCGGTGTGGTTCTGCCCATCAAGCGGGAGCTGGGCCTTCCCGTGAAGTTTATCGGTGTGGGCGAGCAGATTGACGATCTGCAGCCCTTTGACCCAGGAGCCTTTGCGGCCGCCCTGTTCAACATGGAGGAAGCCCCCCCGACGCAAGCCCAGGAAGAGCCCCGGCAGGAATCCCAGCAGGAGCGGGAGGTCCCACCTGCCCCTGCGTCCAGCCTATTCATGGCCGCGCCCGCCCTGCCGGTCCAAGAGGAGCCGGACGCGCCCCAGGAGAGCACAGAGGACAAGCACCAGCGTTTCCGGCGCTTTGCGGAGGGGCTGATGGAGCGGCTGGACCAAAATGGGGATATCCAGGAGCTGCTGCCAGAGCTGATCCGCTGGCGGGACGACCGGGAACTGGACCGGGATGACCAGAGGCTGGTCCGCAACCTCCTGCTGACGGTGGAAAGCCGGAAGAATTAGAGCGGGTTCAAAGCTTGGAAAAGCCGTCCCATAAGAAATTTACTAAAAAATAAATTTCTATATTTAAGCTGGGCGCAAAAGTTGCTGTGTTAGCTATCTATATAGTTTGATAGTTTGTCTATATTTTAGAAGAGGTGTTTGTTCATGAAATTTGTGATAGCGACCCATAATAAAGGAAAGCTGGTGGAGTTTCAGCGGCTGCTGGAGCCTATGGGCATTGAAGCCGTCACCATGGAAATCTCCGAGCCCGAGGAGACCGGGACCACCTTTCGGGAGAACGCCTATGTTAAGGCGGAGGCCGCCTGTAGGGAGACGGGTCTGCCTGCTGTGGCCGATGACTCTGGTCTGTGCGTGGACTATCTGGACGGCGCGCCCGGGGTATATTCGGCCCGGTTTGCCCAGCCGGGCAAGCGGCGGCTGACCATCCTGGAAAAACTGCAGGGCGTGCCCGTGGAACAGCGGGGGGCCCACTTTGTCAGCGCGGTGTGCTGTGTATTCCCCAACGGGGACCGGGTGGAGGCCGAGGGCAAGTGCTTTGGCAGCATTGCCTTTGAGAGCCGGGGAGAGAACGGCTTTGGCTATGACTCCATCTTTGAGCAGGAGGGGGTCACCTTTGGGGAGCTGACGGCAGAGGAAAAGGATGCCCGCAGCCACCGAGGCCACGCCTTTGCCGCCTTTGAGCAGAAGCTGCGGGCCTATCTGGGCCAGGAGCAGGGCGGAGAACCCACTCCCTGTGGCCTGGACTGTGCCCAGTGCCCGGGCCGCGAGACCTGCCCTGGCTGTGAGACGCTGGGCAAGGGCTGTATGCTGGCCCAGTGCGCCCAGAAGAGCGCCTGCGGCCAGTGCCGTCCCTTTGCCGGGGCCTGCGGGCTGAAAGCCCAGCTGATCCAGGAGTTTAACGCCCTGGGTGTGCCGGATATGCCAAAGGTCACGGACTTGAACGCTCTGCTGGGGTCTTACATCAACCAGGAGTACCCCCTGCCCGGGGGACGGACGGTGAAGCTGTGGGACGACAGCCGGGTGTATCTGGGCAACCAGCTGGAGAAGCAGGGGAGCGAGCGCTGCTATGGGCTGGCGGCAGACGAAAATTATCTGATGGTGGCCGAGTATGGGGAGAATGGTGCGGACCCGGAGATCGTTGTGTATAAGAGAAGAAGGCGATGACAGGCAATACACCGGATTTACAGACCAAACGGCTGGTTTTGCGCCGGTTTACCCGGGAGGATATCCCGGCGGTCTTTAAGATTTTCAGCGACCCAGAGGTGAACACCTTCCTGCCCCTGTTTCCGCTGAAGGATATGGGGGAGGCGGAGGCCTTTTATCAGGAGAAGTATGCCCGGCTGTACAGCCAGCCTGCTGGCTGCGCCTATGGGGTATGCCGGAAGGAGGATGGCAGGGTGATTGGCTATGTCCACGGGGACATGGCGGCTCCCTATGATTTTGGCTATGGCTTTCTGCGGGAGTACTGGGGCAGGGGCTATGCCAGCGAGGCGGCCAGGTGATGCGGGCCCTGGGGATGACCTATCGGTACACATACAGGGAACAGTGGCAGCCCAAGGACATTTCTGTGCTGTTCCGGCTGTACCAGTTGGACTTAAACGGCGCCCACGAGACCTATCAGGGGTATGCGGAGAAATACCCCGAGCACTTTGTGGAAGAAATAAAGCCAGAAGTTTAGGGCCTGTTTGAAAAATCGCAAATACCGTCTTTTTGCTCAAAGCAAGAGCTTTCTGTGTGGGAAATCCCGGTTTCCGCCTTGAAATCTCTTGTTTTGATTCAAAAATCCGGCACTTTCTCTATTTTCAAACAAGCTCTAGCGGAAAACAGGATCCGCGCCAGCAGGGCTCATGAATGGATGTAAGCAGATGGAGCCTGGAACCAGGCAGAATATTCCAGAGATTGGGGCAGACCATGGTAGGGCAGTACCGCACAGAGATGGCGGGTATGCCGCGCAGCCTGATTTCGCGTGGGGGGCCAGGGCACATAGGCCTTTAGGCTTTGGAAAAGCTGGCTTCATTCTGTGCCGCCGGGCTTGCGGCTGGCAGCTTGTAGCCACAGGCATCCTGGGCAAAGCCTTTTTGGCAGGGTTGTGGGCGCTGTCTTACTATAGAGGTGGGGAAGCCCACGGAAACATCTGGAAACATTCTGGACTCCATGAGCCAGGGGTTATGACCGATAGAAATTCTAAAAGAGAAAATATGGAAAAGAGGGGACTGGATTGACAAGCAAACAGCGGGCGTATCTGCGCTCTTTAGCGGTGGAGCTGGACACAATCTTATATGTAGGCAAGGCGGGCCTGGGGCCAGAGGTCTACCGGGAGGCGGACGAGGCCCTGGAGAAGCGGGAGCTGATCAAGGGAAGGATTCTGCCCGACACCTGCCCGGAGACTCCCCGGGACGCTGCGGAGAAGATTGCGGCCGCCACCCGCAGCCAGGTGGTACAGGTCATTGGCAGCCGGTTTGTGCTGTACAGGCGGCGGCCGAAGGACCCCAAGATCGTGCTGCCCAAAGCCCCGCGGCCATGAGAACCGGGGTATACGGGGGGACTTTTAATCCCATCCACAGGGGGCACCTGCACATTTTAGGGGAATTTATCCGGCGGCTTTCCCTGGACCGGGTGCTGCTGGTTCCAGCGGGGACGCCCCCCCACAAGCAGGCTCCGGACCTGGCCCCGGCAGGGCACCGGGCGGCCATGTGCCAGCTGGCGGCAGGGGAACTGCCCGGCCAGGTGGAGGTAACCACCATGGAGCTGGAACGGCCTGGCAAAAGTTACACGGTGGACACCCTGGAGGCGCTGCAGGACCAGTACCCAGAGGACCGGCTGTTCCTGCTGATGGGAGAGGACATGTTTTTGACAGTGGACAGCTGGTTTCGGGCGAAGCGCATTTTTGGCCTGGCCACTCTCTGCGCCTCTCCCCGCAGCCCGGAGGGCCTGCTCCGACTGAAGGAAAAGCAGGGCCAGCTGGAGGCGCTGGGCGCCTGCTGCGCGGTGGAGGATATCCCCTTTTGGGACGTCTCCTCTACCCAGGTGCGGGAGCTGGCGGGAGCGGGAAAGGATGTGCGGGAGCTTGTGCCGGACGGCGTGGCCGAATATATGAAAAAACACCGTATCTACAGGGGAGGCGGGAACAATGGGGTTTGAGACCTTTAAGGATTACGAGGCCGAGGTGAAAAAGCATCTCAGCGAGAAGCGCTTTTACCACAGCCAGTGTGTGGCGGCCTGTGCGGCGCAGCTGGCAGAGCAATACGGCGCGGACCCAGAGAAAGCCCGGCTGGCGGGCATCCTCCATGATATTATGAAGGACACGGAGCCAGAGGAGCAGTTGAAAATCATTGAGAAATATGGTATCATGCTTACAGAGGCGGAGCGGCGCAACAGAAAGCTGTGGCACGCGGTGTCCGGCGCGGCCTATATAGAGCATGTGCTGGGAGTCAGGGACCGGGAGGTCGTTGACGCCATTGCCTGCCACACCGGGGGCAAGTCTGGCATGACCCTTTTTGACAAGGTGCTGTTTGTGGCGGACTACATCTCTGCTGACCGGGATTATCCCGGGGTGGAGGCGCTGCGGGCGCTCAGCGGGAGCAGCCTGGAGGAAGTCATGATAGAAGGCATTGCCTTTACCATACCGGAGCGTATGGAGCAGCGGCTGACTTTGGAGCCCCGGTCCATCGAGGCCTATAACGAGGCCCTTTGGGAGCTGGAACGCCGGCGGAAGGGGTAACGGAAGGCCGGAAAAGTATCGCCGTTCCGCTGGAGGCCATTTATATTGTTCGAACAAATAGGAAAGGAACCTGAACCATGATCCCATATGAACTGGCAAAACAGGCGGCCCGGCTGCTGGACAGCAAGAAGGCCGAGAATATCAGTGTGATTAAAATTGACGCCATCTCCAGCCTGGCAGATTATTTTGTCATTGCCACGGGCCGGGGCAGCACCCATGTGCGGTCCCTCTCGGACGAGCTGGAGGAGAAGCTGAAGGAGCAGGGCGTGGCCCCGGCCCGGATAGAGGGGTACCGCTCGGACAGCTGGATCCTGCTGGATTACAGCCAGGTGGTGGTGCATATCTTTACCCAGGAGGCCCGGGACTTTTATGACCTGGACCGGCTGTGGGTGGACGGTACCAAGACGGAGTGGCAGGAGGACTAAGCTCATGCGCACCAAGAAACAGACAGAGATTTTGGAGGAATACCTGGCAGGACTGGAACCAGAGCTGGCCCAAATCTATCGGGAGCTGATTCTCCACCTGTCCGGCCTGGGGTATGACCCCAAAAGGCAGCGGGCGAATATTGTGTTCACCTGCCCTTGGCACGGCAAGCAGATTGCCAAAATAGGCCTTGACAAAAAAGGCGATCCCTTTTTTGGTCTGCGCTTTTCCGCCTGCCGGGGGTATTCCCCTCGGTTTGAGAGGATTGTAGCGGATGTGGTAAGCGGCAAGGGGTACCGAGAGGCGCGATGTATAGCCAACGGAGAGGATTTCTGCAAGGGTACTCCCTCTGAGCGGGTGTATATCTATGAGATGCCGGACGGGGAGAAGCGGTATCACTGCGGCGCAAAAGCCCTGGCGATTCCCGGCCTTTGCTCAGCGGACGTGCCGGAGGTAAAGGCCCTGATGGAGGAGGAGCACCGATTCCTGATGGAGCATGAAGCAAACTCCCCGGCCTGAGAGAAAGGAGCGGCTATGGAGAGCCTGATACAGGTGCAGCGGCTGAAGCCCGGCGGGCCCCTGTGGCCCAGCTTGCTGGCCTATGCCGCCGCCTGCCCCTGGGAGGCAGGACCCCATCTGGCCCAGCTGATGGAGCAGGGGGCCTTTTCCGGCTGGGAGGCTGTTTTTGCCGCCCTGGACGGGGAACAGGTGGTGGGTTTCTGCACCTTGATGGAAAAGGACTACTACCCGGAGAACCGCTATTTCCCCTGGGTCAGCACCCTGTTTGTGGCCCCGGCCTATCGGGGCCGGGGCCTGTGCGGGCTGCTGATTGAGGGGGCCGTGGAGTACGCCCGGAGCCAGGGCTTCCGGCGGGTATACCTCCCCTCGGAGATTGTGCGGGAGATAAACGAAAAAATATAGCAAGGATTGTCCCCTGATTTACACCTTGACAAACCCCGCTGGGCCGTGTATAATCAAGATGTAATCATAAACTAAAATAGGTAAAGACTGTGACGGGAAGAAAGCGCTGCAGCCGCTTTTTAGAGAGCCTGCGGGTGGTGCAAGCAGGCAGGAGGCGCGGGCGTATACTGGTCCCTGAGTCTCCCTGCCCAAAGGCGCGGCTTTGTCTGGCGCTCATTAGGCCTGGGACGTGTGGCGGCGTTATAGGCCCAGCTTTGTTAGAAGCTATGAGGGGATACGTGTGAGCGTGTTCTGAAATCACGGGTGGTACCGCGGAAATCTTTGGATTCTTCGCCCCGGATGCTTTGTAGGCGTCCGGGGTTTTTCTTGGGTTGCCCGGATTCCCCCTGCGGGATGAAATTTGTAGGAAAGGATGATAGCAAGATGAAATATGACCACAAGGCTGTGGAGCCAAAATGGCAGGGAAAATGGGAGGAGAGCGGGGTTTTCCACGCAGAGGAGAAGTCGGAAAAGCCCAAGTTCTACGCCCTGATTGAATTTCCCTACCCCTCTGCCGCGGGACTGCACGTGGGCCATCCCCGGCCCTACACCGCCCTGGACGTGGTGGCCCGGAAGCGCCGGATGCAGGGTTACAACGTCCTCTATCCCATTGGCTGGGACGCCTTTGGCCTGCCGGCCGAGAACTATGCCATCAAAAATCACGTACACCCAGAGGGCATCACCCGGCAGAACATCGCCAATTTCACCCGGCAGATCAAGGCCTTGGGCATCTCCTTTGACTGGAGCCGGGAGGTGTGTACCATTGACCCGGATTACTATAAGTGGACCCAGTGGATTTTCCTGCAGCTCTACAAACACGGGCTGGCCTATAAGAAGGAGATGAACGTGAACTGGTGTACCAGCTGCAAGTGTGTGCTGGCCAACGAGGAAGTGGTCAACGGGGTGTGCGAGCGCTGCGGCAGCGAGGTGGTTCACAAGGTCAAGAGCCAGTGGATGCTGAAGATTACGGAGTATGCCCAGCGGCTCATTGACGATTTGGACACCGTGGACTACCCGGACAGGGTCAAGGCCCAGCAGAAGAACTGGATCGGCCGCTCCACCGGTGCGGAGGTGGACTTTGCCACCAGCGCCGGGGATAAGCTGACCGTATACACCACTCGGCCGGACACTCTGTATGGGGCCACCTACATGGTTATCTCCCCGGAACACCCCTACATTGAGAAGTGGGCGGACCAGCTTGCCAATATAGAGGCGGTGCGGGAGTACCAGGCCCAGGCGGCCCGTAAATCGGACTTTGAGCGCACGGAGATGGCAAAGGACAAGACCGGCGTCCGGCTGGAAGGGGTCACGGCCATCAACCCGGTGACTGGGAAGGAGATCCCCATTTTCATCAGCGACTATGTGCTGGTGAGCTATGGCACCGGAGCCATTATGGCTGTGCCTGCCCACGACGATCGGGACTGGGATTTTGCCAAGAAGTTCCAGCTGCCTATTGTGGAGGTGGTCCAGGGCGGGAACGTCCAGGAGGCTGCCTTTACGGACTGCGAGACCGGGGTGATGGTGAACTCCGGTATTCTGGACGGCCTCTCCGTGGAGGAGGCCAAGAAGCGCATCACAGAGTATCTGGCGGAGAAGGGCATTGGCCACGCCAAGGTAAACTATAAGCTGCGGGACTGGGTGTTCTCCCGCCAGCGGTACTGGGGCGAGCCCATTCCCATGGTGTACTGCGAGAAGTGCGGCTGGCAGCCCATTCCGGAGAGCGAGCTGCCCCTGCGGCT
>CAJUPK010000040.1 GCA_910588415.1 uncultured Oscillospiraceae bacterium | reverse complement strand
TCTTAAAAGGGATATTTCACCCTTTTGAACCGTGGTAACGATAGAAAATCGAACGTTTGCCCATTCAAAAATGAAAGAGAGAACGCCCCGCCTAGGGAGAAAAGGGCAGGGGCGTTCTCTTTTTGCGCGGATGCATGGGGAGCTATGCGGAAGATTTGTAAAATTCTGTAGATGAAATATATATGGGTATAGGATTTTATAGATATTCAGAATATGAAAAGAGCGAAAAAGGGAGAGAAAAGGAGGAGTTTGCGCCACATTAAAACAACACGTGTGTTTAAATTGGCCTGCAAATTAAGATATTAAAAAGAAATCTTAAAAAAATCAATTTTGATATTGACTTTTTTAATGCGCGGGTTTATAATACAGCCATAGAAAGCACGGAATACTTGAAGGGGTGAACAAAAAATGGCAAAGAAAACCTATCACGCTCCCGCGCAGTGCCCTGTATGCGGAGAGCATATGCAGGTCACGGGGCTGAAATGCAGCCACTGCGGCACAGAACTTTCCGGCAGCTTTGAGCCCTGCAGGTTCTGCAGGCTGGAGGAAAAGCACCTGCGGTTTGTCGAGGTGTTTCTGCGGTGCAAAGGGTCCATCAAAGAAGTGGAAAAGGCGCTGGGGGTCAGCTATCCCACGGTAAAAAATATGCTGGACGCGGCTTTGGCGGCCCTTCAGCTGGACGAGAAGCCGGAGCTGCGCCAGACGCGGGCGGAAGAGGAGCGCTCGGAGATTCTCTCCCGGCTCTCTCAGGGAGACCTGGACGTAAACGCGGCTATAGAGGCGCTGAAGCAGGTAAAAGGAGGAAAATGAGCATGAAAACCACACGAGGCTATTTGCCGGAGCTGGTGTTTTACAGCAGCATGACAAGAGAGAACGCCCTGCGGTTGGCGGCCGAGGAGCGCTGGGAAAATATGGTACGCCAAAACAGAAAAATTCACAGCAGGAGGGAAGGAAAATGAACGACAGCAAACGCACCATTTTGGAGATGCTTGAGCAGGGAAAAATCTCCCAGGAACAGGCCAGCCAGCTTCTGGCAGCCCTGGAGGACGGGGAAGGACCCGAGACAGAGGCAGAGAGCCCTGTGGAAAACATAGAGCCAGTGGTTACCTTAAACGATGTGGACGGCTCCGCGAAAATCTATCCGGACGGCACCATCGAGCTGGAGGATGAAAACGGGGAGAGCGCGGTGATTTTGCCCAAGAAGAGCGGCCAGAAGCCCATCACCCTGACCCTGCACCCAGAGGCTGGAAATGTGGTGGTGGATGTGCCCGCCGGGGACGAAGGCAGCCTGAGCCAAGAGGGGCTGGCGCCCCTGAAAGACGCTGGCCAGCCGCTGCAGGCCCCCCCTGTGCCGCCTGTGCGGCCCGCACCTCCGGCTATACCCGTGATGCCTGCCATGCCGGCGCCTCCCGCTATGCCTGCCATGCCCGCCATGCCTGCCATACCGGCGCGGCCTGCCTCTCAGGACCCGGAGGTCCTTGCCCGCTACCAGGAAGAGGTGGAGGCTATCCAGGAGCGCTACCAGGAGGAACTGGAGGAGGTGCAGGAGCGTTGCCAGGAGCTTTTGGAGGAGTACCAGGAGCGGGTGGAGGAGATCAACGCTGGGTACGAGGAGGCCATGGAGCAGTACCAGGAGACCCTGGACCAGCAGAACGAGGCCTACCAGGAACAGCTGGACCAGTATCAGGAAGAGCTGGAACAATACCGGGAACAGGCGGAGGAGAACCGCCGGACAGCCGAAAAGGCCGCCAGGGCGAACCGGCAGGGCGGGAGCGGGGCCAGCCCCCAAAACCCCGGCTTTTGGCCCCTGACCCAAGCGGAATACAATACCATCTACAACAACGCCTACCATGAGGTTTACAACCCCGCTTACGCAAAGCTGTATGAGAAGTTCGGCCCGGGCAGCGAGGGGTTTGAGGACGAGGTGCGGCGCATTGCCAGCCAGGCCCAGCAGGCGGCGGAGGACGCGGTCAAGCGGGCCCAGGCGGAGAAGCAGCGGGGACCCAGCCGGAATACAGGCAGCTGGGGGGCCTGGCTGAACAGCGTGGGCCGGGAGATCAGCCAAGCCATGAACGGCATTGGAGCGGAGATCGGCATTGACCTAAGCGAAGCAATGGAGGATGTGTCTGTTGCAGTGGGCGACTTGAAGGACTCCCTGCGGGAGATGGTGGACGACTGGCGGGAGCAGAAAGAGGAAGAGAGGAACCAGGACGGCGGCATGGACTTTGGCGTCGGGTTCCCCTTTGAGAACCACAATGGGGAAGAGGGCTGGGACAGCGGAACCCATGGGCAGTTTGTGCAGGTGGAATGTCAGGATGCAGGGCCTGAAGACGGAAAGTACGTCTACCGTGCCCATATAGACATGGATGCAGTGGAACAGCTGGAGATCTCCTGGCTCAGCGGCCCGGTAGAGCTGGCCCCCTGGGAAGAAGAGTATGTGGAGCTGGTGGAATTTTGCCATAAGCCCTTGGAGTCTCCCCAGCGGATGGGGGTTCAGGTTAAGGACGCCAGCAAGCTGACGGTGAATTTTTCCGAAAACGGCAGGAACAGCTGGCATGGCCGGCAGGCAGGGGAAAAGCGGCTGGTGGTGCGGATTCCTGCCAAGCTGGCAGGCAGCATAGAAAGGCTGAAGGTAAACTCTGTGTCCGGCGCCATCCACGCCCTCGGGCTTTCCGGGGAAAGGTTTGACCTTTCCAGCGTGTCCGGCACGGTGTACGCCCAGGGCCTGCACGGAGAGAATATTGAGCTTCACGCGGTCTCTGGCAATGTAAAAGCCCAGGGGATCTCTGCGGAAAAGCTGCAGGTCCACGCTGTATCCGGCACGGTGGTCACAGAGGGGATCTCAGCCGAGGTGGCAAAGCTGGGGACCGTATCCGGCGTGCTGAACGCCCATGCCAACGCAGAGCGCTTTAAGGTGAACACCACCTCTGGCCGGGCCAGCCTGACAGTGGACCAGTGCCCGGAGGCAGCCAAGTTCAGCTCTGTGTCCGGCGAGCTGGCCTTCTATATACCGGACAATACCGGTTTTACCGCAGAGTATAACTCTACCAGCGGGGAGTTCCACTCCGACTTCCCGGTGGCCATTCAGCAGGATGGGAAAAGGAAAAGATCCGGCCGGGCTGTGTATGGGGATGGCGGGATCACGATCAAGATGAACACCACCTCTGGCGGCATGAGCGTGCGGAAGGTGGAGAACTAGGCCGCCATGCTCTGCCCGAAAGGAAACAGCGCCTGTTTCCACCACATTACAGTAAACGGGCGTACAAATGGGCACACCCGGTTTGTACAGCCATAAAACCAGCAGAGGCTGGGGGATTTCCCTCAGCCTCTGCTGGTTTTAAAGCGGTTTTTAACCGGGGTATGTTCTGTTTTAGTAGGTGCCCTCTGTGGAGAAGGTGATGTCCCCGCCCTCTTTTTTCCGGGAGTGCTCCCGGCGGCGGTTCAGCTCCTGGAGGAACCGGTCCTCGTCCAGGGGAAGCTCTATCGCCTGGTCCAGCCAGCCGGACAGGTGCATGGCGTTGGACAGGGTAAGCCCGCGGATGCCCTCCCGGCCATCCGCCACCAGGGGCTCGCCCCGCAGAATGTTGGCGGCAAAGGCGTTCAGCACCCCCACATGCTGGGGATTCTCCCCGTCCATCTCCACAGGAACCTCCTCCATCTCCGGCTTCTGGAAGCCCTCTTGAGAGGTACGGCAGAACTCCCGCTCGTCCTGCTTCAGCCGCCAGAAGCGAAGCTGCCCGTCCTCGCAGACCAGCTTGCCCAGGGTGCCGGTCACCTCGAAACGGTTGGTGCCAGGAGCGTCTCCCGTGGTGGTTACAAACACGCCGGTGGCGCCGTTTGCCCACTCCATATAGGCGGTCACATCGTCCTCTACCTCAATGTCATGCCATTTGCCCTCGTGACAGAAGGCGCGCACGGTTTGGGGCAGGCCGCAGATCCACTGGAGCAGGTCCAGCTGGTGGGGGCACTGGTTCAGCAGCACGCCGCCCCCCTCGCCGTCCCAGGTGGCCCGCCAGTCCCCGGAGTCATAGTAGATCTGGGTGCGGTACCAGTCGGTAATGATCCAGTTTACCCGCTTCAGCTCTCCCAGCTGGCCCTCGTGTACCAGCCGGTGCATAGCCCGGTACAGGCAGTTGGTGCGCTGGTTGAACATCATGGCGAATACCTTGCCGCTCTTGTCGGCAGCGGCGTTCATCTCCCGCACAGCTTTGGTGTAAACCCCGGCGGGTTTCTCGCACAGCACATGCAGCCCCTGGGCAAAGGCCTCTTGGGCCAGCACCGGGTGCTGGTAGTGGGGCACAGAAATCAGCACCGCGTCACAGAGGCCGCTGGTGATGAGCTGGCTGCCCTCGGTGAAAATCTGCACCTCTGGGGACAGGTTTTCTTTTGCCCAGGCCCGGCGGCTCTCCCGGCGGTCCGCCACAGCCGTCAGCTGAAGCTCCGGAGTCTTGCCGGACAGGATGTTCTGGGCGTCCGCGCTGCCCATGTTGCCCACACCGATGATGCCTAATCTGACTTTTTCCATATTGTAGGACCTTCCTTCTCGATAATGGCGTTCTTTACAACAGTCTACCGCAAACCGCCGGGAAAATCAAGCCTTTCTCTTGGGAATATCCGCTTTTTATAAAACCCTGCGGAAAAGCCCCCGGGCGGCGCCCGCCTGGGGCCAGGGGGGGGGAGGCTGCTGGCAATTCCTGAGAAAAAAGGCTTTATTCTGCGGCTGCTTTGTGGTATACTTAAAATATATGGAAATACCCCGGCTGAAAGCGGGCAGTTTTTGAAACAAAGACGAGGTTGAAACCATGACGCATACAAAGAAGAAAAGAAATTGGCGGGAGAATTATTTTCTCAAAGCTTTTGCCCTGGGGCTGGGCCTGTCCTTTCTGGTCTTTCTCCCCTTCATCCTTGTGGACGGCGGGCGCTTCCTCTTTTACGGGGATTTCAATGTGCAGCAGGTGCCCTTTTACCGTCTGGCCCATGACGCCATCCGCTCCGGCCGCTGGGGCTGGAACCAGCACACGGACCTGGGGGCCAACTTTATTGGATCCTATTCCTTCTATCTGTTGGGCAGCCCCTTTTTCTGGCTGACCATCCCCTTCCCCTCCCAGTGGCTGCAGTTTCTGATGGGCCCCCTGCTCATCCTGAAGTTTGCCTGCGCCACCCTGACGGGCTATGTGTACATCCACCGGTACACCAAGTCCCCGGACACTGCTCTCATCGGCGCGGTTCTCTACGCCTTTTCCGGGTTCTCTGTGTACAATGTGTTCTTCAACCATTTTCATGAGGCCATCATCTGCTTCCCCCTGCTGCTGGCCGCTTTGGACGAATACATGGCCACCCGCCGCAGGGGGCTGTTCGCCCTGGCTGTGTTTGGCTGCTGCCTGGTAAACTACTACTTTTTTGTAGGCCAGGTCACCTTTACGCTGGTGTACTTTTTCCTGCGGCTGCTCTGCGGCAGCTGGCGGATCTCCTTTAAGGACTTCCTGCTGCTGGGCCTGGAGGCAATAGTCGGGGTGGGGCTTTCCTGCGTGCTGCTGGTGCCCTCTGTCTTGGCGGTGCTGCAGAACAACCGGGTGGATAATGCCATCAACGGCTGGAACGCGGTGCTTTATAACCGCAACCAGCGGTACCTGCATATTCTGGAGTGCTTTTTCTTCCCGCCTGACCTGCCTGCCCGGCCCAACTTTACCCCGGACTCAGAGTCCAAGTGGTCCTCCCTGGGGGCCTGGCTGCCGCTGTTCGGCATGACCGGCGTGGTGGGCTGGCTGCAGCTGCGGCGCA
Source organism: uncultured Oscillospiraceae bacterium (assembly GCA_910588415.1). Classification (GTDB taxonomy): domain Bacteria; phylum Bacillota; class Clostridia; order Oscillospirales; family Acutalibacteraceae; genus Acutalibacter. The sequence continues at coordinate 11,002 of CAJUPK010000040.1, read as the reverse complement.
AGCACTGGCTGAAAAAGATGTTGTGGGTGCTGTTTGCCATGGCCCTGGTCCCCTTTTTAAACGCCTCTTTCCAGCTGATGAACTCCGCCTATTATGCCCGGTGGTTCTATATGCTGACCTTGATGATGGCGCTGGCCACGGTGCTGTCTCTGGAGAGCGACCGGGTGGACTGGCGGCGGGCTACCCTTTGGTGTACGGTGATCACAACGGCTGTTGCGGCGGTGATTGGCTTTATGCCCGTGAAGGAGACAGTGGACGAGCAGGAGGTGTGGAACTTCGGCCTGGAGGAGTACCCCACCCGCTTCTGGACCTATGTGGCCATTGCCTTTATCAGCCTGGGGCTGGTGGTGTACCTGTTTATGTTCTGCCGGAAAAGCCGCCGGGCCTTCAAGCGGGCGGCCATGGGCAGTCTCTCTGCGGTGGCGGTGCTGTACTCCATCTTCTTCATTGCCCTGGGCAAGACCCAGTCGGACTATACCTGGGACCATATCATCCCCTACGAACTGAACGGCGGCGCCAATGTGCCCCTGACAGACCTGCAGAGCTGCCGGTCTGACTTTTACGAGTCCATGGACAATGCCGCCATGTTCTGGCAGATTCCCTCCATCCAGGCTTTTCACAGCATTGTGCCTGGCTCTGTGATGGAGTTCTACGATTCCATTGGCGTGCAGCGGGACGTGGGCTCCCGGCCCAAGACCAGCCACTATCCCATCCGGGGCCTGCTCTCTGTGCGCTGGCTGTTTGACGATGACCATGACGGGGACTTTTTTGCCGGAGAGGATTCTGACAAGCCGGAGATGCCCGGCTGGGCCTATTACGGCAATGCCAATGGGTATGACATTTGGGAGAACCAGTACTATGTGCCCATGGGCTTTACCTATGATTACTACCTGACCCGGGCGGAGTATGACGCCCTCTCCCAGGGCAGCGACACCTCGGCGGGCAGCCGGGAGCTGGCCATGATGCGGGCCGTGGTGCTGGAGGAGCCGGACCTGGGCCGGCTGCAGGCCGTGCTGGAGCATCTGCCGGAGGATGACCGGAATTTTACCGAAAACGAATATTTTGACGACTGCCTGGACCGGGCGGCAGGAGCCTGCGACAGCTTTGCCTATACCACCTCTGGGTTCACGGCCCAGCTGAGTCCCTCGGTGGAAAAGCTGGTGTTCTTCAGCGTCCCCTGGGAGCCGGGCTGGACGGCCCAGGTCAATGGGCAGGAGACGAAAATTTACCGGGTCAATGTGGGCTTTATGGCCGTGCAGGTGCCCCCGGGGGACAATGTGCGGGTAGAGTTTACCTACTCCACCCCGGGCCTGGGCCTGGGCATCTTTATCAGCCTGGCCTCTTTGGGCGGACTGGTGGGGTATCTGGCCCTGGCCGCCCGGCTAAAGCGGGAGGGTCCGGACGATCCCCGGCCGCCCCGGCTGATGCGGGCAGAGCGGTTTGCCGTGTACGCGAAAAAGCGCCGGGCCAGCTTTTCGCAGCCAGGGGCCATGGTGCTGAAACCCCGGACCCAGGCAGCCCTGCCGCCTCCAGAGCCGCCCTCTAAGCCCAGAAAGAGCCGGCTGGCCAAGGAGGCCCCGCCTTCTGCTCCGGAGACAGAAAAAAAGCAGGCGCCGCTGCCAGCGCAACCTGCCCCTGAAGCAACGGGTCCGGAGGAAAAGCCGGAGAGTTCCCCGGCGCAGCCCCAGGCCAAAGCAAGGCTGCAGCCCAGGCCTTGGCCCCAGAAGCAAGAGGCGGCCCCGGAGGAGGACGGGAAAACCGAGGAGAATGAAGCGCGCTTTACAGCCATGACAGACCTGCTGAACACAGCGGACATGACAGGGCTTCCCCCGGACGCCTATCATGTAGACCATATACTCAATGACCCGAAGGAGGAGGAAAGGCCATGAACAGAGAGGACCCCACCGTATACTTGGTGATACCCTGCTACAACGAGGAGGAGGTACTGCCGGAAACCGTACACCGGCTGACGGACAAGCTGGAGGCGATGCGGGAGGCGGGCCTTGCCAACGGGCACAGCCGGATGCTGCTGGTGGACGATGGCAGCAAGGACAAGACCTGGGAGCTGATCACCCGGTTTAACCAGGAGAACCCCTATGTGGAGGGGGTCAAGCTGGCCCACAACCGGGGCCATCAAAACGCCCTGCTGTGCGGGCTGATGACCGCCATGCCCCGGTGCGACTGCGCCATCAGCCTGGACGCGGACCTGCAGGACGATGTGGACGCCCTGGACCAGTTTGTGCAGAAGTACAAAGAGGGCTGCGACGTGGTCTATGGCGTGCGCAACAAGCGGGACACGGACACCTGGTTTAAGCGCACCACAGCAGAGGGCTTTTATAAGGTGATGAAGCTTTTGGGCGTGGACGTGGTCTTTAACCACGCGGACTACCGGCTGATGAGCCGCCGGGCGCTGGAGGGGCTCTCTGAGTACAGAGAGGTCAACCTGTTCTTGCGGGGCATGGTGCCCCTGATCGGCTACCGCAGCGACTATGTGTACTATGACCGCCATGAGAGATTCGCCGGGGAATCCAAATATCCCCTGAAAAAGATGATTGCTTTGGCCCTGGACGGTATTTCCAGCTTCAGCGTCAAGCCCTTAAAATTGATTTCTAATTTTGGCGTCATTGTTTCCGTACTCAGCGTGTTCGGTCTGTTATACGCGCTGGTCTCCTATTTTGCTGGCTGGGCCGTGTCCGGCTGGACGGCTATTGTGTGTTCCATCTGGCTGCTGGGCGGCCTGCAGATGCTGTGCCTGGGGGTTGTGGGCGGCTATATTGGCAAGATTTACAACGAGGTAAAGGCCCGGCCCCGGTACAGGGTGGAGGAATACCTGCAAAACGAGGGCGGGGAGAGACAAAGCTGAGCGTGTACTTTCTCAGTTTGAAGATTTTTGCGCGGTCCAGGGGCAATGGTTCTGGTCCGTCCGAACCGCCGGGGCCAGCTCGATGAGGCAGGTCCCTGGCAGGGTACGGGGAAGTGCGCGCCATGCAGCCGCCATGTGAGTGGGCAAAGCCGAGTGCCTGGCGGACGCTTGCCCTTCGGCAGGATGTTACTTTTTCCTTTGGTTCTTTCCTGCCTTTGAGAACAGCCATGGATATACCAAAGCAGATAAAAAAGTAAAAAAAGAGCAGGGCCAGCGCCTCTGCTCTTTTTCATTTCGCCTTGTGAATTTTTCCCTGGCCGCTTAACACTTATGCCTGGGTCTTCGATTTGCGGCCCCGCTTTTTAGGAGCGGGAGCAGCTGTCTCTGCCCCTTTGGGCTTGCGGCAGCTCCGCTTTTTGGGAGCAGGCTCCGGGGCAGGGGCTTCGGCCGCTTCTGCCTGGGCGGGGACGGCTTCCGTCTCCTCGGCGTCCTTGGCTTTGCTGCTGGCCTTTTGGGGGACCGCCTCCTGGGCAGAAGCCTCTTCCGTCTTCTGGGCCTTGGCTTTCAGGACGGAGGGAGCGGCTGTTTTCCACTGCTGGCCCACGCCGTCCACGTCGTCCCAAATCTGGGCAGGAGCGCCGTCGTCGTCGCGCATATCCACAATATCCAGTACTTTGCCGGCGTTTACATTCAGCAGCTTCTTGTAGGTGGCAGTCACCTTTACCCACTGCCACAGCTGGCTCTCGCCGCCTACGTCTTCCCAGGTCTGGGCCCAGGTGCCAGCCTCCGTGCCGCCGTGCATCAGGTCCAAAGCTTTGCCGGTGGCTTTGTTCAACAGCTTAACGGACTTGCCTACCGGAACCGGGAGCCACAGCTGGGCGTCCTCCCCGGTAAGGGCGGCCTGTGCCACAACGGTACCATTATCAAGGCCCATACACTGCAGGGCCTTGCCAGTGCGGCGGTTTATGATGAGAACTTCCTCTTGTTTCTCCTTGGCAGCCATAGTCAAAATAACATCCTTTCACTCGCATTTTCTTTTTACCATGCGATTCGTTTAATCCTGGACTCTACTGTTTACAATGGTATTATAGCGATTTAACGGGGTCTTGTCAAATACAGAAGCATGACGCGGTCTGGCGATTTCTCCCGAAAACACTGGCTTTGCGGGGGTTTTTAAGAGTTTGAGCCGAGAATTTTAGCGATAATTAGCAGTTCTTTCAAAAGGGGCTGTCAGAAATTCGTAAAAAAATATTTAGCAAATTTTACCGTCCCTGCCCTTGGAAACCGGGCTTTTTAGGTGTATACTTAAGGATACAGAGTAAACGCGCTTCCAAAGACAGCCCTTTTGGGCAAGGCGGTGAAGCCTCTGCCAGCCGCAGGATTTGGCCGGGCTGCGGGCGCGTTTGCGGTGCGCGGCCATGCGCCGGAAAAGCGCTGGCATGGCGAAGATATCATTCTCAAAATCAGCGAGGTTATGCCGCTTATGAAACCAAAGCAAATCCAAACCCAGGCGGCCCGGGAACCCGGCCGGGAATCCGCCGGGAAGGCCGACCGTTTTTACCCAGACCCTGCTGTGGGGCTCAGCGCCCAGCAGGTAGAGCAGCGTATGCGGGAGGGCCTGCACAATGGGGACTCGGGCATTAAGTCCAAGACCGAGGGCCAGATCATCTGGGAGAATGTGTTCACCTTTTTTAACCTTTTAAACTTTGCCCTGGCCCTGGCCGTGATTTTGGTGGGCTCTCCCCGCAGCGCCCTGTTTATGGGGGTTATTTTCTCCAATATTGTCATCGGCTCCTTTCAGGGCATCCGGGCTAAGCATACCATTGACAAGCTCTCCCTGATCTCTTCCCCCAAGGCCCAGGTGATCCGGGGCGGCCAGCCTCTCACCATCCAGGTGGAGGACGTGGTGCTGGACGATATTCTGGTGTTCTCCGCGGGCAACCAGATCTGCGCGGACGCCACCGTGGCCGCCGGGGAGTGCGAGGTCAACGAGTCCCTGCTTACAGGAGAGTCGGACCCCATTGTGAAGCAGCCGGGGGACCCGCTGCTCTCAGGCAGTTTTGTGGTCAGCGGCAGCTGCCAGGCCCAGGTAGAGCGGGTGGGGGCAGAGAGCTATGCCAATAAGATTGCCGGAGAAGCCAGCGGCGTGAAAAAGCGCAGCTCAGAGATCATGAATTCCATTGACTTTATTGTAAAGATCATTGGCTTTGGTATTGTGCCCATTGGCGGACTGCTGTTTTGGAAGCAGTATTTTGTGCTGGGCGACGCCTTCCAAAACTCGGTGGTCAGCACGGCTGCCGCCATGGTGGGCATGATCCCCGAGGGCCTGGTGCTGCTCATCAGCCTGGCCTTTGCGGTCAGTGTGATCAAGCTCTCTACCCACAAGACCCTGGTGCAGGACATGTACTGCGTGGAGACCCTGGCCCGGGTGGACACCCTCTGTCTGGACAAGACCGGCACCATCACAGAGGGCAGTATGCAGGTGGACGAGCTGGTCCCCTTAGGGGGCTTTACAGAGGAGAACATGACGGAGGCTCTGACCGCCCTGGTGAACAGCCTGAACGACAGCAACCCCACCTTTATGGCCCTGAAGGAGCATCTGCCGGAGACCTCGGCCTGGCGGGCAGGGGACACGGTGCCCTTCTCCTCGGCCAGAAAGTGGAGCGGCGCCTTTTTCCCGGGCCGGGGCTGCTATGTAATGGGTGCGGGAGAGTTCATTTTGGGCCAGGGCTTTGCTCCCTACAAGGCCCAGGCGGAGAGCTACTCCCAAAACGGCCAGCGGGTGCTGCTGCTGGCCAAGGCCCAGGGACCCTTTGACGGCAAAGAGCTGCCGGAAGGCGTGAAGGCCATGGGCCTGGTACTTATCAGTGACAAGATCCGCAAGGAGGCTCCCAGTACCCTGCGGTATTTCGCGGACCAGGGGGTGGACCTGAAGGTGATCTCCGGGGACAATGCCGTGACAGTGGCCAATATTGCCCGCAAGGCCGGGCTGGACAACGCGGACAAATATGTGGACGCCACTACCCTGCGCACAGAGGAGGATATCCGCCAGGCAGTACGGGAGTACGCGGTCTTTGGCCGGGTGACCCCCCAGCAGAAGCTGGCCTTTGTGAAAGCCCTGAAAGAGGACGGCCATACAGTGGCCATGACAGGCGACGGGGTCAACGATGTGCTGGCTCTTAAAGAGGCGGACTGCTCCGTGGCCATGGCCTCTGGCAGCGACGCGGCCCGCACGGTCTCCAACCTGGTGCTGCTGGACAGCAACTTTGCCTCCATGCCCGTGGTGGTCCAGGAGGGGCGCAGGTCCATCAACAACCTGCAGCGGTCCAGCTCCCTGTTTTTGGTAAAGACCATCTTTTCCGCCCTCATTGGGGTGCTGTTCATCTTTATCAACTACTCCTACCCCTTTGAGCCCATCCAGCAGACGCTGATCAGCTCTTTGACCATTGGGATCCCCTCCTTCATTTTGGCCCTGGAACCCAACAACGACCGGCTGCGGGGCAAGTTTATCAATAATGTGATCCGCATGTGTATCCCTGCCGCCCTGACCATGACAGCCAATATTGTGGTGCTGTGTACGCTGGCGGAGCCCCTGGGTCTGACCAGCCAGGAGACCTCTACCATGGCGGTTATCATGACCGCCATGACAGGGTTTATTATGCTGTTTAAGGTGAGCGCGCCCTTTAACACCCTGCGGGGCCTGCTGTTCTGGACGTTGCTGACAGCCTTTACCCTGGCCTTCCTGTTCTTCGGCTGGTTCTTCTCCCTGGTCAGCTTGACTTTGCCCATGCTCATCGCGCTGATGCCCCTGCTGCTGTTCGCCATTGTGTTTATGCTGGCGGCCCTGCATCTGGTAGACCATGTGATCGCCAACTCCCAAAGCCCGGTGTACCCGATTAAAGTAAGGCAGAAGTTAAGGAGGAAGAAAGGAAATGGAAGACATTCTTAAAATCGCTGTGTGTGCCATGGCGGGACTATTCGCCCTTTTGCATGGGATTGCCGCCATAAGCCAACTGCCTAAGTCCCTGAAAAGCGGGTCTGCCGGGAACCTGCTTCCCCATCTGCTCATGCTTGCGGGAGGGCTGACTGCGGCCGCGGCAGTGGCCGCCTGTCTGCTGGGGAGCAGTTTTGACTGGCTGCTGATGCTGCTGGGCGGGTCCGCGGTCTGTGGGGCCGCCCTGTGGAACGGCAGACGTGCGGCCGCCCAACAGGGGGACCAGGCTCTCTTCCACCTGGCTCACCACATCAGCCGGGCGGCTGTCATGCTGATTTTGGTTGTCAACTTTGTCCGGGTATAGGGGGTCCAGGGCCCGCCGGATATAGGCCCTATTGGAAACATATAAAAAGCAAGGGGGATTCTATGCTTTCCCGCTATAAAAACAGCTACTTAAGTTATGTGGTCTTCTATGTAGGCTACTACGCTGTGTTCTCCCTGTTCGGCTCGGTGCTGTCCGTGTATCTCACAGGTATCGGCATGACAGACCGGGAGATGTCCCTGGTGCTTTCCGCGGCAGGGATCTTCTCCTTTTTCGTGGCGCCGGTGACTGGCTATATCAGCGACCGGGCCAGAAGCCAGAAGGCCGTGCTGGCGGTAATTTTGGCGGCGATTGGCACGCTGGCCCTGGTGTTTTCCGCCTGCCGGGGGATAGGGGCGCTGTTTGTGCTCAACGGCCTGATCATGGCCCTGATCAACAGCATGACCCCGGTGTGCGAGCGGGTGGCGGGAGAGAGCAAGTACCGCTACGGAATCCTGCGGGTGTGGGGAACCATCGGCTATGCGGCAGGAGCCCAGGGGGCTGGCCTGGCCATAGAAAAGCTGCCGGGCTTTGGCCTGTTCGCGCTGACGGCGGCTGCCTGCGGCCTGTGCCTGCTGGGGCTTTGGGGCGCCCAGGTCAATCCCCAGCGGCCGGGGGAAAAGCTGAACGCGCCGGCTGAAAAGCCCCAGCTCTCGGCCCTGCTGGCCAATCCGCCGTTTTTCCTGTTTTTGGCGGCAGCCTTTCTGTTTGCCGGGTGCTCGGGGGTAAACATGAACTACGCTCCCATGCTGCTGAACACCATGGGCATACAGACCGGGGTGGTGGGGACCGTGCTGTCTCTCAGCACCCTGACGGAGATCCCGCTGATCCTTTTCTCCCACAAATTCATGGACAGGCTCTCCGGCAAGGCCCTGACGGCCGCCTGCTTTGTGCTGGCGGTGTCGCAGTACCTGATATACAGCCTGGCGGGGCAGGCCTGGCTGGTGGTGGTTGTGATGGTCTTGATCAAGGCCGTCACCTCTACGCTGTGCACCATGCTCTGCCTCAAAATGGTGCGCTGCCTGGTCCCCGCCGGGCTGACCACCACAGGGTTGGCGGTGGTGGGCTCGGTGAACAATCTGGCGGGCATTGTGATGCAGAACCTGGCGGGCTGGGTGGCTGGCCAGTGGGGAATACAAGCCATGTATGGGGGCATGGCGGCCCTATGCGCCGCTGGGCTGGTGCTGACAGCCTTTTTGCGGGTGCGCAGCCAGGAGAAAATTTTCAGTTGACCCTCTGGGATTTGTTGGAAGGCAATACTGCGCAAAGGCTTGCTGGGGCCTTTGCGCAGTATTGTTTTTTACTTAGAACATACATGTAGCTTTCGGCTCAACTCTGTCAATGGGGAAGTCCGGATCGCTTTTTTTGAAAGGATGCCTCTGGGGGGCAGCTAAGGCGGGAAAGCTCCTTGCGGGGAGGCTTTCCCGCCACCTGCTTTGCGAAGAGCAGGGCGGAGCAAGAGGCGATCCTTTGTGATCTTTCCCATTGCTGGTGCAGATGTGTTTATGCAGCGATACGCTTAGAATCTATGCTCTATTATTAGTAGGGTGTTGACAAACAATTTTGTCTGTATTAGACTTATAATAATAACAGAACCATTCTTTTTGCTCTGTAAAAAAACACAGAAAGGAAGGCGATCGTATGAAAAAGCTGCTGGGTGTTCTCTTTGCCTGTACGGTACTGGCTGTTTTTGCCATGGCCGCTTCGGCAGAAGACGAGATTTCCGCTGAAGCAGTCCCGGCAGGGGCGTATCTGGCGGAAACAGAGGAGGATCCTCTTGCGGGCCTGTGGGAGGAGGTAGAAGGCCTGTCCAGGGAGGAGACGGAAGCACGGTTTCGCCAGTGCCTGCAGGACGCAGGCTACACGGAGGTTTTTGAGGAGACCCATGTCACCAGGCCTATGAGCATGGATAACGAGACCTATGACCTGGCGTATAGCGACCTGGAATCCGCGGACCCGGAGACCCAGAAGAAGATTCTGGCGGCCCGCCGGGAGATTATCTTCCAGTACTCCTGGAGCGCGGACGGTGGTGCGAGCATTTCGTATAATCCCACCACCATGGAATTTTCCATCACACCCCAGTTCGAGGACCTGTTCCCTGCTGACTGGGAGCCGCCGGTCTGGAGCGTGGAGCCGGACGATTCCGAGGCTGCGCCAGAGGAACCAGAGACCGCAGAAGAAGCTGTGAATCCGCCAGCCGAAGCAGCCCCAGAGGCAGTGTATGGGCCGGAAAAGCCGGAGCTGCCGGAGGACATGAGAATACAACCCCCAAAGGCGCCCGCAGAGCTGGAAACCCCGGAGGCAGAATCCGTAAATCCACAAGCCGAAGAGGCTTTAAAGGCTGCGTATGAACCGGAGAAACCCGCATGGCCAGATGACATGGGAGTGCAGCCGCGTTATGGTGAACTCACTACAAACGAGTCCACCTATGTGCGCAAATGGGCCAGTGGATCCAGCGACACGGCGGCATTTTATAGGTTCTGGATTGTGAGTAAACCCGCAGAATGTCCCATCAGCATTACGGCCAGATCGCTGCCTGCAGGAACCACAAAGTATAATTATGGAATCACCGATGAGAATACAGGAACCTCCATTTTTTGGAAGAAGGACTGTCTGCTGAATGAGAAGGTCTCCTATACGATTAACAAAACGGCGGCTGACCACACGCACGTGGGGCTTCGGGTAAGCACCTATCAAAATCCAGGAAACGGCAATTTTCAAATAACCAGAAGGTATGGGGGGCCTAGGGGCTGTCTGAAAATACAGGAAGTGTCGGATCTTTAAACAAAAAATGGCAGGGGCGATTTATTCAATAAGCCCCGGTTTTAACGCTCCGGGCCGCGAAAACACGCGGTCCGGGGCTGCTTTTTTTGGGAGGAATTTTTCTTAACAGTTTTTTCACCTGTTTCTCCCGGAACCTTCACATCCTTTTCACATTGATGGGGGATAATAAGGCCACAACAAGGGAAAACCTATTGAAACCGTAGAAGAAAAACAAATTGAGAAAAAAGAAAATTAAACTGGTTTTTATAGCTAACGCAGTTCAAAGGAGGGGCCTATCTCTTTTGAACCAGGCATAAGGGCGTTTGCTATAAACCATGACCCTGAAAGGAGCAGCCATATGAATCCCTTTGATAAAAACGAAACCTATACCCAGGACGAGAAACAGCAGGAGCAGACAGCGCAGTCCCAGGCAGGCGCCCCGTCGACACAGACCACAGCTGGGCAGACCACAGCCCCAAGCACTCCCCCGCAAGGGACCTATGGCTCCGCGGGCTGGGGCTACACCGCCCAGACCAGTCCCTATGGACAGCAGGGACCCTACCAGCCGTCCGCCTCTCAGGCCCAGCATACCCAGCCGGTCAGCTACAGCTGGGGACCCGGGTATTATGCCCAGCCCCAGCTCGAGCAGCCAGTGCAGCCCAAAAAGGCAAAGAAGCGGTCCGGCGGCAAGACGGTTGCCAAAATACTGGCTGCCATGGTGGCCTGCGCGGCGATCTCCCTGAGCTCGGTAGGGGTGTTTGCGGCCATGATTCAAAACGGCGTGGTCAGTGTGCAAAGCCCGGAGGGCGCCAGCGAGACGGCGGCGTTCACCCTGTATACCAAAGCGGATTCTCCTGCCAACGCCACGCCCACTGCCACCCGAGACGGCATGAGCACCCAGGAGGTGGCCCAAAAGCTGATTCCCTCTGTGGTGTGCGTGCAGAACTACCAGGTAAGCCAGCAAAGCGGCAATATGGGCGGCTTTGAATTCTTCTTCCGAGGCGGCCAGGACCAGCAGGACGGCGCCGGAGAGCTCTCTCCCGCAAGATCGGAAGAGCGTCGTGTAGGGAAAGAGTGTAGA
>CAJUPK010000039.1 GCA_910588415.1 uncultured Oscillospiraceae bacterium | reverse complement strand
GGAAACCGTGAGGTATACGTGATATGCTGCTAGCACAATGCGGTTAGGGAGCCTTGCTTGCGTGGTACGGTTAATGTAATGTGAACCACTGTTAAACGTCGTGAGGTACGAACGGGCTAGCCAGCCGCTATTCTGACGGTAGGTAAGGAACATATTTTTCTGCCTCATCGTCTGGCAGGGTAATGCGTCCCAACCTGGGACGCATTACTTTTTGTCCCTAGAGCCTGTTTAAAAACCGGAGAAAAGCAGGATTTTTGGCCAGGAACGAGGAGGTTCAAGAAAAAGCGCAAGGAAGGCTGCCGCCTTTCACTGCTGCGCCGCAAAGAGATTTACAATGAACTACACCCTAAAGCAAAGCAGGGCAGCGGCTAAAAGAGTGAAGAAAGCAAACCGACAAAATGTCGTTTTGATACTCCAAGGTTTTTCTCGGAAGATACGGCTGAAAAGCTCGGGGTTCGTACATAGACCGCGGAAAGGCGGCCATACATTCTCACGTATGTCGGGGCTTATGGCAGGGGCATGGCATGGGACACAAAACTCACTCAAGTCCGGGATGATCTCCGGCATGGCCCTGTTTCTCAAGACCCATGAAACAGAGTTGGAGGATTATGAGTTCATCCGGCGCTTGTCCCAGGTGGACCCGGCAGAAATTATCCAACTGGCCCAGGTTGACCGCCCGGCCATGCGCTATGCCCGCCTGATACGCAGGAAATACAACGAACAGGGAGCAAAAATGCTGCCCGACCGGTTCAAGAACTGACAGCTTGCCCCAGGAATAGGGACAAACCGCCCTGGCATAGATTGCAGCATAGGAGGGAATCAGATGGAATCTATCCGTGCAAGTTTGGAAGATATGCAAAGTATTGACGTCCGCACTGTGGACCCCGCCACCCTGCGGGATATACAGGACGTGGCTATTGATAGGGATTTGCCCAAAGAGGAACGCATCCGGTCATACTTACAGCAGATAGAGAATCCCTACTGTTTTCTGTGTGGCGATCATGTGGTGAAACTCAGTTTTTCAGACAGCGGAAAAACCTTGGAGGAGTGCCTCCTGGCATATCTCCGCTCAAAATGCTGAGGGAAAAGGCACTTGACAGAGCAGAGCGCTTGTGATACGATGAAATCAGGACAACCAGTGCTCTCCCGCTGTTAAGCGTTTCCTTGATTCACTTTAACAGTTAGGAGAGAGTGTTATGCAGGAAATGACAGCCGCCCAGGTGTGGAACACCTGCGGTTATGTCCGTCTGTCCAAAGAGGACGGGGACAAAGAGGAAAGCAACAGTGTCACGGGTCAGAAGGAGCTGATTCGTGACTATTTGTCGCGCCACCCGGAGCTGCGGGAACGGGACATGAAGGTGGACGACGGATTCACGGGCTCTAATTTTGAAAGGCCAGGGTTTCAAGAGATGATCGCCCAGGCCAAAGCAGGGGAAATCAACTGCATTGTGGTCAAGGACTTATCCCGGTTTGGCAGGAACTATCTGGAGGCCGGGGAGTATATCGAACACCATTTTCCTTTTCTCGGCGTTCGGTTCATTGCCATCAACGACCACTTTGACAGCCTGCACAGCCACGCTGAATCCGATGAAATCCTGGTCCCATTCAAGAACCTGATAAACGAGGCATACTGCCGGGATACTTCCATAAAAATTCGGAGCCAGCTTGAAATCAAACGCCAGCGCGGGGATTTTATTGGCTCCTTTGCTGTTTTCGGGTACAAAAAAGACCCCGGCAACCACCACAGGCTGATTGCAGACGAGTTTGCCGCTGATGTGGTGCGGGATATTTTCAACTGGAAACTGGATGGAGCAAGCGCCATCGACATAGCCGCCCGGCTGACTGCCAGCGGCATACCTACCCCCATGGACTATAAGCTGTCCCAGGGTATGCGCTATACCACAGCTTTCCGTATAAAGGAGCGCTCTGAATGGAGCGCCGGGATGGTGCTGCGGATTCTCAAGAACCCTGTCTACACCGGCGTTTTGGAGCAGGGCAGGGTAACAACCCCCAGCTACAAAGTCAAGCGGCTTGTGCAGAAACCCAGGGACAAGTGGGCCATCGTGGAAAACTGCCACGAACCGATTATCGGCAAATTTGAATTTGAAACAGCCCAGCATGTTCTTGCTATGGACACCCGCACCGCTGAGGCTGGCCAGCCTGTGGAGCTGTTTTCCGGTATGGTGTACTGCGGGGAGTGCGGCGGGGCGATGATACGCAAGACGGTCCCAGCCGCTAAGAAAAAATATGTCTACTATGTCTGCGCTGCCCACAAAAAGGAAAAATCCTGCTCTGCCCACAGCCTGCGGGCAGAGGCGCTTGCCAATGTTGTGCTGCAATCGCTGCAGCAGCACATCCGGAATGTGCTTGACCTGTCAGAGCTGCTGGAACTGACTGCTGCCGCCCATTTGCAGCAGGCCAATACCCAGAAAATACAGGCCCGCCTTGCCAAAAAGCAGGATGAAATCGACCGCTGCCAGACTTTGCTCCGTTCCTTATATGAAAATCTTTCGGACGGCGTGGTTGACCGTGGAGAGTACGAGGAATGGAGGACCCACTACCAGCAGCGGCGGGCTGAGGCCGAGGCGCAGATGGAAACTCTCCGGGAAGAAATGGAGCGGGAATTACAGCCCCAGGATTGGATGGAGCAGTTCCGCAGATATGGCAATATCACCGAGTTGGACCGCCGCCTGCTGGTATCCCTGGTCGAGCGGGTGATGGTCTACCGTGACCGGCGGGTAGAGCTGGTGTACCGCTGGCAGGATGAATTTCAGGCCCAGAGTGAGCTCATTAACCAGGCCCTCTCCGAAAGGAGGGATGTCTGATGGCGCGGACAAAGCGTAAGGTGAACCCGCTGGCCCCCATGCCGGACAGAGAGATAACAGCACAGAGGATTTACAAAGCCGGGGCCTATATCCGACTCTCCATGGAGGACAGCGGCAAAAAGGGCAGTGATACGATGGATGCCCAACAGGAGATGATTGAAAGTTACATAGCCGCCCAGCCGGATATGAACCTCTGCGGCCTTTACTGCGACAACGGGTATACAGGCACAAACTTCAAAAGGCCGGAGTTTGAACGGCTGATGGAGGATGTGCGCACCGGGGAAATCAACTGCATTGTGGTGAAAGACCTGTCCCGGTTTGGCCGGAACTATATTGAAACCGGCCATTACTTAGAGCGGGTGTTCCCTTTTTTAAGCGTCCGTTTTGTGGCGGTCTGTGATAACTTTGACACCTTGACCGCTGAGCGCTCCCAGGACGGTTACATTATGCCCTTGAAAAACATCATCAACGCAGCCTACAGCAAGGATATCTCCCACAAAGTCAGCAGCGCCCTGGCAGTCAAACAGCGGGCCGGGGAGTTCATCGGCTCCTGGGCCCCCTACGGCTACCAGAAGTGTGCCTGTGACAAGCACAGAATCGAGCCCGACCCGGCCACCGCTCCTATTGTCTGGGAGATTTTCGCCTTGCGGCGTGACGGCATGAGTTTCAACAAAATCGCCAAGCGGCTGAATGATGAAAAAATCCCCACTCCGGCACAGTACAGGCGGGAAACCGGCCAGCTCAAGACTGACCGCTACGAGAACGCCCGGTGGAATATTCACACTCTAAAGGCCATCGTGGAAAATCAGGTCTATATCGGCCACTTGGTTCAGGGACGGAAAAAGTCCGGCTTGTGCCAGGGCCGGAAACAGCAGCGAATACAAAAATCCGACTGGATTGTTGTAGAAAATACCCATGAGCCATTGATTGACGGGGACACGTTCCAGGCTGTACAGGCCATGGCCGAGAGGGCCAGCCAAATCCATAATAAAAACCTTGGCAAATATGACCACCTGGGCAGTACGCCCAACATCCTGCGCGGGCTTATCTTCTGCGCTGGCTGCGGCAAACCTCTGGTGCGCTACAAGCAAGTCACCAACAAGGGTACAAACCTCTACTATATCTACATTTGCCGGACCCATCATGCTGACATTACAGCCTGCCCTAAGAAGTACCTGCATGAAACAAAGCTGAAGGAAATCCTTTGGGCCGCGTTGCAGCACGAAATCAAGCTGTGTGGGGACACGCAAAAGCTGATGGAAGAGTATGGCCATTCCTCTGCTGCTGCCCGCCAGTCTGATATGCTGGGACACATGATTGCCACCGCAGAGCGTAGGCTCATCCGGAGTAAGTCCCTGTTTGACAGCCTTTACCAGAACTACGTTGACCGGCTGATGGACGAGCGGGAGTACATGGAACTGCGGAACCAGTACCGCGCTGAAAAGGAACAGGCCCAAGTCGAAATTGCCAACTTGGAGAGCCAACAGGCGGAACAGAAACGGCGGACGGTCAACAACCCCTGGTTGAAAATCTTTGGGCAGTTCCATATGGAAACCGGGCTGACAGAGGAACTTGCCCACGCACTCATTGAGCGGGTGGAGGTTTACTCTGACAGCCGGGTGGAAATCACACTGAAATATCAGGACGAGTACCAGGCCCTAAAGCGCCTGCTGGATGGAGCGGAGGGGGCGGTTGGGCCATGACCATCGCAAAATATCTGCGTATATCCAATGAGGATGTGGACCTGCGGTCAGCGTGTAAGGAAGAATCGAACAGCGTCAGCAACCAACGAAATCTCTTGGACTCTTTTCTTGCCCAGCACAGCGAGTTCGCCAATGCCAGCATAGTGGAGTTCTGTGACGATGGATGGAGCGGCAAAAACTTTGAGCGTCCCGGCGTTCGGGCTATGCTGGAAGAAGTCAAGCAAGGGAAAATCCATTGCATTGTGGTAAAGGACCTCTCCCGCTTTGGCCGGGACTATCTCACGGTTGGAAACTATATCAGCAGGATTTTCCCTTTTATGGGTGTGCGTTTTATAGCCGTGAACGATGGCTTGGACAGCGCCCGCCCCGGTGATGTGGACAGCCTGGACACCTCCTTCAAGGCTCTGCTCTATGACCTCTACAGCCGGGACCTGTCCCGCAAGGTGCGCAGCGCCAAGCGGTTCCGGGCACAGAGAGGGGACTTTGTGGCTCCTTTTGCGCCGTATGGGTATATAAAAAGTCCAGAGAATCACAATCAACTTGTGATTGACCCGCCAGCGGCAGAGGTTGTGCGCCGCATTTTTCGTCTTATGGCCAGCAGCCACAGCGCCATGGACATTGCCCGGATGCTGAACGCCGAGGGCGTCCCCACTCCCATGCTCCACAAACGGGTGGCAGGGTGTTCCCGGTCCCGTTGGCCAAGTGTTGGTGAAACAAACTTCTGGACCAGTAATACCGTTACTAAGATTCTGCGGGATAAACGCTATATTGGCACCAACATCTACGGCAGGCGCGTCAGGGATATTGTAGGCAGCACCCACACGGTCAAGGCCAGGCCGGAGGATTGGGTTGTCGTGACAAACACCCACGACCCCCTTGTAAGCCAGGAAGAATTTGATTGGGCGCAGGCTGCTATGCGGGAGTTCAAAGAGCACGATGGGTATGCGGACCGCCATCCTTTGGCACGGAAAGTCCGCTGTGGCGTGTGCGGGCACATCCTTGCGCAGTCCAAAGGAAAAAGCTGTACTTTCTTTTGCAGTACAGCCCGGTATCTGGAGGACACAATATGCGCCAGGATACATATTTCTCAGGATGAACTCCGCACAGCGATTCTGGAAAGTCTGCGGGCACAGGCCGCTGTCGCGCTGGAACAGGAGGAATTTGTGGAAAAGCAGCGCAGGACAGCACGGCAGGAGGCAAAATCCAGGCAAAAGCAGCTAGCAGCTCTGTTGCAATCACAGGATGATACGAGCCGTGAAAGCCGCAGCTTGTATGAATCCTTTGCACTGGGTGATTTGGATAAGGCTGACTATTTGGCCAAAAAAGCTGTGACGGCTGAGAAAATGGCTGAGATCGCCGCGCGGATCACGGAACTGCAATCCACTCTGGAGGCTCACGATGAATCAAATACCCGTGAATTTATTGAAAATTTCAAATGCTTTTTCGAGGCCGATGACATCCCTGTGGAGATTCTAAAAGACCTGCTCAAAGAAGTCCGGGTATATCCCGGCAGGCGGCTGGTGATGGAGTGGAACTGCCAAGACACCTTACTGGCAGTTTCCAACGTCTGATTACAAAAAGTTCTGCTATTTTTTAGTCCGAGCTTGACATTCGCAGACCAAGGCCACAACCCCCAGGGCGTCAACGCCGGGGCAGAGGGCAACGGCCTGCGGGAGCAAGACGTGACCTATAATGTGGGGGTCATTTTGGCCCAGATGCTGAACGATGATCCCCGGTTTACGGCCAGGCTTTCCCGCAACTCTCCCACCGAGAGCCTGGGTACCAGCAACGCCACCAGCCTGCAGGCCCGGGTCAGCATGGCCAACTCCTGGCCCGCCAACTATTTCATCAGCATCCACTGCAACGCCAACCCCAACCCGGCCATCAACGGCACCGAGGTGTATGTCTACCAAAGCGGCACCCAGTCCTACTGGCTGGCCCAGCATATTTTGAACGGGGTGGTAGCCGAAACCGGCACCCGGGACAACGGGGTGCGGGTGAACCCCTCTCTCTATGTGCTGCGGCGCACCGCCATGCCCGCCGTGCTGGTAGAGCTGGGGTACCTGACCAACCCGGCAGACGCCATGAAGCTGCGGGACGACCAGCGGGGCTTTGCCCAGGGCATCTATGACGGACTGCTAAGCTACTTCGGATTTGGCCCCCAGTCCCCCCGGTAGACGGCAAAAAGCGGCGCGGAAGGATAATAAACCTTCCGCGCCGCTGTGGGCTTCTTCAGGAAAAAACCGCTCCACCTTTTAGTGGCAGCCCCTCTCCTTGCACATCCAATAAGCAGTGGGGTCCGTGGGGTCCCAGGTGTGCCAGCCGGGCAGCTTCAGGCCCTGGGGCTTGGGCATGGGTCCGCTGGTCTCCGTGGGGGAGATGTACACCTCTGTGCCCAGGACACAGTTGTCATAGATCCACTTGGCGTCCTCGCAGTTCAGCCGGATACAGCCTAGGGACCGGGTGGTGCCCAGATTGTTGTACTCGCCGGACCACATGGTGTAGTTGTTCCGCAGGTCATTGGGCACAGAATGGAACAGGTAGCTGTCCAAAATCTGGGTACACCACTGGGCCCAGCTGCCGCCCACCATCTCCAGCCAACGGAAACGGTTGGGGGTGTAGTAGGTGCCCGTGGGGGTGGGGTTGCCGCAGGATACCAGCATAGAGCGCACGGGAATGTTGTACTTGCCGTCATCTCCCTTGGCAAAGATGATGAGATAGTTGGCGGGTTTATAGACCTTGATATAATAGGGGCCCTTCACCACGCCCAGCCCGGAGATGTCCTCCTGCATCAGGCCGTCTTTGAAGTAGCGCTTCCAGCCGTCCTTCATGTGAAAGCCCGTGACAGTGGCCCCCGTGCCGTCGAACAGATAGCTCTTCCCCTCCACGGTCTGCAGGCCCCGCAGGAATTTCCCTTTGCTGCCCACATAGTAGGTCTTGCCGTCCTCCTTCAGCCAGCCTGTCTTGATGGGCCGGGTGTCCTTTTCATAGCGGGTCCACACCTCGCCGCCCGCGTCAGTCCGGACAAACGTATGGCTGGTAGAGGCCTCCGCAATCTGGCTGTAGGCCCAATGCTCCCGGAACACATCGCAGAAGATGGTGATCTTCTCCCACTTGGGAATCTCCTTGTCCGGCACCCGCTGAAGAATACCGTTGAGGATTTTCACTGCCTCTGCCCGGGTAATCCGGGCGTTGGGCCGAAACTTCCCGGAAGAGTCCCCGTCTATCCAACCCTTGGCATAGGCGGAGGCAATATAGGGCCTGGCCCAGTGGTCTTCCGCCACGTCCGGGAAGGGACAGTCCCCTTCCGCCAGGCTGTCGCAGGAGGAGGCCAGCTTTACAAACTCCGCCCGGGTGATGGTCTTCTCCGGCCGGAAGCTACCGTCCTCATAGCCTCCGGCCAGGTCTGCCAGGCACACGGCTTTCACGCTGTCATAAAACCAATGCGAATCCCGCACATCCGTAAAATCCGGCGCCGGACCAGCCCCAGGCGCGTCCTCCTGGGGCTGGGTGCGCAGAAGCTTGGCAAACAGAGCCACAGCTTCCGCACGGGTCAGGTTCCCTTCAGGCTTAAAGCGCCGGTTGCTGTAGCCGCTGATGTACGCCTTGTGAGAGCTGGTGTCCAGCAGCAGATTCACGTCCTTTTTCCAGCGGGCTGTAAACACAACGTCCTCTGTCACAGGCTCTGCCGCCGGATCTGCCGGCTGGCCGTCCTCGCCGTCCCATCCCTCTAAGACCAGGCCCTTCCAGGCATATTCCTCGCCAGTGGGGATCTGTTCCGCTGGTATCCTCTCGCCCTGGGACAGAACAAGCTCTGTCTGGCTGTCGCCCACCAGCACAAACCGAACGGTCACCGGCACTGGCGTGGGCTCGGGCGTTGGTTCCGGCGTGGGCTCTGGTGTGGGATCCGGAGTAGCCTCCGGGCCAGGGGTGGCGTCTGGGTCCGGACTGGCCTCCGGGTCTGGAGAGGCTTCCGGCTCAGGACTGGTCCCAGGCTCCGGACTGGCGTCGGGCCCGGGGCTGTTCTCTGGGGGTTCCGGCAAATCCTCCGGCTGGGAGACAGCCGGAGAGTCCGTGTCCAGCTGGTCCGCGCTGGACGCGGGAATGGTGAGGCAGGCGGCTGTCAGCAGACAGCACAAGAGCAGGGACAGCAGCCGCCGGGACACAGAGACAGGCTGCGGGAAAGGCTTTTTCATACTTCACGGCTCCTTTTGTTTGGGGTCTCCAGTAAACGCAGTTAAAAAGGGTGTTTACCTGCCTTTACTTTACAGCAGCGCGCCTGAAACCCAGCCTGTACCAAATGTAACCAGCGGAAGGGCGCGGCATATAAAATAATTATACTATACATGCCAGAAAAAGGGAAGGGGGCTTTGCAAAGATTTTCCCCAGCAGTTTCCCGGGGGCCTTTGCCCCCGCCTCCCTCTAACTCCCTCTTTTTTAATTTCCTCTTGACACTGGGGGCATTTATCATTATAATGTAAAAGAAAAGTTCGAGGTGTAGCTCACCCGGTAGAGCGCTTGGTTTGGGACCAAGAGGCACGGAGTTCGAGTCTCCGCACTTCGACCAGCACAAGCGCCGGACCTGAACGCACGGCGGTGCCTGTCGGTTTGGCAGGCCGCCGCAGGCGCGGGGGTCCGGCGCTTTTTGTTTCAGTTTTCTATGGGAAAGGCGGGAGGCACAAGACTATGCGCAGGCTGGTGGCGGGCATTTTGGCCCATGTGGACGCGGGAAAGACCACGCTTTCCGAGGCTTTGCTGTTTCGGGGCGGCGCTTTGCGCAGTCTGGGGCGGGTGGACCACGCCAACGCCTTTTTAGACACCCACTCCCTCGAGCGGGAACGGGGCATCACGATTTTTAACAAGCAGGCTGTTCTGCCCTGGAAAGACATGGAGCTGCTTCTGGTGGACACCCCTGGCCATGTGGACTTTGCCGCCGAGGCGGAGCGTACCCTGCAGGTGCTGGACTGCGCCATTCTGGTCATCTCCGGCCCAGACGGCCCTCAGGGGCACACCCTGACCCTGTGGGAGCTTTTAGAGCGCCGCCATATCCCGGTCTTCCTCTTTCTCAACAAGATGGACCAGCCTGTGGACCGGGAGGCCCTGCTGCAAAAACTGCGGCGAACCCTGTCCGAAGCCCTGCTGGACTTTGACGCCTATGGCCAGGAGAGCTTTTGGGAGCAGGCGGCCCTGGGGGACGAGCAGGCCCTTTCCGAGTACCTGGAGGAGGGCGCTATCTCCGGGCCCACCCTGCGGCGGCTGATCAGCCAGCGGAAATGCTTTCCCTGCTTCTTTGGCTGCGCCCTGCGGGCTCAGGGCGTGGATGAACTTTTAGATGGCCTGGCCCGGTTTGGCCCCCGGCCCCAATGGGGCCAGGACTTTGCCGCCCGGGTGTACAAGATCTCCCGGGACAGCCAGGGCGCCCGGCTCACCCATATGAAGCTTACCGGGGGCAGCCTGCGCGTAAAGACCACTCTGTCCCTGCCCGGCGGAGAGGAGAAGGTAGACCAGCTCCGGGTGTACTCCGGGGAGAAGTACACGGCAGTCAGCCAGGCAGAGGCAGGCATGGTGTGCGCGGCCACGGGCCTGTCCAGCACCTACCCCGGCCAGGCCTTGGGGGCCGAGCAGGGAGGCGCTCCTCCAACCCTGGAGCCAGCCATGGCCTACCGGCTCATTTTGCCGGAGGGGGTCCAGGCCCACGCCGTGCTGCCCAAGCTCCGGCAGCTGGCAGAGGAGGACCCTCTGCTCCACCTGGAATGGAACGAAGCCCTGGGGGAAATCCACCTGCGGCTGATGGGCAAGGTGCAGGCGGAGATCCTGCGCCGGGTGATCAAAGACCGGTTCGGGCTGGAGGTGCAGTTCGGCCCAGGCCATGTGGTGTATAAGGAGACCATTGCCGGGCCCGTGGAGGGCGTGGGCCATTTCGAGCCCCTCCGGCATTACGCGGAGGTCCATCTATTGCTGGAGCCTCTGCCGCCTGGCAGCGGCATGGTGTTTGCCAGCGCCTGCTCCGAGGATTTTTTGGCCCGCAGCTGGCAGCGGCTGATCTTCACCCATTTGGAGGAAAAGAGTTACCGGGGGGTCCTGACAGGCTCTGCCATTACGGACATAAAGATCACCCTGCTCTCCGGCCGGGCCCATGAGAAGCACACAGAGGGCGGGGACTTCCGCCAGGCCACCTACCGGGCTGTGCGGCAGGGGCTGATGAAAGCGGAGAGCGTTTTGCTGGAGCCCTGGTATGCCCTGCGGCTGGAACTGCCCCCGTCCTGCCTGGGCCGGGCCATCACAGACATCCAGCGCATGGGCGGAGAGGCCGACGCCCCCCAGGCCGCTGGGGAAGAGACCCTGCTCACCGCCAGCGTGCCCGCGGCAGCCTTTGGGGACTATGCCGCGGAACTGGCCGCCTACACCAAGGGCCTGGGCCGGGCATCCTGCAGCCTGGCCGGGTACCGTCCCTGCAGGGACCAGGACAGCCTTGTGGAACAACTGGGGTATGACCCGGAGGCGGATGTGGAGGACCCAGCGGGGTCGGTGTTCTGCTCCCATGGGGCGGGGGTCTATGTACCCTGGCACCAGGTGGAGAAGCACATGCACCTGCCCGCCTACAGCGGCCTGCCCAAGCCGGATAGAGAGGAGGCCCTGCCCCCTTTTCCGGAAAGCGGCAGCCCGGCCGCCGGACCAATCCTGCCAAAACCCACCCTAGAGCAGGACGCGGAGCTGCTGGCCATCTTTGAAAAAACCTATGGCCCGGTAAAATCCCAGGCCCTGCGGCCCACGCCCAAAAGGCCTGCCCGGCCCCCTTCGCCGGAGCTGGAGCCAGGGATGCCGTCCCACTTCACCCCCATTCCCGCTGGGCCGGAGTACCTGCTGGTGGACGGCTACAACATGATCTTTGCCTGGGAGGACCTGAACACCCTGGCCAAGTCCGATCTGGAAACAGCCCGCAAGGCCCTGATGGATGTGCTCAGCAACTACCAGGGCTACCGGCAGAACCGGGTGATTCTGGTGTTTGACGCCTACAAGGTGCCCAAAGGCACAGGCTCGGTGTTTAAATACCACAATATCCATGTGGTCTACACCAAAGAGGCGGAGACCGCCGACGCCTATATTGAAAAAGCCAGCTATAAGCTGACCAAAGAGAACAAGCGGGTGCTGGTGGCCAGCGCGGACTTTGCCGAACAGCTGATCATCCTGGGCCACGGGGCGCTGCGCATCTCTGCCCGGGAGCTGCGGGCCGAGGTGGAACGGACCCGGGTAGAGATTGGGGACATTCTCCAAAAGCGGCGGATGGCCCTGCGGGGCGCTACCCTGGGGGAAGCCCTGGAAAAGGCAAAAGAACATGTCTCCCCAGGCCAGGCCAAGCCTGGAAAAGCAGGCCAAGCCCCATCTAAACAGAAACGGTGAGCCCTCCCCGCCAGGGGATGCCATCCATAAAGCGCGTGGAAAGCGGCGCCGCTCTGTCCCCGGAAAGGGGCGGACGGCGCCGTGATGTTTCTATATTGATTTATATTTTTCTCAAAACTCTGTAACAAATCGCTCTTTACGCTGTCATACTAACAGACGAATGGAAAAAGGAAAGCGCTTCTTTTACACTGGGCAATCCCCTTAGCTTTAAAATCAGGGAGTACCCATTTTAAAGTACGTTTCCTATAAGCCACGTTTTCCAGCGTTGGTTATGGAGCGGAGAAATGTCGGGTTCTTTGGCCCATACATTCTCCGTCTATAGACGAACAGACAGTGCTTTCGATTTTCCAGCAGTCCCCAGGTATGCGCGGGAACAGAGTAGACGGGGTTGAGAAGCGGCGTTTTAGTAAACGCACTTGAAAATCGGTATTTACTGATTTTCAAGCAGGGCGGCGCGGGCGTGCCCGCGCCGCCAGGTTCAAAAGAGGTAATACCTCTTTTGAACTGCGTTAACTATTACCGATTGGTCCGTGCGTTTACCATGCTTGTCCCATGGCCCATACATGCAGCGGCAAAGGCTGTGAATCGGTGAATAGGGCTGCCCGGATGCCTCCTATATCCGGGCTATGGGTACAGGCAAAACAGACGAGAACAGGAGGGAGGCGGGTCATGGCGGACTTTGAGCGGGTCTATACCGAATACTACAGCGCTGTGTACAGCTATGCCCTGCGGCTGACCCACGACCCCCACGCCGCGGAGGAGGTAGCCCAGGAGACCTTTTATAAGGCGCTGAACAAGCTGGACAGCTTCCGGGGGGAGTGCCGACTGCGGGTGTGGCTGTGCCAGATTGCCAAAAACACCTGGCTCACCCTGCAGGAGAAGCGCCGCCGGGGCAGCGGCCCCCCGGAGGACCACTGGCCTGACCCTGCCAGCCTGGAGAGCCGCTTTACGGACAAGGAGACGGCCCTGGCCATCCACCGGGTTCTGCACCAGCTGGAGGAGCCCTACCGGGAGGTGTTCTGGCTGCGGGCCCTGGGAGAGCTGAGCTTTGCCCAGATTGCCAGGCTGTTCAGCAAGACAGAGAGCTGGGCGCGGGTGACCTATCACCGGGCCAAGCTGAAAATCCGGGAACAGATGGAGAAAGACGGCTGGACATAGATCACATTAACCATTCAACCCATCAGAAAGGAGCGGGAGAACATGAAATACCCCTGCGAGATCATTCGGGACCTGCTGCCCTTGTACCATGACAGCGTATGCGCCCCCGAGACCCGAGAGGCGGTGGAGGAGCATCTGGACCAGTGCCAGCCCTGCCAGGCCTTTTACCAGGATATGCTGCAGGCGGACAGACTGGACCCGGACCAGCCCGCCCTGCAGAAAGAGAGGGCCGAGGTGAAGGCCCTGCAGTCCCTGGGAAAGCTGCTGCGCAGCACCCGCATGAAGGCGGCGCTGATCTGCCTGGCCGTGGTGCTGGGCCTGACGGCTGCAAGCTTAGCGGTGGGCGCATGGCTCAATTCCGCCGCTGTGGTGCTACCCCAGGACTTTTTGGACCTGGCGGAGCTGCGGGAGGGCGGGCCCGCCGGGGAGCCGGAGAACCGCCTGTGGATCTTTTACAATGAGAAGTATCAAAACTACCGCTACTTTAAACACGGCGGCGTGGCAGTGACGCCCCAGCAGGTGGATGTGAACGGGGACGGGGAGAGCGAGTGGATCTTTGTCTGCGCCTACCGGCACACCCTGTGGGAGGCCTTCCAGTTCCGCATGGGCTGGGACATGAACGACCCGGCCATCGTGGGAGGGGAGGACCCTCTGGTGGCCACCCATGTCTCCACCCAGTGGAGCGACTGGTACGACTACGGGGAATCGCTTCCCGGCCAGCTCGGCACGCCGGAAATGCCTCAGGACCCAGCGTGCTTTGTGGAGGCCCTGTACTTCTTCCCGGACTACAGCCTGTGCTGGTCCATCGGCAGCATGTCTGACCAGGAGGCCCAAGAGGCGGTTAAAAACCACGCCGTGCTGCTGTGGGAAAGATGACTTTGCCATTGCCCTATGGGGCGCAAGTCACGGAGTTTTGCCCCTACACCCCACATTGCCTTCGGCAAGTCGCCGCACTTCTATTCCCTTCGGGAAATGCAGGCAAGACTCCTGCCCTGGAGGCAGGATGGCGGCCCGGTGTTGTACTTCATAGGCAGCGCTTCAGTTCATGCCCCGGCCGGCCTAGAGGGGAGTTGGGATTTTTCTCCTTCCTAGTAAATCTTCCTGCTTAACTGCCTCTTTCTTTTGCGGAAGTATCTAAAACAAAGAATGAATAAAAAAATTCATCTATTTATTCCCAAAATTAAGGCGACACCGCACAAAGATTGTGCGCGAGTTGCGCAGTCAGATTTTTTGTCAGAGCGTACAGATTGAGCACCGCCAATCTCGCGATTGACAAGCGAAAGCTGGGCGATATGACGGAAAATATGCAAGCAAATCGTGCGCAAAGCCCGTAGGGCGGTCTTTCTGCGGTGTTGCCTTAAGTTTTAGGATCAACCCCTTTTTCAAAAGGGGTTGCAGGGTGTGGGACAGAGTCCCACGGTTTTGCACGGCAGATATAGACTGCGTGTTTGGCCGCTCCCTTTTTTTGCAATGCGGTTGACATTCCCCGCCGCTTTGGCTATAATAATGGGTAGAAACCAGTGAGAAAGCGTAAGTAAGCCGGACCCGCCCTCAGAAGGACTGCCTTCGCCCAGAGAGCCGCGCACAGGTGGAAGCGCGGCGGGGAGCACCCGGCCGAATGGGCTTTTGAGGGCAAGCTGAACCGCCGCGGCCCTGCGGCCCAGTAGGCAAGCCGGAGCGGCGCTCCGTTACCAAAGCCAGCGCATAAGCCGGGGAAATCCTGAGATTTCCGGCCATGTGCGCGCTGAGAGGACGCGGAAACCGCGTCAAGCCGGGTGGTACCGCAGGAGGAATCTAAGCCAAGCGCTTTTTATGCCCCTGTCCCAGCAGAAGTCTGCCGGGGCAGGGCTTTTTCATGTCCAATCTATCGATTCACGCAGTCGAAAAGCGGAACGCACCCATTTTTACACGCGTTTCCTATCGTATCTATGACGCCGAACGCACTGCCCCTGTTTTTTTTCCATATTATTTCAAAAGGAGCGGAGCCTTATGGAAACCAACGAGAGCAAACGGATTTTAAGCATGTACCAGTGTACAGGCACCTTCACCCTGGGCAACTACCTGGGGGCCCTGCGCAACCACATTAAGCTGCAGCAGGAGGGCTATCAGTGCGTATACGCCCTGGCGGACCTGCACGCCCTGACCGTGCGGCAGGTGCCGGCGGAGCTGCGGAAATACACCAAGGAGGCATACGCATGGCTGCTGGCCATGGGCATAGACCTGGAGAAGACGGTGTTCTTCATCCAAAGCCAGGTGCCGGAGCACAGCCAGCTGGCCTGGATTCTCAACTGCTACACCCAGTTTGGAGAGCTGTCCCGGATGACGCAGTTTAAGGACAAGTCCGCAAAGCACGCGGACAATATCAACGGGGGACTGTTTACCTACCCCTGCCTGATGGCCGCGGACATTCTGCTGTACCAGGCGGACTTTGTGCCTGTGGGCGCGGACCAGAAGCAGCATGTGGAGATTGCCAGGGATATTGCCGAGCGCTTTAACGGCATTTACGGGGACACCTTTACCGTGCCGGAGCCTATGATCCCCCAGCATGGGGCCAGGGTCATGTCCCTGCAGAACCCCCTCTCCAAGATGAGCAAATCGGACGAGAACCAGAACGGCAATATCTCTGTGCTGGACGACCCGGACACTATTCTGCGCAAGTTTAAGCGGGCCAAGACAGACAGCGACAGCCAGGTGCGCTTTGCCGAGGGCAAGGAGGGCGTCAACAACCTGATGGGCATTTACGCTGCTGTGACTGGCAAGAGCTACCCGGAGATTGAGCGGGAATTTGAGGGCAAGGGCTACGGCGAGTTCAAGCCCGCAGTGGCCGAGGCGGTGATCGAGGAGCTGCGGCCCATTCAGGAGCGGTACCGGCAGATTGTGGCGGACAAAGCCTATCTGGAGCAGTGCTACCGGGAGCAGGCGCCCAAGGCCTCTGCCATAGCCCGGCGGACCCTCTCCAAGGTAATGAAAAAGGTAGGATTGGTTCTATGACGCCTTTTCCGGCAAGCACGGAAGGGATAGGCCAGACCCGGCAATACCGGCTGGAATTGACCGAAGAAGATGGCTACCAGCTGTTGTGCGGCGACCCTGGAGACGGGAGCTACTCCATTCGCCTCAGCCGCAGGGGCCACCCGGATTGGAGGATGGCTGCAGGCGACTTTTGCAGCTTTTATAAGGCCCAGGGAACGCCCTATGATCTGGTTATGTCTCAGCAGGATGCGGGTGATATGCAGCAATACTATAGAGATCACAGATATGACGACCCTTTTCTCCGTCCAGGCGAGCCTGCAGTCCTGGTTCACAGCACCCCTCGGGAACACTGGGCCGCGATTTGCCAGGATGGCCAGCTGAAAAGCTGGAACGTATTGAAAGGGCAGGGGGTCCTGCAGGAGCGGGAGCCGGTTGGAGCCGGATTAGGCGACCCGGAGGAGTTTCGAAGGTATATTATGTTTGGCAGCGGTATGACCGGTGAGATTATCGTGAGCTCAAAGCAAAAAGGGTATATCTGCATGGACCCCTGCGCGGAATACCGGACTGGGGCCAGACTGTATTTCGATGGGGAACGGATGGCCCGGGATGGAGTGCTGCTGCGGGACGGATGCCATTTCAAGGTGAGGGACTGTCTGCCGTTAGAGCCATATTTGCTCTGGGCGGCAACCTGGGAGCAGGTGGGGTTGAACAGTCCCTTGTCAACCCCAAGGGAATTTGCAGAGAGGGCAGACCAGCGGTTCGCGGCCCAATTTGCCAAGACATGACAGGAGGATTGCCGGATGGAATCATTAAGAGAGCTATATAGAATTGGCCGGGGGCCTTCCAGCTC
>CAJUPK010000038.1 GCA_910588415.1 uncultured Oscillospiraceae bacterium | reverse complement strand
TGCAGACCACAATCATCTCCTGCTTTTCAAACTGGTGGATGCGGTACACGCCCCTCTCTTCAATGCCATGGGCGCCCACCTCCTTGCGGAAGCAGGGGGAATAGCTGGTCATGGTCTGGGGCAGCTGTTCCTCGGCCAGCAGGTTCCCGGCATATTTGCCGATCATGCTGTGCTCGCTGGTGCCAATCAGATACAGATCCTCCCCCTCGATCTTGTACATCATGTTCTCCATCTCCGCAAAGCTCATAACGCCGGTGACCACTTCGCTGCGAATCATGAACGGCGGGATGCAGTAGGTGAAGCCCTTATCGATCATAAAATCCCGGGCAAAGGCCAAAATTCCCTCGTGAAGCCGGGCTATATCCCCCATCAGGTAGTAGAAGCCGTTGCCGCTGGTGCGCCGGGCGCTGTCCAGGTCAATGCCATGAAACCGCTCCATAATGTCCGTGTGATAGGGCACCTCGAAGTCCGGCACCACTGGCTCTCCGAAGCGCTCCAGCTCCACGTTCTCGCTGTCATCCCGGCCAATGGGCACAGAGTCGTCAATAATATTAGGGATCACCAGCATCCGCTTGCGGATCTCCTCGGTCAGCTCCGCCTCTTTGCGCTCCATCTCGGCCAGCTCGTCGGCAATGGCAGCCACCCGCTTCTTGGTGTCCTCTGCCTCGGCCTTCTTGCCCTCTTTCATCAGCTTACCAATCTCTTTGCTGACCATGTTCCTCTGCTGCCGCAGTTCGTCGCCTCTGGCCTTGCTGGCCCGGAACTGTCCGTCCAGTTCCAGCACCTCGTCCACCAATACCAGCTTTTCATCCTGGAATTTTTTCCGGATGTTCTCTTTCACCAGGTCTGGGTTTGTTCTTACCAATTTGATATCCAGCATGTCAATTCTCCTTATCCGTCATTTTTAAGTCGCTGAGCAGGTTCTGCAGGTCCTCCTCGCCGTAAAACTCGATCTGTAAAATACCCTTTTTCTTTGTGCCCGCCACTTTTACCTTGCGTCCCAGATAGCCGCTGACTGCCAGCTGGGCCTCCGAGTAAAACTGGTTGGGCCGGGTAGATCGCGGCTGAGGGGGCGGAACCCCCTCGTTGGCCTTTTTCGCCATGGCCTCCAATTCCCGCACAGAGGCTCCCTCCTTGGCCTTTTGAGCCGCCAGGCGCATGTCCTCTTCCTTTTTAAAGCTCAGCAGGGTGCGGGCATGGCCAGCGGACAGCTCGCCCCGCTCCACCATCTGCTGAATATCCTCCGGCAGGTGCAGCAGCCGCAGGGCATTGGCCACTGCTGGCCGGGACTTGCCCACCGCGCTGGCAGCCTCTTCCTGGGTCAGCCCCTGCACGTCTATCAGCTGCTGAAACCCCCTGGCCTCCTCCAAGGGGCTCAGGTCTTCCCGCTGCAAATTTTCAATCAGGGCAAACAGCATCTCTTCCCCATCGGTCATCTCCCGCACCACAGCAGGCACTTCCGAAAGCCCCGCCATCCGGGAGGCCCGCCAACGCCGCTCTCCGGCTACAATCCGGTACCCTCCGCTGACCATAGGCCGCAGCAGCAGGGGCTGCAGCACCCCATGCTGGGCAATAGAGTCCGCCAGCTCCGCCAGGGCCGCTGGGTCGAATTCTTTTCTGGGCTGTTCCCGGTTGGGCTCTATGTCGTCAATGCGCACCGTTACAGTGCCCTCGCTGCCATCTGCGATGTTTTCCGCAAAGATGGCGTCCAGGCCTTTCCCAAGCCCTCTTTTCTTTATGCTCATACTCTGGTAACCAGGTCCTTTCTTCAACTCTTGGCCTTCAATATCTCCTCCGCCAGCTCCTGATACGCCTTGGCCCCTTTCGAGGTCTTGTCATAGTACAGCACAGGCTGGCCAAATCCCGGGGCCTCTGACAGCCTTACAGCCCGGGGGATCACCGTCTTAAATACCTTTCGGGGAAAGTACTTCTTCACTTCCTCCACCACCTGCTGTGTCAGGTTCAGCCGACCATCGTACATGGTCAGCAGTACGCCCTCCAGCTCCAGCATCCCGTTATACTGCCGCTTTACCCGGCGTATAGTGTTCATCAGCTGAGACAGTCCCTCCAGCGCGTAATACTCGCATTGAATGGGGATCAAAATCGTATCAGCCGCATTGAGGGAATTGGTGGTGATCAGCCCCAAGGACGGCGGGCAGTCAATAAAAATATAGTCATACTTCTCCCGCACGGAGGATAAAGGCTCTTTCAGCCTGTCCTCCCGGTGCTCCACGGTCACCAGCTCAATCTCTGCCGCCGCCATGTCAATGCTGGCGGGCAGCAGCTCCAGGTTTTCAAACTGGGTCTTGCATATGGCCTCCCCGGCCTTTGCGCCGCCTATCACCACCTGGTACATGGTGATGGGGCAATTTCGCCTGTCCACGCCTACGCCGCTGGTAGAATTTCCCTTGGGGTCCGCGTCGGCCAGCAATACCCTGTACCCCATGCTGCCCAGGGCGGCCGACAGATTCACAGCGGTGGTGGTCTTACCCACACCGCCCTTCTGGTTTGCAATCGCTATTATCTTTCCCATCCGTCATTCTCTCCGTTATTTATTCTTTTGCTATTATAGCATAGTTCCCGCCCTATTACCAGTCCTATTTTCAATAGGCAGCTCCTAAATGCGTGGTTCCCGCCGGATACTGACTGCACGGAGCTGCCTAAAAGACAAAGACGACCCCTCCCATACCACCGGCTCAGCTCAACAGAACTATCTGCCAGTCTCTTTAAACATGCTCCTATCAATCGGCAGCATGGCTTTTAAAGCAGTAGGAACCCATTTGAAACATTGCAAATTCTTTCATTCAGAGCCGTGTCTCTGTGGGAACTTTTGCTGGCCATACGGCTTGCGGTTTCTCTCTTGAAATCTCCAGGCCCTGATTCAAAAGGGAATGTCCAAACACGCAGTCTATATCTACCGTGCAAAACCGTGGGACTCTGTCCCACACCCTGCAACCCAATTTAAAAAGGGGTTGATCCTAAAACTTAATTTTGGGAATAAATAGATAAATTTCTTTCACTCTTCCTTTTAGACATTCCCATTCAAAATCCAGCATGATCGCTATTCGCAAGCTGCCCCCAAGCTTCCCCGTCTTTTTCACTTCCCTGCTTTTTCGCAACCTGTTTATATAAGCTGATGTCCCATGTCTAAGCGCCGCGCCCTTGCTGTTTCACGTGAAACAGAAGAACGGCCGAAGCAAAATGCTCCGGCCGCTTCTGTGGGAAATGAATAAGGGAATGGGTTAAACTTGTACTCTGGTTAATTTGGGAATACGCACCACGCACTCAATGTATTCCTCCGTCTCCTTGCGTTCGGTCTGGGCCTGTATCCCAGCTGTCTTCATAGCGTCTACCGCGTGGTCAATGGTGTTGATGAAGAGACGAATATCCTTTGCCACAAAGGTTCTCCGGGCTTTCCGCACCGGCTCTTTGGGCCGCAGGTTCTCTGCAATCAGTTCCTCGGTCTGGGCCACGTTCAGCCCTCGTGAAATCACAGAGCGAAGAATCCGTTGGCGAAGTTCTATATCATCCACCCGGAGCAAAGCCCGGGCGTGCCGTTCTGTCAGCTTGTTCTCAATGATCTCAGACTGCTCCTCCGGGCTAAGCTTCAGCAGCCGGATCTTGTTTGCCAGGTAAGACTGGCTCATGCCCAGCCGCCGGGCCGCCTCCTCCTGGGTGATCTGCCACTCCCGCAGAAGATTCAAAATGGCGTTTGCCTGCTCGAACATCTGCAGGTCCCGGCGCTGTACATTTTCCAGCAGGGCCAACACAGCGCTGTCCTCTGGCTCACAGTCTGAAATAATCGCGGGGATCTCCTTCAGGCCAGCCAGCTTGCAGGCGCGAAGCCTCCGCTCCCCTGCCACAAGATAGTACACACCGCTCTCCTTGCGTACTGTTACAGGCTGTAAAAGCCCATTCTCCACAATACTCTGTGCCAAGCTTCGCAGCTCGTCCTCATGAAAGATCTTGCGTGGCTGAGAGGGATTGGGCAAGATCTTTCCGGTGGGCAGCTTGACCAGTTTCAGCTTGTCCTTCATAAACATCTGCCTTACCTCCCTTGCAAGTCCTATTTTACTACACCGGGTATGCATAGTTTGTTGCATCCTGTCGCCTAAAAATATTTTATACTTCTTGAGAGCGAAAGAAAAAGTTTTGTCCACTTTTTCAAGAAGTGGAAGAGTTATGCGTTGCATAACTCTAGGTGTGGGACAAAGTCCCACGGCCTTGCCGGAATGCACGAACTGTGCGCACGGGGGTTTGCATGTGCGTCAGCCCCTTTTAGCCCTTTTCTTTGAAAATGGCTAACTTTCCTGATGACGTTTCTAGCGCTAAAGCGCAAGACCATGGAGCGCTGCTCCACTCCTCACAAGGGGAACTAGTTCCCCTTGACCCCTTTCTTGGCTGCCGCCCAACCAACATAGAACCGCCACCTGCTTCCACCCAACTACCCCAGAGCAGCCCAGGTAGGAGTTTTCCGGTACTTTCCGCAGGAAAAGCGACCGCTTCGCGGTCGAGGGAAACTCCGTGACTTGGCCCGAAGAGCCAATGTCATCCACTCCTCGCAGCCCTTGAAAAGGGCGAGGGTCCCCGGCTACTTGGCTTTGCCAAGTAGAGGGACCGTCCCAAGCTGACCGAAGGTGAGAAGGCGAAACTTTTTCCCTTGCTCTCAAAAAGCATAGAAAGCGAAATTCCCTCCTGCCCTTCCTACAAATACTTTTTGAAACCCTTCACCTCCTGAAAATCCAAAGCCTGGTAAAACTTATGGGCTCCTGTCCTGTCAAGGCCAGATACCAGAATCTCATAATGGCAACTGTGCTCTCTCCCCCAGTCCTCGATCGCTTCAAACATCCTTCTCCCAATCCCCTGGCCCTGGCGGTTCTCCAGAACAGCCACATTTTCCACCAGCAGAATGGGGCTGCAGTCCCCACAGATATCTTCAAACACAACGCCCAGCAGGCTCCCCACAATCTCCTTTGTCTCCGGGTCCTCTGCCACCAAGAGATATTTATAAGGATCCCGCCGGACACGCTCAATCAACCGGGCCATCTTCTCTCTGTCCCCAGGCCCATCGCTGATCACCTGCATCACCAAGTCCAGTCCAGGCACGTCCGCTGCCTCTGCTTCACGCAAAATAAATTCCATGTTTCCTTCTCCTCTTTGCTCTTCTGTTACTTATGAGAAATCATTCCATTACTACAAGAGTCGCATCCAAATTCCAAATCACAAATTACAGGCAAACTGCCAAACCCCCGCCTATAAAGGATGCTTTGCAATGGTTCCCCCATGCCTGGGATAACCCTTTGGCGTAAAACGCAGCTTGCGCACAAGCACCAGGTTTCTCGCCCCCGCGGTTGGCAGGGTAACCTCTTTGACTTCCACCTGCGTGCCTCCTAAAATCTCCAGGGCATGGCCTGCCTCCTTCAGCTCTGCCTCTCCCTGCGGTCCCTTCATGGCCACAAAGAAGCCCTTCATCTTTACCAAAGGCAGGCAGTATTCCGCAAGCACATGCAGCCCGGCCACAGCCCGGGCAGTTACCAGGTCAAAGCTCTCCCGCATGGCTTTGTCCAGCCCAGCCTCCTCCGCCCGTTTGTGGACTAGAGTGCAGCATGTGCCCAAGTCCCTGCACACAGCATCCAAAAACCGCAGGCGTTTATTAGCCCCATCTAAAAGAGTGACCTGCAGGTCCGGACGGGCCAGCTTCAAGGCCAGCCCAGGAAACCCCGCTCCTGTCCCTACATCCAGCACCTTTGCCCCTTCCTTCACTTTGCAGGCTGAGAGCAAGGTCAAGCTGTCCACAAAATGCTTTTCCACAATCTCCTCCGGTTGGGTTATAGCCGTTAAATTCAGCTTTTCATTCCATTCCACCAGCAGTTCCATATATCTTTGAAACTGTCCCGCCTGCCCGGCTGTCAGCCGTACTCCATACGCCTCGGCCATTGTGGTCAAACTCTCCCGAATATCCTCCATGCCTATACTCCTTTCTATTCTTATTCCATTGCCTTTTCGTTTATATCCTTGGAATGGACAGACAGCCAGATCATCAGTACAGAGATATCCGCTGGGCTCACCCCAGAAATCCGGCTGGCCTGTCCCAGATTTGCGGGCCGCACCTTTGCCAGCTTTTCCGCGGCCTCCAACCGTAGCCCTTTGATCTGCTGGTAATCCATATTCTCCGGCAGCCGTTTCTTCTCCACCCGGCGCATCTCCTCAATATCCGCCAGCTGTCGCCGGATGTACCCCTCATACTTCAGCTGAATCTCTACCCCCTCCCACACAGCTTTGGGCAGGTCCGGCCTCTCCCGGTCAACAGGCGCCAGGTCTCCATAACCGAGTTGAGGACGTTTCAGCAGTTCCCCAAGCTTCACCCCTGTAGTCACTGGAGTTGTTCCACGTGAAACAAGTATATCATTCAACGCCTGACTGGGCGGAAAGCTGGTCTCCTCCACTCGCTTCAGCTCCTGTTCCTTCTGGGCCTGCTTCCTGCAAAAGCTCTCCCAGCGCTGGTCAGAGATCAGCCCCAGTTTTCTGCCCAAGGGCGTCAGCCGCTCGTCCGCATTGTCCTGCCGCAGCACCAATCGGTACTCCGAGCGGGAGGTCATCATCCGATAGGGGTCCTCCACTCCTTTGGTGATCATATCGTCGATCAGCGTGCCAATATAGGAAGTAGAGCGGTCCAAAACCACAGGCTCCTTCCCCAACAGCTTATGAGCCGCGTTAATGCCTGCCACCAGTCCTTGGGCCGCCGCCTCTTCATAGCCAGAGCTTCCATTAAACTGCCCGGCTCCATACAGGCCCGGCCAGTCCATAAACTCCAGGGTAGGACCCAACTGCAGCGGGTCGCAGCAGTCATACTCAATGGCATAGGCACTGCGCATGATCTGTACCTGCTCCAGCCCGGGAATCGTCCGGTAAAACTTTTCCTGCACCTCCTCCGGCAGCGAAGAACTCATCCCCTGCAGATACATCTCCTCTGTATCCATGCCGCAGGGCTCAATAAACAGCTGGTGCCTCGCCTTGTCCGGGAACCGCATCACCTTGTCCTCAATGCTGGGGCAGTACCGGGGTCCAACTCCCTCTATCAGCCCGGCGTACAAGGGTGACCGCCCAATATTCTCCCGAATCACCTGATGGGTTTCCCCGTTGGTCCAGCTCACATAGCAAACTTCCCGGTTGACCTGTCCCTCCTCCGTATCGTAAGAAAAGGGTACAATCTCCCGGTCCCCCTGCTGTACCTCCAGCCCCTCCAGCTGGATGGAGGACCGCAGCACCCGGGCCGGGGTCCCGGTCTTAAACCGCCGAAGGCTTATACCCAGCCGCCGGAGAGAATCCGGCAGGAACGCCGCCGGAAACATCCCGTCCGGCCCGCTCTCATAGGCCACATCCCCAATAAAAATTTTTCCGCCCAAAAAGGTTCCGGTACAAAGAATCACAGCCCCTGCCAGATACAGGGCCCCCAAGCGCGTGGTCAAACGCCAGCCGTCCTTGTCCTGCTCCAAATCCACCACTTCGGCCTGTTTAAGCTGTAAGCCCTCCTGCAGCTCCAGCTTATGCTTCATGATCCGGGCATATTGGTTCCGGTCAATCTGTACCCGCAGGGAATGGACCGCCGGGCCCTTCCCCAGGTTCAGCATCCGGCTCTGCAGCATACAGGCGTCCGCAGTCCGGCCCATCTCCCCGCCCAGCGCGTCAATCTCCCGGACCAAATGTCCCTTTGCCGTGCCTCCAATGCTGGGATTGCAGGGGCAGTTCCCCACCGCGTCCAGATTGATGGTAAAAACCACTGTCTTGCAGCCCAGCCTGGCGGCAGCCAGTCCGGCCTCTATCCCCGCATGACCCGCGCCGATCACCGCCACATCTATCTTCCCCGCCAGATATGTGTTACTCATGCAACCTCCACCCCTCTCTATTTGCCCACACAGAACTGCTGGAACACCCTGTCAATAATGCTCTCCGATACCTGCCGGCCTGTCAGCTCATAGAGAGCGCCCAAGGCCCCTTCCACACAAACAGTCACAGCATCCAAAGTCATGCCGCTTTTCAACGCGTCCAGGGCCTGGCAGACCGCCTCCCTGGCGGCCTGGGCAGATGTCCTCTGGCGCTCTGTAAAAAGCTCCGCTTCTCCAAAGTCCATTCCGTCCACACCCAACAGCTCAGAAAGCGCGGCCTCCAGGTCCTCCAAGCCCTTGCCCTGGGAGGCAGACAGCCTGACCCAGTGAGGAAAATGCTCTTTGATACATTCCAAATCTATCCGCTTTTCCAAATCGCACTTATTCACAATGGCAAGAACAGGCACATCCTGTAAAAGCTCCGCCAGCCGAACATCCTCTTCCCCAAGGGGCCGCGACCAGTCAAACACAGCCAGAACCAGCTGGGCCGCCTTCACCCGGTTTACCGCCGCCTCCACTCCCAGCCGTTCCACAGGGTCCTCCGCCTGGCGAAGCCCAGCCGTATCCGCCAGCAACAGAGGCACGCCTCCCAAAGTAACCGTATCCTCCACCACATCCCGCGTGGTTCCCGGATAAGGGGTCACAATGGACCGCTCCTGGCCGGACAGCAAATTCATCAAAGTGGATTTTCCCACATTGGGGCGGCCGGCAATTACGGTTCGCAGACCCTTGCGGAACAGCTCTCCCCGTTGAAAGCCAGCCAGCAGTTCATCCAAAGCCCGTTGGCAGCCAGCCAGGCTTTCCTGGGCCTGGCTGCCAGTCACCTCTTCCACATCCTCCTCGGGAAAATCCGCCCAGGCCGCAAGATGGGCTGCCAGCTCCTCCAAGTGCTGGCATACACTTTCTATCTTCATAGAGAGCGCGCCGCTGCCTCCCGCCTGGGCAAGCCGCAGGGCCTGCCGTCCATTGGCCCCAATCACCTCCATCACAGACTCCGCTTGGGCCAGGTCCATCTTTCCATTCAGAAAAGCCCGGCGGGTAAACTCCCCCGGCCCGGCCAAAACAGCTCCCCTGTCAAGAATCTCCCGCAAAACCAAGCGGGTGATATACAGCCCGCCGTGGCAGGAAAACTCCACTACATCCTCCCCTGTATAGCTCTTTGGCCCCCGGAACACCAAAGCCACGCAGTCGTCCAGCTTTTCCTCATCCCGGTCCACAATCATTCCATAGGCCGCGGAATAGCCGGCCAGCTCTGCCAGCTTCCTGCCAGCCCTCCCCCGGAAGACCCCATCTCCCACCTCCAGCGCCCGGCTGCCGGAGATACGCACCACGCCAATTCCCCCCGGCGCCTGTCCGGTCGAAATAGCGGCAATCGTCAAAGTCTCTGCTCCCATATACATCTCTGCTGCTTTCACCTCGAAATTTCAAAATAGGAGGATCCCCTCCTTCTGGTGCCTGTTTAAAAATGGAAACAATCAAGAGGACTCAAGGCGGAAACCATAAACTATGCGGCAATACCACGCAGATTTCAAACACAGAAAGCTCTTGATTTAAACAAAAGACAGGATTGGCAATATCTCAAACAAGCCCCCCCACCATCCACATACCAAAAAAGCGGGACAGCCACAGCCGCCCCGCCAAGATCACTTTTTTGCCTCAATTTTTCCATAGATTGGCGCACCAGGGTCATCCGCCTTCGGACCTTCAGCACGGGGAGCCGTGTTGCGCTGCTGTCCCTTGGGGGGCCTGCCGCCGCCCCGGCGGTCCCGGTCATATCCGCCCCGGCCTCCCCCGCTGCGGAAATTCCCACGGCCCCGGCCTCTGGGCTGAAAACGCTCGCCGCCTTCCGGGCCAATCACCACATGGCGCACCTGGTCCTCTCCCTCGCTCCAAGATTTAGCTCCGTCCACTGTCTGTACAGCCGTGTGGATGATCCTGCGCTCATAGGGATTCATGGGCTCCAAAGAGG
Organism: uncultured Oscillospiraceae bacterium; assembly: GCA_910588415.1. GTDB lineage: Bacteria > Bacillota > Clostridia > Oscillospirales > Acutalibacteraceae > Acutalibacter. The sequence continues at coordinate 7,117 of CAJUPK010000038.1, read as the reverse complement.
AGTTCCGGCCTGTTTTCACTGCCCGATAGGCCATCTTCCGGCCCAAAGCCTCCAAAGTCTCCTTCCGCTTCTCCCGGTAATTGCCTACATCCAAAGTCAGCCGGAAATAAGACCCTCCAGAATGATTGGCTACCAGAGAGGCCAGGTACTGCAAAGCATCCAGGGTCTCTCCCCGGTGGCCAATCACAAATCCAATATCCGCGCCTCCCAGAGTCAGCGCCGCACCGGATTCATTGCGCTCAATGCTCTCTACCGAGGCATTGGTCAGCCCCATGCAGGAGAGTACGCTTTTCAAATAAGCCGCGGCAGCTTCCGCCGGGTCCTGAGCGGTCCCATCTTTCTGCTGCGGAACCACAGGCTGAACAGCCGCAGGCGGCGCAGCCGTTTCCTGCCGCTGGACTGCAGGAGCTCCAGCAGAAACAGGAACCGGATTGGCAGCCGCAGGAGCCGGTTTAGCCGGTAAGGGCTTTACCTCTTCCGGAATTTCTATATATGCACGTACCTTCGCGGGACGTCCTCCAAAAAGGCCCAGGGTCTTTTTCTGGGGCATCTCAAGAATCTCACATTCGGCGTCAATAGTCTCAACGCCCAGCTCTCTACAGGCATTGGCAAAGGCAGCCTCTACATTTTCGCCTGTGGCAATGGCTTCTTTTATCATTTGCCATTTTTCCTCCTTACTAAAATACTTGCTTCTGAGATATTTTGCTTGCGATTTTCATGATCAGACCGCCGGAAAGCTTCCCAATCAAAGGCTCGCTTTAAACCCGGCAGTCTGCCTTCTCACTTTTTACTGCCCATATAGCTGGCGTTATCACTGGAACCAGAGCCGGACTTCTTCTTTTTCTGCTGTTTCTGCTTTCCAGCGTCCTTTGCCTGCTTTTGCTGCTGGGGAGCAGCCGCCAGCCTGTCGGCAATCAGCTTTTGCTGAGCCGCGGGCAAAGGCCGCACATTGGCCTCCGCCAGTTCCAAGGTCACAGCCCGGCTGGCCTCCTTAGAGGCTGTCAGCTGGTTGGCGCTGAAATAGCGGTTCATCACCATGGTCTGCAGGAAGCTGGCCAAAATCGAGATAATATTGTACATGCCCACAGCCGCTGGCATAATAAAGGCCCAGTACACGCTGATCAAAGGAAAAACATACATCATGGCCTTTGTGCAGCCAGTCTGCCCAGCCTGGCCCATGGACTTGTTGGTATAAAACTGCGTGCCAAAACTAAGCACCAACGACAAAACCGGGATGATCCACAGGAAGGTCAAAAAGCTGGAACCCTGGGGAGAGGACAACAGGTCCAGTCCCAGAAAACGGAAACCATGGGAGAAAAATTCAATCTTGTCCAGGTCCGCTGGGGAAAACATGGTGAGATTGGGCCGCAAAGTCTCAAAATGCCGGATGATCTGCAGCTCCGGGTACAAACCAAGGCCAGAGGCAGAGGCCACGCCGGGAATTTTAGAGATATAGTCCGTGGCCTGCTGAACGGTCGCGCTGGCAATGTGCAGCGTGTTGGAAAGAGGCATAATAACACTATAGAAAATGCCCAGCATAATGGGGAAGGGAAGCAGGGTCATCAAACAGCCGCTGCCGGGGTTAACCCCCTCCTTCTCATAAAGCTTCATCAGCTCGTCGTTATACTTCTGCTGGTTATTGGCATATTTCTTCTGCAGCTCTTTCTGCTTGTCCGCCAGCTTGCTCTGAGAAGTCATGCTCCTCTGCTGCTTCACGGACATGGGGAACATCACGACTTTTAATATGACTGTAAACAAAATAATGGCTACGCCATAATTTCTAAAGATAGAGTACAAAAACCAAAGCAGATAGCCCAGTATACTGCCGAAAAAATTAAAAATTGCCATAATCCGATTTTTTCCCCTCTTTATCCGGGCACTGCTCCGCGCCGCTGGTATTTACAAATCTTATGTCTGAACGATCCGAAACGTCCAAAAACTGCCGCTGTAACTATAACATACAGCTTCCATACAAAAAGACACTGGAATTACACCATTAAAAAACAAAACCCGCAAAGACACAATAGATACAATAGCTTTTCCTGTAGGTTTTGAAAAGTGGCTGACTAAGAACACAAGGAAAAAGTTTTGTCCACTCTTTCAAGAAGTGGAAGAGTTATGCTTTGCATAACTTAGCTGTGAGACAAAGTCCCACGGTCTTGCCGGAGTGCGCGAACTGTGCGCACGAAGGCTTTATGTGTACGTCAGACCTTTTTAGCCATTTTCCTTGAAAATGGCTAAGTGAAGCTTACGCAATGATAGGCCTGCGGCAAGGCCGTGGAGCTCTGCTCCACACCATGCAAGGGGAACCAGTTCCCCTTGACCCCTTTCTTGGCTGCCATCCATCCAACATAGAACCGCCGCCTCCTACCACCCAACAACCTTGGGGCCGTTAGGTAGGAGTTTTGCCCGTATTTCCCGAAGGGAAACAAGCGCTTCGCGGTCATAGTCAAGCAATATAACAGAACAACAGACATACAATCTCCACGTCAAAAAGGGATCTTTAGGAAGACTTCCCCCGCTTCTCCGGAACCGGATCATAGCCCCCTCTGCTCCAGGGGTTGCACCGCAAAATCCGCCAAAGGGTCAGCAGGCCGCCCTTCAGCGCTCCAAAACGCCCGATAGCCTCCAGGCCATACTGGGAGCAAGTGGGAATAAATTTACAAGAGGGCGCGGTCCTGGGCGAGATATACTTGCGGTAAAATTCAATCAGTTTAATCAGTAAAAATTTCATAACACCGGCCCGGCATGGGGCTTTATTTCCTGCCCTTTGGACAGGCATGTCCCTCTGTATGCCCTAAGAAAAGCTTGCAAAGCTCCCATTCTGTCCATACCTGCCTACTTGTCCTCCAAAAGCAGTCCCGCGGCCTGCAGCTGGCGCTCCATGTGTTTAAGCACCTCTGTGCTTTTCACAAAAGGAGTGCGTCCCCTGGCCACAAAAACCAGGTCATATCCTGGCTTCAGCCTGTCCGCCAGCTGGCGGTAAGCCTCCCGGATTACCCGCCGGGAACGGTTCCTCTGCACCGCGTTTCCAATCTTTTTACTGGTCGTAATGCCCATGCGCAGGCAGCGGCAGCGGTTTTTCACCACATACACCACCAGCACAGGGGATACATAGCTTTTCCCTCTGTTATAGGCGCGCCGGAACTCATTGTTCCTGCACAGCGAAATAATCTGATCCAATGCTTCCACGGCCCTCCGCTAACAGAATCATGTGTAAATCTAAACAAATCATCTTATACTAAAAAATACACAGGACATAGTAAAACATTACAAGAAAAAATAAAACCAAAATAAAACGGAACAACCAGCGTACAACAAATAAAGGTCACGCCAGAGCCTGTTTTAACCGCAAAAAATACCGTCCCACAGCCCAATAGCGGCTCTTTTCGTTGTCAGCAACACCCAGAAAGCGTCACCGCCTTCCAGCCGTTTCCAAAAAGTATCTCGCTGTCAGGATCGCTATCGGGAGTAAGATCCAGCATTTTTTTGTTGTAAAACAGCCTCTCTGTGACCTTCAAGCGCCGGATAGATACAGTACGCGCTTTGCCCGCCCAAACGGCAGGTGAAACCGCCCGTCAAGCTGCCAATCAATAAGAAAGGCGGGCTCTGCCCTTTGCGCGGCGGCGGGCCAGTACCTTGCGTCCGTTCCTGTCGGACATCCGCTTCCGGAAACCATGCTCCTTTTTTCTGTGGAGCTTCTTGGGCTGATAGGTTCTCAGCATAAAAAGTCCCTCCTTTCGGGCTAATCCCTTGCATTTTCAAATTATACCCTAAAGGCCCCCCTTATGTCAACATAAAATTTGCAGGTTTCCTGGGAAAATTCCCCGGCCCCGCGTCCCTAGCCAGAACCCGGGGCCCTTCTTCCCCTCTCCCATCCTAATATAATAGACGATCACAAAGGCTATAACAAACCCCTTATGCGTCAACTCCTAGCTCCCGCAAAGCCGCTGTCAGCTGGCGCCACTGGCCCAGCAGGCCCTGGTATACCTCCCGCCCTTTTTCCGTAATCCGGTAATATTTGCGGACAGGCCCCGCAGAGGTCTCTCCCCTATAGGTCTCCGCCAGCTTTTCTTTAGACAACTCCCGCAGCACCGCGTAGATGGCGCTCTCCTGGGTCTCCGGAAAGGCCTTGTGCAGCAGAGAAAGCATCTCATAGCCATAGCGGTCTTGACTCATCAGCAGTTGCAGCATACAAAGGGTCATCAGCTCTTTTTTTAGCATGTTCCACCCCCTACAGCAGTCCTAAAGCAGCCAAAACTGTGCCCAGTCCCACATCCGCACACATGTGCCATGTCAGTTCGCTCACCCAAATTTCCCGGTTTGCAGCTACATAAAAGGCTTGAATCAACCCGTCGCGCCGTACTGTCAGAAACTCGCCATCCCCCCGGGTAAGCCAGTAAAGGTAATCGCACACAGCAAGCCCAGCCAGGCACAAAATAAACACCGACCTCCAGCGGGCGTCCCGCGTTTTGGCCAGCACCAGGCTGATGAGAGCCCCCGCCATAAAAAGCACGATCAGGCAAATGGTCCCCTTATGCACCCAGCTCAAATGATATGCCAAAGGATAGACATTCCCATAGGCAGAGTACAGGCAGAACACCGCAGGCCCGGCAGCCAGCACAAATGCCCCGATTATACTGAACAGCAGGGGCCTTGAAAGAGGCTTTTTCCACTTGCCTCCCCATCCAAAGGCAGCCAGAGAGGCCAATCCGCCCAGCAGGAACAGAAAATTCGCCCGCTGAAAAAGGGTGATCACATATCCCTGTCCCACCCGGACCGGGCCGGAAAATATCTTTGTCTGAAAAAGATAGACCAGGCCATCCATCATAAAAATGAAGAAGAAAAAGGACAACCAAATGATCCATACCAGCAAAACTGTCCGCAGAGGCTGCTTATACGAGCCAGCGTCCAGAATCTCTATACCAATAAAAAATACTATCCAGGCAGAGATAAAATTTGCGGCCAGATTGCTGCATCCAAATTCATTATACCATACCCCATTGCCGGGAAGCAAGGCATTGTGAAGAACTGCGTCCAGCTGTTCCATACAGTACGGCGCAAACAGGCAGAACAGCATCAGCACCAAAATCATGTGCCAGCGGCGGACAAAATTCCTGTTCGCCAGCCTCCACACCAGCTTCACAGGGGACCCAAAGCGCTCTCTCGCCTCCTGGGGTCCCCCCGCCTCCTGCAAAATGTCCTGGTAATCTTCTATCACGCTCTCCGCCTCCTCCCGGGGCAAAAACCACCGTGCAGCCAGGGATAGCCTATCCAAATAACCAAAACCCTTCATCTTGTTGTCCCTCTCTTTCCCAGCAGGTGCAGGGTTTCCCACATCTACTGCTAAAAATATTACTGTTAAAAATATAATAGTACACCCGCTGAAGAAAGTCAAGGGGAATGTTGAAAAATATTTGAAAATCCCCCAGGAATATGCTATACTAGTTCACATAATAATTTGCGGAGCTTACCATCAGCCCTTTTTAAGCCGGAAAAGTCCGGCCTGCGCCAAATGGACCCAGGGCTTGTTTGAAAAGAGAAAAAGTGCCGGATTTTTGAAGGAGAAGACGGTATTTGCAGTTTTTCAAACAAGCCCTAAAGCCTGAACAGGCTTTAGGGAGCTTTTTTCATGTTTATATACTCCCCGGCCTGCTTCACAATCGCAAAACCATTATTGAGGGAAAAACAAAACTGGGAGGGTATTGTACTTGGATTCATTCGATCAAGCATGGGAGATCATCTGCGATTACTGTAAATCGCAGATCACAGACGTGGCCTATAAGACCTGGTTCAGCCGGCTTAGGCCCGTTGCGCTGGACTTTGACCAAGGGGTGGCTGTTATTGAGACCCCCAACGAATTTCACAAACAGACCTTGCTGCGCTGCTACAGCGACCTGCTGGAAAAGGCCCTGCAAACCGTTTTTGGGGACAGCATTGGCCTTTCTCTCTGCGTAAAGAAGGAGGAACTTCCCGCCAAAAACGACGTCTCCTCGGACGAGGGGTACGAGCTCACCTTCGAGACCTTTGTGGTGGGCCCCTCCAACCGGTTCGCCCACGCGGCCTGCCAGGCCGTGGCCAGCAAACCGGCCATCCTCTACAATCCGCTGTTCATTTATGGAAATTCCGGCCTGGGCAAGACCCACCTGCTCTCCGCTGTGTCCAAAGAATTTCAGAACAATTTTCCAGACCGCAGCGTGGTCTATGTGAAAAGCGAGGACTTCACCAACGAGGTCATTGAGGCCATTGCCCGGGGCACTACTGCCTCTCTGCGCAGCAAGTACCGCAGCGCGGACCTGTTCCTGGTGGATGATATCCAATTTATTGGCGGAAAAACCTCTACCCAGGAGGAGTTCTTCCACACCTTCAACACCTTGTACGAGGCCAAAAAGCAGATTGTTCTCACCTCCGACCGTCCCCCCAAGGACATCGCTACCCTAGAGGACAGGCTGAAGACCCGCTTTGAGTGGGGCCTGACCGCTGACGTGCAGGCTCCGGAGTTTGAGACCCGGGTGGCCATCATCCGCCGCAAAGCGGAGAGCTTTGATTTCAACATACCGGAAAATGTCTGTGAATATATAGCCAACAAGCTGAAAAACAATATCCGCCAGCTGGAAGGGGCCGTCAAAAAGCTGCGGGCCTTCCACTTGCTGGAGAACCGCCCGGTCAACATTGCCACAGCCCAGACAGCCATCAGCGATATCATCAACAACTCCCAGCCCACTCCTGTCACGGTGGACAAGATCATCGAGGAGGTGGCCAGAACCTATCAGGTCGCCCCAGAGGATATCCGTTCCCAAAAACGCAACGCCGCTGTGTCCAAAGCCCGGCAGGTGGCCATGTATGTAGTGCGGGACATCACCCAGATGTCCATGGTGGAGATTGGCCAGACCTTTGGGGGCAGGGACCACTCCACTGTGGTCTATGCCCTGCGGCAGATGGATGACCGCCTGGAAAAGGAAGCCCATACCCGGGACACGGTGAATGATATCATAAAAAATATCCGGGACCGGTAGCAAAACCTGGCAAAGAATAGGAAAGTAGGCTTTGTGAGAACTTATTTGCGCGGTCCAGGGGCGTTAGGCCCCTGGTAGGGTTTGGGGCAAAGCCCCAAGGT
>CAJUPK010000037.1 GCA_910588415.1 uncultured Oscillospiraceae bacterium | reverse complement strand
AGGGCAAGGATAACGGCTAACCGCCGCCGGGGGCGACCCCAGGGAAAGTGCAACAGAGATATACCGCCCAAGTTCACCTAGGGTGAATCTTGTGGCAAGGGTGGAAAGGCGAGGTAAGAGCTCACCGGCGCGTGGGAGACCACGCGGCCCTGTAAACCCTATCCGAAGCAACACCGTGGAGGAACATAAGACCTTGGCTTCTGCCAAGTCGAAAGCGCGGCCCGTGCGTTCCGTGGAGGTGGCGTGAGCCTGTTGGCAACAGCAGGCCAAGATAGATGACTGCTCAAGACAGAACTCGGCTTACAGACTTGGTCACAAAAAAGGGGCGCGTATGCGTCCCTTTTGCCTTTTGGTTTTCCACAGCAGACTATTCCTGGAGAGAGCGGTTGCGGTAGCAAAGATCTTCCCGCACGGTAAATCCCAGCTTTTCCCAAAAGGCATTGCCCTCCTGATTGGAGGCAAACACGACCAGGGCCGCCTTTTGGATGCCTTGCAGCTGCAGCGCCTCCATAGCGCGGCGGACCAGTTCCCGGCCAATGCCCTGGCGGCGGGAGCTTTCAGCCACAGCCACATGATAGATATAGCCCCGGCGGCCGTCATGTCCCGCTAAGATGGCTCCGGCTATGCGGCCGCCTTCCTCTGCGGCAAAGCAGGTGGCGGGGTTACGGCGCAGATAGCGTTCCAATCCCTCCCGGCTGTCATCAGCGGGATTCAGCCCCATTCCCTTTGTAGCTGCCCACAGTGCATACACCTGGGGATAGTCTTCTGGGGCCATCAGCCGTATATCCATGATATCTCTCCTTTCTGTGAATAAATGGCGAATTATATGTATAATTATACATGTCTTTCTATGCTTTGTCAAGCCCAATTATCCCGAAACAGCAGGCAATCCTAATTACACATAGGCGGGTGAATGTTTTGAAGAGCTCCTTAAAAGCCCAGGCCCGGCGCAAACGGAGGCTTCGGACAAAGTGTATGGCGGTCCTGCTTCTAGGGGTCTTGGCGGTGTTTTCCTGTACCCCGGCAGGCATATCTTTCTGGAAGCAGGCCTGCAAGGCCGCTGGCTTTGGGGATTGGAGCGGCGGCCAGCTTCTGGAGATTCATGTGATGGATGTAGGCAAGGCGGATGCCATTCTCATCAAAAGCAAGGGGGAGGCCGCGCTCTTAGACGCGGGAAAGTGCAGTGCGGCAGTTCCTCTGGCAGATTACCTGTCTCGGTTTGGGGTAGAGAAGCTGGACTATCTGATCATGTCCCATTCGGACAAGGACCACATGGGCGGAATGCCCCAGCTGCTGCGGGAGCTGCCAGTGGGAGGCTTTGTGGAAGCCGCGTCCGGCCTGCCCGGCGGCTCTCAGGAATGGGAGGACTTGGAGTATCTGCTGGAAAGCCGTGAAGTGATGCGACTGGCCTTAGAGCCAGGGGACTGTGTTACAGTAGGAGAGGCCGTGTTGACAGCTCTGGGACCTGTACAAACCTATGAAGAGCCAAACAACGCATCTCTGGTACTGAAATTGACCTGCGGCCCGTTTTCCGCCTTGTTTTGCGGGGATATGGAGCAGGAAGCGGAACAGGACCTGCTGGACAGCGGGCAGGACCTGGGGGCCGTGCTATTGAAGGTTGGGCATCATGGAAGCAAAACCTCCAGCAGCACGGAGTTTCTTCAGGCTGTGCAGCCAGCCTATGCGGTGATCTCCACAGGGCCAGACCGGAACCGGTTACCTAGGGAAGAGGTGTTGATCCGCCTGGAGGAGACAGGAGCAAAGCTCTACCGCACGGATACAGACGGTACCGTGGTTTTTCAATACGATGGAAAATCCATGACCATAGATACAGAAAAATGAAGGAGGCCAGTGACCATGAAGCAGCTGATTATTGACCGGTTTGAGGGGAAATTCGCTATTTGCGAGGATAAGGAGCAGAGATATTTTGCCATTGAAACAGCCGAGCTGCCGGAAGGCGCCAAAGAGGGCTGTGTGCTGGATATCACAGACGAGGGCGAGCTGCAGCTGAATCAGGAGCAGACCCAGGAACGCCGCCAGCAGATTCTGGACAAACAGCGCCGGGCTTTTCAATGACCACCGGCTCTATCGGATTCGCCTAAAACAAAAACAACCGCCGGGCTGGAACACTTTCCCAACCGGCGGTTTTGTCTTTGGATATGAGCATATAAGCGCCCATGGCGATGGGGCACAGTTACAGCTTTTTTAATTCCTTGGCGGCGCGCATCTGTTTGTAAGAAAAGCGCAGGGGACCCTGCCGCCTTAAATGCAGGCCGTCCATTTCTTTTCGGCGCATATGCACGCTCTGCACAAGGCCAAACCCTAAAAACAGGCACATGGAAGAGGAGCCTCCTGCACTGAAGAAGGGCAGGGTTATGCCCATGACAGGCAGCATCGTCAGGCACATTCCAATGTTCCACACAGCCTGCAGGGCGATTATGCCAAAAAAGCCAAAACACATGTAGCGGCCCAACTCGTCCCGGGAGGCGCTGGCCACGTGCAGAACCTTCAGCATAAACAGCAGCAGCAGCAAAATAATCAAAGAACAGCCAACGAACCCCAGCTCTTCGCCTGCCACTGAAAAGATGTAGTCGCTTTGCTGGAAGGTGACCACATTGCTGGCCACCCTTGGTCCCTGAAACAATCCCTGGCCCTTAAAGCGTCCGCTGCCAATCGAGATGCGTCCCTGCCATTGCTGGTAGCCGTCTCCCATACGCAGGTCTGGGTCCGTATCCAGGTTAAACACTGCCACAAAACGCTTTTTTTGGTAGTCGGGCATCATGTACCGCCAGACAATGGGCAGGGCAACTAAGATCATGCTTGCCAAAATAGCAAAATACCGCAGCTGTACCCCGGCAGAAAGGCTCATAACAAGAAACATGGAGAAAAATACAATCGCCGCACCCATATCTCCCTGCAGGGCGCACAGCGCCATATAAATCAGGGCATGCAGGCCCAACAGAATAACCTGCACCGGGTCGTTCAGCCGCCCCCGCTTGTTGAGAACATCCAGATGTTTGGCGTAAGTGAGCGTAAAAGCAATCTTTACCAGCTCAGAGGATTGAAAGGTGCGCCCGCCAATTACGATCCAGGCCCGGGCGTCCACGCCGCCGGAACCTTGGATGCGCTCTCCAAAAACATATGTGTAGATCATCAAAAAAACACAAAAACCCTCTATCAGGTACCAGAGGTTGGAGACTTCCGCGTAGTCGATCATACTGACCACAATGGCCCCCAGAATTCCCAGGCAGATGGGGAAGAGCTGGGCGCGGAAATAATCCACCGAGGTGGCCCGGGACACGCTTTTCAGCAGCACCAGGCTGTAAACGCACATAGATATCAGCAGCAGCCAGAGAATTAAATCGGCCCGCTTCAAATAATCAAGGGTACTTTTAAAAAATTTATTGAGCATATGGTTTCCTTTTACATACCTCTGTTTTATAGAAAAAATCTGTATCCTGGCTACATTATAGCACAGCTCCAAGCCGCTCTGCGTCTTGGGCAATCGCTGACGCGATTTCCGGAACTGCCCCGCAGTTCTGGCTCTACTGAAATGTCCTGCGGACATTATAGCACAGGAACGCGGAATTAGGCAAGCCTTTTTGAGAAACGAAGAGTACTGATTCAAATCCAGTTCAAAGTTCTCTTTTTTTCGATTCGGGCTTTACTATTTGACCAAAGTCATTTATAATGTGTAAAGCAAGACAAAATTTAGCTGGAAAGGTGTTGAAGGAAGCGTATGCTGACAGATATCGAGATTGCTCAGAGCGCGGAGCTGAGACCCATCAAAGAGGTCGGGGCACAGCTGGGACTTCTGGAAGAAGAGCTGGAGTTTTACGGGAAGTATAAGGCAAAGATCAATACTGCCGCCTTTGACCGGCTGGCTTCCAAGCCCAACGGAAAGTTGATTCTGGTGACAGCCATCAATCCCACTCCCGCCGGGGAGGGCAAGACCACCACTACCGCCGGCCTGGGACAGGCCATGGCAAAAATCGGTAAAAATGCCATCATTGCCCTTCGGGAGCCCTCCCTGGGTCCTGTGTTTGGCATCAAGGGCGGCGCCGCCGGAGGCGGTTATGCCCAGGTGCTGCCTATGGAGGACATCAACCTGCACTTCACAGGGGATATGCACGCCATCACTTCCGCCAACAACCTGTGCTGCGCCATGCTGGACAACCATATGCAGCAGGGCAATGCCCTGGGCATAGACCCCCGCCGTATCCTTATCAAACGCTGCCTGGACATGAACGACCGTGCCCTGCGCAATGTGGTTGTGGGCTTGGGCGGCAAGATCAACGGTGTGCCCAGGGAGGACAATTTCATCATCACGGTAGCCAGCGAGGTCATGGCTATTCTGTGTCTGGCAAAGGATATGCCGGATTTGAAAGAGCGTTTAGGGAATATACTCATTGCCTATAATTATGCGGGAGAGCCTGTGTATGCAAGGGATATCAAGGCGGAAGGCGCCATGGCGGCATTGCTGCGGGACGCGGTAGACCCCAACCTGGTCCAGACCCTGGAAGGCACCCCAGCCATCATGCACGGCGGCCCCTTCGCCAATATCGCCCACGGCTGCAATTCAGTGCGGGCTACCCGTTTGGCCCTGAAGCTGGCCGACTACTGCATTACTGAGGCCGGATTTGGCTCTGACCTGGGCGCGGAGAAGTTTATGGATATCAAATGCCGAATGGCAGGGCTTGCTCCGGACTGCGTGGTGGTGGTGGCCACGGTCCGTGCGCTGAAATACAATGGCGGCGTGGCAAAAGCGGATTTGTCCGCTGAAAATGTGGAGGCCCTGAAGAAAGGCTCTGTAAACCTGAAGGCACATGTGGAAAACATGCGCAAGTACGGTGTGCCTGTGGTGGTGGCCATCAACCGGTTTGGCACGGACACAGACGCGGAGCTGCAGGTCATTGACGATTGCTGTAAGGAATTGGGGGTGCGTTACGCTCTGTCCGAGGTGTTTGGTAAGGGCGGGGAAGGCGGCATGGCCCTGGCGGAGACCGTCTGCCAGGTCATAGAGGAGACTGCCGGAAGCACGCGTTTTGCCCCCATTTATCCGGATGAAGCCTCTATAGAGGAGAAGATTGAGACCATCGCCAAGACCATCTATGGTGCGGGCAGCGTGAACTTTACAAACCAGGCGGTGAAATCTCTCAGAGAGGTGAAAGCATTGGGGGCAGACAAAATGCCTGTCTGTATCGCAAAAACCCAGTACTCTCTCTCCGATGACCCCGCTCTGCTTGGCAGGCCCACTGGCTTTACAGTCACCATCCGGGACCTGAAGCTCTCTTCCGGCGCTGGATTTGTAGTGGCCTATGCGGGAGATATTATGACCATGCCCGGCTTGCCCAAGGTTCCAGCGGCAGAGAAGATTGATGTGGACGACCATGCTGTGATCCATGGGCTGTTCTGATAAGGCATTGCGCTTTACAACTCGGTCTCCCCGGGAAACCAGGGAACTGGGCCAGCGGTTCAGCGAACAGTTGCAGGGTGGGGAAGTTGTTGCCTTTACAGGCGGTATGGGCGCGGGAAAAACCGCCTTTACCCGGGGAATGGCCATTGGCCTGGGAGCGGGCGATGTGGCCAGCAGCCCCACCTTTGCCATTGTCAACGAGTATCCGGGCCGGCTTACACTGGAGCATTTTGACATGTACCGCATCGAAAGTTGGGATGATCTGTATTCCACCGGCTTTTTCGACTACCTGGATACAGACAGGGTGCTGGCAGTGGAATGGAGTGAGAACATTGCCGCCGCATTGCCGGAGAACACAATTTATGTGGATATCTGTCCTGGCAGTGAAGAAGATGAACGGCAAATCACCATCACAGGTTGGAAAGGGGAGCTGTAATTATGTTGGTTTTAGGGGTGGAATCCTCAGCGGGACCTGCTTCCGCCGCAGTCGCCAGAGATGGCAGACTGTTAGGAGAGTGCTTTGTCAACACCAAACAGACCCACAGCCAGACCTTGCTCCCCATGATTGAGACCCTTCTGCACAGCTTGGGACTTACCTGCGGCGACTTAGGGCGCATTGCGGTAACCAATGGGCCCGGTTCTTTTACAGGGGTGCGGATTGGTGTGGCCTGTGTAAAGGGGCTGGCTTTCCCCCAGGATATCCCCTGCTGTGGTATCTCCACGTTGGAGGCCATTGCCTATGGCGGGGTAGTCTGCCAGGGAAGCATCCTCTGCGCGGTAATGGACGCCCGCTGTGGACAGGTATATAATGCCCTGTTCCAAGCGGAAGAGAGAGGGCTTTCCCGTTTAACCGGGGACCGGGCTGTATCTATCCAGGAGCTGGGCCAAGAGTGCCAGGCATATGGTGATCGCTTGCTTCTGCTGGGAGACGGCGCGGCTCTCTGCTACCAGGAGTTTGCCAGCTGGGGGGCAAGACTGGCGCCGGAAGCGCTCCGGTTTCAGCGGGCCGCTAGTGTGGCACTGCTGGCAGAGAGCCAGCCTGCGGCTGCCCCAAGCGAGCTGCTGCCCCGCTATCTGCGGCTGCCCCAGGCAGAGCGGGAGCTGAAACGGAAAAGGGAACAGAAGGCATTGCTGTAAAGCTGGTTAGATTGTCTGCAGTTGATTCAAACTGGCCGATATGGGGAATATAGAATATGTATTATTTTGGGAAGGGAAGGTTTTTATGACATTAGCGATCGGCTGCGATCATGGCGGTTTTGAGGTTACCCAGGCCCTGCGGGCTTATTTGAAAGAGCAGAATATAGAGACCCAGGACTTTGGCACGCACAGCACAGAATCTGTCGATTATCCGCCCATTGCCCTGCAGGTGGCCCGGTCCGTGGCGGAGGGCAGGGCAGACCTGGGGGTTTTGGTCTGCTCAACAGGCATTGGCATCTCCATAGCCGCCAATAAGGTAAAGGGAATACGGGCAGCCGTATGCTGCAATGAGCTTTGCGCCCGGCTGACCCGGAACGACAACAACGCGAATATCCTGTGCATGGGCGGAAAGATTGTGGACGCGGAAACAGCTGTGAAAATTCTGGACACCTTCATTCACACAGACTTTGAAGGGGGGCGCCATGCCCGCCGGGTGGCGCAGATTATGGAAATAGAAGGCCAAGAGCCGTAAACCCTTCATCAAACTGGAATAATAAGGAGAATGACTATGCAGGAGAATAATCCCAACGTGTTCGTGATGGACCACCCCTTGATTCAGCATAAACTCACCTTCCTTCGCAGCAGCGAGACCGGTACCAAGGAGTTCCGGGAGCTGGTCAGTGAAATTGCTACCCTTATGTGCTATGAGGCCACCCGGGACCTGCCTTTGATGGATGTGGAGATCGAGACCCCCATGCAGAAGACGGTTACCAAGGTGATCGCCGGACGCAAGCTGGCTTTTGTGCCGATCCTTCGTGCAGGCCTGGGCATGGTAGAGGGTATGCTGAACCTGGTGCCCTCCGCGAAGGTAGGACACATCGGCCTCTACCGGGATCATGACACCTTAAAACCCGTGGAGTATTATAACAAACTGCCCCAGGACATTACCGAACGGGATGTGATCGTGCTGGACCCCATGCTGGCCACAGGTGGTTCGGCTGTGGACGCGATCCATATTGTAAAGCGCAGCCATCCCAAAAGCATCAAATTCCTGTGTGTCATTGCCGCGCCGGAAGGCTTACAAGCACTGACCGCCGCTCATCCGGACGTACATGTGTATTGTGCCGCTGTGGATGAGAAGCTTAACGAGAACGGCTATATTCTTCCCGGGCTGGGCGACGCGGGAGACCGGATTTTCGGCACGATTTGAGAGAGGTTTCTTTTTGGGGGCAAATGTGCTATACTGTATGTACGGTATGCGGTGCGGGCAGCTAGCCCCCAGGACAGGCCCCAGCCGGACCAGTGCTTTCGGAGTACAACGGCATAACAATCGATAAAAGGGAGCGTTTCCATGAGTGAGATCATGACCCACAGGATAAGTCCGGCGGTTACGTTGAGAAACTTTGTTGACCCCGGCTTTAAGACCATGCGTTTGGCCGTGAATATGCTGGTCCCCATGTCCCAGAAAACGGCAGCCCCGTATGCTGTGCTGCCCTCTCTGGTGGGCAGGGCCACCCGGCAATACCCAGATTACTCCGCGCTCAGCCGCCGTTTGGCAGAGCTGTACGGGGCTTCCCTGGGGTCCGGCGTGCAGAGGATCGGAGAGTACCAGGTGCTGGGCGTCTCTGTGGGAGGCATTGCCAGCCGCTATGCTTTGGATGGGGAAGACATGTTTGCCCAGCTGACAGAGCTGCTGTTCAGCGTGCTGTTCGATACCCTGAAGGATGGGGACGGCCTGCTGCCCCAGGATGGATTTCTTCAGGAAAAGCGCCAGCAGCTGGAGCAGAAGGATGCGGAGTTCAGTGATAAAATGGTGTATGCCCATAAGCGCTGCCACCAGATTTTATTTGAGGGAAGCCCAGCCGGGATAGACCGCCTGGGCAGCCGGGCGGATATTGAGGCCCTTACCCGGGAGGGCGTGACCGCTGCCTGGGATGAGCTGCTGCAAAACGCCCGGTTTGAGATCTTTGCCCTGGGTGACTGCCAGCCGGACCTGGAAGCCCTGGAAAAAAAGTTTGCCCCGCTGGGCAAGCCCCGGGTTTTGGGTGGGGTGCCCTATACCCAGCCCAAGGGGCTGCGCCGGGTGACAGAGGAACAACCCGTGGCCCAGTCCAAGCTGGCCATGGCCTTCCGGGTTCAGGCGCTGCCGGAGGAGCGTTTGCTGTTCCAGCTGATGAGCGCTGTGCTGGGAGGGCCCACCAGCTCCAAGCTGTTCCAAAACCTGCGGGAGAAGCAGAGCCTTTGCTACTACTGCGACTCCGCGTTTTCCTGGTCCAACGGAGCTTTGTTCATTGAGAGCGGCGTAGAGACCGCCCAGCTGGACCAGGCGGAAGACGCCATTTTGCAGCAGCTGGCCGCTCTGCAAAAAGGGGAGGTCAGCGAGGACGAGCTGCGCTATGCGAAGCTGTATCTATGCAACTCCCTGTACTCAATCAAAGATTCTCTGCACCGGGTGGAAAACTGGTATTTGGGACGGGCCTTTGACGAGGATGGACTGTCCCCGGCCCAGGCAGCAGAACAGCTGATGAGCTATACGGTGGAGGATGTGGTACAGGCAGCCAGCCGTTTGCACCCGGCTGTGGTGTATGCGCTGAAAGGGGGAGACCTTTGATGGAACTGCAAAAAGTGGAGAGCGCCCGGACAGGTGACTTCTATTATAAGGGCCGTCATCCCTCGGGACTGGAGATCTATCTCTACCCCAAAGAGAACGGCAGCAGCACCCGGGCCATGTTTGGCGCCCGGTATGGCTCCATCGACAACTGTTTTCAGCGCAGCGATGAATCGGACGCGGAGACAATGCCCGAGGGAATTGCCCATTATCTGGAGCATAAACTGTTTGAAAGCCAAGACGGCGACGCCTTTGCCCGCTATGCGGAGACCGGGGCAAACGCCAATGCCTTTACAGGCTTTGAATCTACCTGCTATGTGTTTTCCTGTACCGACCGGCTGTACGATTCCCTGGAAATCCTGCTGGACTTTGTGCAGTCCCCCTATTTCACCCAGGAGACAGTGGCCAAAGAGCAGGGCATCATTGGCCAGGAGATCAAAATGTACGATGATATGCCGGACTGGCGGGTGATGTTCGAGTATCTTAAAGCCATGTACCATGTCCATCCTGTGCGGGAGGATGCCGCTGGCACTGTTGAAAGCATTGCCCAAATCACGCCGGAGCATTTGTACCGTTGCTATAACACCTTCTATAACCTGCACAACATGGTTCTGGTGCTGGCTGGCAAATTTGAAGTGGATAAGGTGCTGGAGGTTTGCGACCGGCTCTTGAAGCCCTCAAAACCGCTGCAGGTAACCCGCGTCCTCCCTGCGGAGCCGGAGGGGGTCCTTCAGCCCAAAGTAGAGACCAGGCTTTCCGTGGCCATGCCGGTTTTCCAGTTTGGGTATAAAGACAAGGGGGACTGCCCCCGCTCGGAACAGGATTTGGCCGCTATGGGAGTGTTGCTGGCCGTGCTGGCCTCAGACGCGTCCCCACTGTTCCGCCGCCTGCTGGATCAGGAGCTGATCAACGAATCCAGCTTCTCCTACCAGTATTTGGAGGGGACGGGCTTTGCCACGGTAATGTTCGGCGGAGAGTCACGGGACCCGGAGAAGGCGGCAGCGCTGATCCGCGAGGAGGCGGCCCGGCTCTGCCGGGAGGGTATCTCGCCCGAGGCCTTCCGCTGGGCAAAGCGCAGTCTGTACGGGGAGTGTGTCTCTGCGCTGAACAGCGCGGCTGGGGTGGCCAACTGGGTCATTGACTTTGCTTTCCATGGCCTGGAGCCCTTTGCCTATATCGATGCCCTGGCAGAGATTACTTTGGAGCAGGTGTCAGAAAAGCTGTCGGTCTTTCAAGAGGACAGAAGTGTGCTCTCTGTGGTCCGGCCCCTCTGATTCCTAATATCATACGAAAGGACTGATACCCATGAGCCATGTGGTAGAATTTCCCAAGCTGGGGGTGCAGTTTACTGTACAAGAGGTGGCGTTCGCTATTGGCAGCTATGAGATCCGCTGGTATGGCGTTATTATTGCCCTGGGTTTCCTCTTGGCGATGGTTTATGCGTTTTTCAGCGTGAAAAAGATGAACATTGAGCTGGATCGGCTGATTGACGCGGTGATTGCCGGCACAGTGGGCGGGATCGTCTGCGCCCGGCTGTACTATGTTCTCTTCTTCCCAGGGGACAAATATTGGAATGATCCCATACAGATTTTGTATATACACGATGGGGGAATCGCCATATACGGGGCTTTCATCGGAGCGATTCTGTTTGGCGGATTGGTTGCCAAGTGGCGGAAGCTGCAGGTGCCAGCCGTGCTGGACCTGGCGTCCCTAGGCTTTCTTATTGGCCAGGGTGTAGGGCGCTGGGGCAACTTTGTGAACCAAGAGTGCTTTGGCGGTCCCACCGACCTGCCTTGGGGGATGCAGAGCGACAATACCTTGGCAGTGTCCCCCAGCCGCCCGGTGCATCCCTGCTTTCTCTACGAGTCCCTGCTGTGCCTGCTCGGCTTTGTGCTTTTGCATATCTTTACCCGGAGGTTCCGGCGTTATGACGGCCAAACCTTTATCCTATACCTGGTCTGGTATGGGGCGGTGCGTTTTTTTATAGAGGGCACCCGCACAGACAGCCTGATGATTGGCAGCCTGAAGGTCTCCCAGGTGGTGGCGGCGGTCTGTGTGGTGGCTGGCCTTGCTGTGCTGTTTTTCCTCCGCCACAGAAATACGCTTTCTGGCTGCGGCAGCAAATATGTTATGGAATCAGTAGGTTTAGCCAAAGCGGAGGTGGACCCGGACCTGCAGAACAGCACCATTTTCGGCGACCTGCCTCCCTTTGAAGAGGGGGAAGAAGACAGTAAAGAGGAGCCGGATCATCCGGATAATAAGGATGAAACTCCTTCTCCCAAGGTGGAAGAGGAAGCGTCTGGCGAAGAGACCCAGGAAAAGTAAAGGGGGCAGATGTATGGCTGAGATCATGGATGGCAAGGCGGTTTCCGCCAAGGTAAAGGCACAGGCAGCAGAGGAGGTAGCCCGGCTCAAAGAGCAGGGGATTATTCCGGGCCTGGCGGTGGTCATCGTGGGGGACGACCCTGCCTCCCGTATCTATGTGAACAATAAGAAAAAGGCCTGCCAGGCCGTGGGAATCTATTCGGAAGAGTATGCCCTGCCTGCAGATACCTCGCAAGAGGAACTGCTGGAGCTGGTGCGCAAGCTGAACCAAGAGCCTAAGATCCACGGTATTCTGGTGCAGTCCCCGTTGCCGGAGGGGCTGGATGAGGCCGCTTTAGTGGAAACAGTGGACCCCATCAAGGACGTGGACGCTTTCCACGCCTATAATGTGGGAAAGATCATGCAGGGAACCTACAGCTTTTTGCCCTGCACACCCGCTGGCGTGATGGAACTGCTCCGCTCATCCGGCATAGAGGTGTGCGGAAAGCACTGCGTGGTTATCGGCCGCAGCGACATTGTGGGCAAGCCAATGGCCATGCTGTTGCTTCACGCCCACGGCACTGTCACCATTTGCCATAGCAGGACCCAAAATCTCAAGGAGATCTGCCGCAGGGCGGATATCCTGGTATCCGCTGTGGGCAAAGCGGGTTTTGTGACAGGAGACATGATTCAGCCCGGTGCCGTGGTGATCGATGTAGGGATGAACCGGGACAGCCAGGGCAGGCTCTGCGGCGATGTGGACTTTGGCCAGGCGGAGAAGCTGGCTTCCTATATCACGCCAGTGCCAGGGGGAGTGGGCCCCATGACCATTGCCATGCTGATGAAAAATACTGTTACCGCCGCCAAGCTGCAGAATGGTATCCAGCCCTGAGGAGGCTGCTATGGGAAATCTGTTGGAAACAATCCGTTCCTCCCAGGACCTGCAAAATCTCAGCCGCCAGGAGCTGGATAAGCTCTGCGAGGAGATGCGGGAGACCATTATCCGAACCGTGTCTGACAATGGGGGGCATTTGGCCTCTAACCTGGGAGTGGTGGAGCTGACAGTGGCCCTGGGCCTGGTCTTTCAGCCGCCTAGAGACGCCATTATCTGGGATGTGGGACATCAAAGCTATCCGTATAAGCTGCTCACTGGGCGCAGTCCAGAGTTCCACACACTGCGTCGGGAGGGCGGCCTTTCAGGCTTTCCCTGCCGGGAGGAAAGTCCTTGCGACAGCTTTACCAGCGGCCACAGCAGCACCTCCATCTCTGCGGCTCTGGGCCTTTCAGAGGCCCGCCAGCTTCAGGAGCAAGGGGGATGGGTGGTGGCGGTTATCGGGGATGGAGCGCTTACCGGCGGTCTGGCCTTTGAAGGTCTCAATAACGCCGGGCAGCTTCGGCGCAACCTGATTGTGATACTCAATGATAACAAAATGTCCATCTCAAAAAATGTGGGCTCCCTGGCCCGTTACCTCTCCCATATGCGCGCCCGTCCTGAGTATATCAAGGCCAAGGGCAATGTAGAGAGCGCCCTGCGCCGCCTGCCCTTGGTGGGCAGGCCCATCGGGGCCTGCCTGCGCCGGGTAAAGCGCAGCCTGAAAAAGCTGCTTTACGGCTCCAATGTGTTCAGCGACCTGGGGTTTGCCTACTATGGTCCCTTTGATGGCCACAATATCAAGGAACTGTCCGATACGCTGGAGGCGGTGAAGCTGGTCCGCAAGCCAGTGCTGCTCCATGTGCGCACCTATAAGGGGAAGGGTTACCAGTATGCGGAGCAGTCTCCCACCCTGTATCATGGGCTTTCTGGCTTTGACGTGGACACAGGCGATACGGGGGAGCCCGCCCAGAGCTTTTCCGGGGTGTTCGGGCAAACGCTCTGCGGTTTGGCGGAGAAGAATCCCCGCATTTGCGCGGTGACCGCGGCCATGGAGGAGGGTACTGGCCTGCAGGAATTTCGCCAGCGGTTTAAAAGCAGGTTTTATGATGTGGGCATTGCGGAGGCCCATGCAGTGACCTTTTCCGGCGGATTGGCCGTGGGCGGGATGCTGCCGGTTTTTGCGGTGTACTCTACCTTTTTGCAGCGGGCCTATGACCAGCTCATCCATGACGTGGCCCTGCAAAACACCCAGGTGCTGCTGGCCATTGACCGGGCCGGCGTGGTGGGGGAGGACGGCAAGACCCATCAGGGCCTTTTTGACCCTGCTTTTTTGCGGACCGTGCCTGGCGTGACCCTGTATTCCCCCTCTTATTTTCAGGAGCTGCGGGATCAGATGGCCTTTTTGGCCAAAAGTGGCAGTGGCCTCTGCGCCATCCGCTATCCCAGGGGGAAAGAGCTGTACTGCCCTCCATGGTTTCGCAGCAGCGTGGACCCCTATTCCGTGTACGGAGACTCTGCCGGAACAGTCTGCATAGCAGCCTATGGCCGGATTTTCTCCTTCGCGGCGGAAGCGGCCCAGCGGCTCAAGGCCAGGGGGATCTCTGTCAAGCTGCTCAAGCTTAACCGTATTATTCCTATGGAGCCTGCTGCCGTCCAAGAGGTCCTTTCCTGCCGTCAGGTGTTTTTCTTTGAAGAAGCTGTCCGTCAGGGCGGCATTGGTGAACACTTTGCCTGCCTGCTGCTGGAAGCAGGCTTCGGGGGGCAGTTTGTGCTGCGGGCAATAGAGGAGCCCTTTATCAAACATGCGCCTATGTTCCGGGCTTTAGAGGAACTGGGCTTCAGCGCTGAGGGGATGGAACGAACGGTGCTGGAGCATCTGGAAAAGGAGGCGGCCTATGGCAAAAAAGAGGCTTGATGTGCTGGTGCTGGAACAGGGGCTGGCGTCCAGCCGGGAGCGGGCGAAGGCCCTGATTATGGCGGGCGGGATCTATGTGGACAACCAGAAAGCGGACAAGCCCGGTGACCTGTACCCAGAGGACGCGGCGCTTCAGCTGCGGGGCAGCGGGCAGAAATATGTCAGCCGGGGCGGTTTAAAGCTGGAAAAGGCGCTTCAAGTCTTTCCTTTGCACCTGGAGGGTCTCACCTGTATGGACGTGGGAGCCTCTACGGGGGGCTTTACCGATTGTATGCTACAAAATGGGGCGGAAAAGGTGTACTCGATCGATGTGGGCTACGGCCAGCTTGCCTGGACCCTGCGCCAGGACAGCCGGGTGGTGAACCTGGAGCGCACCAATGCCCGCTATCTGACCGCCCAGCAGGTGCCAGAGGCCATTGACTTCTTCTCCGTGGACGTATCCTTCATCTCCCTGACGCTGGTTTTGCCCGCGATTTACCCGTTGCTGTCCAGTCAGGGGCAGGGGGTCTGCCTGATAAAACCCCAGTTTGAGGCGGGCCGGGAAAAGGTGGGAAAGAAGGGTGTGGTTCGGGATATATCCGTTCATATAGGGGTGATGGAAAAGATCATCGCCTTTGCCCTGGAAAACGGCTTCTCTGTACTGGGGCTGGACTTCTCCCCGGTCAAAGGCCCGGAGGGCAATATTGAGTACCTGATTCATTTGGAGAAATCGCAGTGCCCGGAGCTCCGCCCAGAGGCGGCCAGCCCCCAAGCTGTAGCAGCGGCCTCTCATACCACGCTGGACTCATAGGCGGGAGAAAATGGAATGACCTTATACCACTATTTTGATCAGCGCACAG
Source organism: uncultured Oscillospiraceae bacterium (assembly GCA_910588415.1). Taxonomy (GTDB): domain Bacteria; phylum Bacillota; class Clostridia; order Oscillospirales; family Acutalibacteraceae; genus Acutalibacter. Next base: position 2,216 of record CAJUPK010000037.1, on the reverse strand, counting down.
GTCCCTTCCGGTCCTTGTCAGACCTGCCCATGGAGGAGGCCAAAGCCCTGCTGGAAGAGATCAAAGCAACCCGTCCCCACTCCCAAAGCGCCCAGCGGCATAATAAATATGTGGAGTACAGACACAACTGCGAGAACATTATCCGCCGGGAGTTTGAGAAAAAGGGCGGAGTCATTAAGCGGCAGCCGCCCCATTATATGGTGGTGGAGCACAGTCCCTGGCTGAGTACCTGGTTTGAGGACTGCGGCGTCATAAAGATCCCCATAGAAGAGTTCGACCTGGCAACCGTCTCTTTCACCTATGGCGATTCCATGCCCACCTTCAGTCCATCCATACAGGATGGAAAGGAGTACCGCCATCAGCTGTACACCTACCCGGAGATTCTGGATGTGATCGCCCGTTATGGCCTTCCCCAGGACTGGAACGATGACGGGAAGCACGGCCCGGAACGATACATAGAAGTCCACGTGTGGAACGATGAACCCATATGCTGGTATCGATGAAACCAACAGGAAAGGTGGCCGACCGTGAAAATCGCCGTAGCACCCAATCCCGCAAAAAAACAGGCTCCTGCCCGGGCGGCGGAGGCCATTGCCACCCTGCGCGCCGCAGGCTGTGAGGCCGCTCTGGTCAATGGGCTGTATGAGGATGACTCCCAGCGCCAACAGGCCGCCAAGCAGGTGGAGGCCTGCGACGTGCTTTTGGCCGTGGGGGGAGACGGCACGATTATCAGCGCGGCCAAGCTGGCCGCCCGGCTGAACAAACCCGTCCTGGGGCTGAACGCGGGCAAGCTGGGCTTTACCGCTGGCGTAGAACCCGAGCAGATGCAGCTGCTGGCCCGGCTGGCCAAAGGCCGCTGGCGGGAGGAACGCCGCATGATGCTGGAGATCACTCTTCGCTCCGGCAGGGAAGAGAGCAGCTTCCAAGCCTTAAACGATGCGGTGGTGTCCTCAGAGCTGGCCAAAATCACGCAGTACAAAATGGCCATAGGGGAGAACCCTGGCTACACCTACCGGGCGGACGGCTTTTTGGTGGCTACTCCCACTGGCTCCACAGCCTATTCGCTCTCAGCGGGCGGGCCAGTGGTAGAGCCCACCTTAGACTGTATGATCTATACGCCTATCTGTCCCCATTCCCTGTTCAACCGCAGCGTGGCCTTTGCCCCCGACACTCTGTTAAACGTGGAGGTGCTGAAGAACCGGGGCAGGCTGTTTTTAACAGTGGACGGCGACGCGCCGGTAGAGCTGCGGCCAGGCGATTGCCTGACCTTCTCCCGGGCCAGGCGCTATGCTAGATTTATTAAGCTGACAAACAGCAATTTTTATGATATACTGAACCAGAAACTGCTGGAAAACCAATAAAACAGGCGAGAACCGCCGGAAAGGGCCTGCCATGAAGAGCCGACGCCATGCCAAAATATTAGAGCTGATCCGGGACTATGACCTGGAAACCCAGGACGAATTGCTGCATTATCTACGGGAAGCCGGCTTCGACGTGACCCAGGCCACTGTTTCCCGAGACATCAAAGAGCTGCGGTTGATCAAGATCCTTTCAGACAGCGGAAGGTACAAATATTCTACTGGCAGCGAGACCAACAACGATATGTCCGCGAAATTCCATACCTTCTTTGTGGATTCCGCTTTGGCAGTGGATTCCGCCCAGAATATGCTGGTCATCAAGTGCATGAACGGCATGGCCCAGGCAGTCTGCGCGGCCATGGACGCCATGTATTGGAAGGACTTTTTGGGCACGCTGGCTGGTGAGGACACAATCTTTGTGGTGTGCCGCACCGAGGCCGCCGCACAAGAGGCCCGGGAAGAGCTGCGAAAGCTCTTGAGAACTTAGAACAAGCAGGGGAGGCTTTGCGCGTGCTTGCACAGCTGTTTATCAATAATATTGCCGTGATCGAGCGGGCTTCTATTGACTTGGACCAGGGCTTCACCGTGCTTACTGGCGAGACTGGCGCAGGTAAATCCATCATCATAGACGCTATCCATGCGGTGCTGGGAGAGCGCACATCCAAAGAGCTGGTGCGCACAGGTGCAAAAGAGGCATCGGTGTCAGCGCTGTTCACAGGACTTTCCGAGGATGTGCTGGCCATGCTGGACGGCTTGTCCGTCCCGCGGGAAGAGGACGGCTCTTTGCTGGTCCAGCGGAATATCCGGCTGGAGGGCAAGTCCACCTGCAAGCTCAACGGCGCTCCGGCAACGGTCTCT
>CAJUPK010000036.1 GCA_910588415.1 uncultured Oscillospiraceae bacterium | reverse complement strand
TGCCCCCAACGGCATTAAGGTGGGGGACAAGGTGGTCTCTGGCGCGGAGGCGGACATTAAGCCCGGCAACGCCCTGCCCCTGCGGAACATCCCTACCGGCACCTTCGTCCACAATGTGGAGCTGTACCCCGGCAAGGGCGCCCAGCTGGCCCGGTCTGCGGGCATTATGGCCCAGCTGATGGCCAAGGAGAACGGCATGGCCCTGCTGCGCCTGCCCAGCGGCGAGCTGCGCAACGTGCCGGAGAGCTGCATGGCCTCTATTGGCCAGGTGAGCAACATTGACCACGAGAACGTGAAGGTTGGCAAGGCCGGCCGGAAGCGCCACATGGGCTGGCGCCCCACGGTGCGCGGCTCGGTTATGAACCCCAACGACCACCCCCACGGCGGCGGCGAGGGCAAGAGCCCTGTGGGCCGTCCCGGCCCTGTCACCCCCTGGGGCAAGCCGGCGTTGGGTTACAAGACCCGCAAGCACCATAAGAGCAGCGACAAGTTTATTGTACGCCGCCGCAACGGCAAGTAAGCACGGGAAAGGAGCATAAAGGAACATGAGCAGAAGTCTGAAAAAGGGACCTTTTGTACAGCCCGTGCTGCTGAAAAGGATCCAGGCCATGAACGAGGCCGGGGAGAAGAAGATTGTGAAGACATGGAGCCGCGCCTCTATGATTTTCCCGGATTTTGTGGGCCACACCATCGCGGTGCATGACGGCCGCAAGCACGTGCCGGTGTACATCACCGAGGATATGGTTGGCCATAAGCTGGGCGAGTTTGCCCCCACCAGGACCTTTAAGGGCCACACTGGCTCTAAGACCGGCAAGTAAAGAGAAAGGAGAGTGCAAGACATGGAAGCGAAAGCAACGCTGAACTATACCCGCATCTCTCCCCGCAAGGTGGGCCTGGTGCTGGACCTTATCCGCAACAAGCCGGTTGATCTGGCCGCGGCTATTCTGGAGAACACCCCTAAGGCCGCCTGCGAGGATCTGGGAAAGCTTCTCAAGTCCGCTGTTTCCAACGCGGAGAACAACCACCAGATGGACAAGAGCAGCCTGTATGTGTCCCAGTGCTTTGTGACCCCCGGGCCGATCCTGAAGCGGATCCGTCCCAAGGACCACGGCCGGGCGCACCGGATCTTGAAGCGTACCAGCCACATCACCATCGTGGTGGCGGAAAAAGAGTAAGCGGATAGGAGGAAAATTATGGGTCAGAAAGTCAATCCCCACGGCCTTCGCGTGGGCGTAATAAAAGACTGGGATTCCCGCTGGTTTGCCAAGGACAATGTGTTTGGCGATACCCTGGTGGAGGACTATAACCTCCGCAAGACGCTGAAAAAGCAGCTGTACCAGGCGGGTATTCCGAAAATTGAGATTGAGCGGGACGCCTCTAAGGTGCGCATCCACATCCACTGCGCAAAGCCCGGCATGGTTATCGGCAAGGGCGGCGCGGAGATTGAGAAGCTGCGCCAGCAGTGCGAGAAGATGCTGAACAAGCCCGTGGTGATCAATATTGTAGAGGTTCGCCAGCCGGACATGAACGCCCAGCTGGTAGCGGAGAACATTGCCTCTCAGCTGGAGCGGCGCATCTCTTTCCGCCGGGCCATGAAGGGCTGCATTGGCCGCAGCATGCGTCTGGGCGCCAAGGGCATTAAGACCAAGGTATCCGGCCGTTTGGGCGGCGCGGACATTGCCCGCAGCGAAGAGTACCACGACGGCACCATCCCCCTGCAGACCCTGCGGGCCGACATTGACTATGGCTTTGCAGAGGCCAACACCACCTATGGCCGCATTGGCGTAAAGGTGTGGCTGTACAGGGGCGAAGTGCTGAACGACAACCGCGCAGAGCGCGGACCCCGCCCGGACCGGCCCGAACGGCCCCGCCGGGACAGGGATGACCGCGGTCCCCGCCGGGACAACAGAGGCGGCAGAAGAGACAACAGGGAAGGGGGGCGCAGGTAAATGCTGATGCCCAAGCGCGTAAAATACCGCAGAGTGCAGAGAGGCCGCATGAAGGGCAAGGCCATGCGCGGCAACAAGGTGACCTACGGCCAGTTTGGCCTGCAGGCTCTGGAGCCGGCCTGGATTACCTCTAACCAGATAGAGGCCGCCCGTGTGGCCATGACCCGTTACTGCAAGCGTTTCGGCAAGGTCTGGATCAAGATCTTCCCGGATAAGCCCGTAACCCAGAAGCCGGCCGAGACCCGAATGGGCTCTGGTAAAGGCTCGCCCGAATACTGGGTGGCGGTTGTAAAGCCCGGCAGGGTGATGTTTGAACTGGGCGAAGTGCCCGAGGCCACGGCCCGGGAGGCCCTGCGGCTGGCTGCTGCCAAGCTGCCCATCAAATGCAAATTCGTAACAAAAGAAACGGAGGCGCAGTCATGAAGGCTTCAGAGATCAGAGAATTGACAGCCGACGAGCTGAACACTAAGCTTTCCGACCTGAAGGCGGAACTTTTCAACCTGCGTTTCCAGCTCGCTATCAATCAGCTTGACAACCCCATGCGTATTCCGGCCGTGAAGCGGGACATTGCCCGCGTCAAAACGGTGATCCGTGAGAACGAGCTGCGCGCCGGAAACGCCTAAGGGAAGGGAGGATTAACAAGTGAGCGAGAGAAGCATGAGAAAGACCGCGGTGGGCCGCGTTGTGAGCAGCAAGATGGACAAAACCGTGGTGGTGGCCATTCAGGACAGTGTGAAGCACCCCATGTACGGCAAGATCATCAAGCGCACGGTGAAGCACAAGGCCCATGACGCTGAAAATCAGTGCCATGTAGGCGACCGCGTGCGCATTATGGAGACCCGGCCCATTTCCAAGGACAAGAGATGGCGGCTGGTGGAGATCATCGAAAAGGCAAAATAAGCAGCATGACGCTGCATGCAATCCGCAGAGCCCGCAAAGGGACGCCTGTCCAGGAGCAAACGCCTGGGCGGGCAGCCGCAGGACGGGGCTTTGGAGGAGATTTAGGCCAGGCCGCAGGGCCAGGGCCTTAAGCAGTAGCCTGATAGTAAAAGGAGGAACACACTGTGATTCAGCAGCAGTCTTACCTCAAGGTTGCCGACAACACCGGCGCGAAGGAACTGATGTGTATTCGCGTCTTGGGCGGCACTGGCAGGAGGTATGCCAATATTGGCGATGTGGTGGTGGCTTCCGTAAAGAAGGCAGCGCCGGGCGGCGTGGTGAAAAAGGGCGATGTTGTGAAGGCCGTGATCGTCCGCTCCGCCTCTGGCGTGCGCCGGGACGACGGCACCTACATCCGCTTTGACGAGAACGCCGCCGTCATCATCCGCGAGGACAAAAACCCCAGGGGCACCCGTATTTTCGGGCCCGTGGCCCGCGAGCTGCGCGACAAGGAATATTTGAAGATTTTGTCGCTGGCCCCGGAAGTGCTTTGATGGAGGGGACGAAGATGAATAAAGTACACGTGAAGACCGGCGACACCGTGATGATCATCAGCGGCAGGGACCGGGGCAAAAAGGGCAAGGTCATGCAGGTGAGCCCCAAAGAGGGCAAGGTAATTGTTGAGAACGCCAACTTTGTGCAGAAGCACGTAAAGCCCCGCAGAATGGGCGAGCCTGGCGGCATCATCAAGGCCGAAAGCGCCATTTACGCCTGCAAGGTGCAGGTTGTCTGCCCCCGCTGCGGCAAGCCCACCCGTGTGGGACACAAGGTCCTGCAGGACGGCACCAAAGAGCGCATTTGCAGAAAATGCGGCGAGTCGCTGTAAGGGAGGAAGACGAGAATATGGCAAGACTGAAAGATATGTATAAGGCGGAGGTAGCCCCCGCGCTGATGAAGAAGTTTGGCTATAAGTCTGTGATGCAGATTCCCAAGCTGGACAAGATTGTGATTAACGTGGGCGCGGGCGAGGCCAAGGAGAACGCCAAGGCCATTGACGCCATTTCCGGCGACCTGATGAAGATTACTGGCCAGAAGCCCGTGGTCTGCAAGGCAAAGAAGAGCGTGGCCAACTTTAAGGTGCGCGAGGGGATGCCCATTGGCGTAAAGGTGACCCTGCGCGGCGAGCGGATGTATGAGTTTTTGGACCGCCTGTTTAACGCGGCCCTGCCCCGCGTCCGTGACTTTAGGGGCATTAACCCCAACTCTTTTGACGGCCGCGGCAACTACAACATGGGTATCCGCGAGCAGCTCATCTTCCCGGAGATTGACTACGACAAGGTAGACAAAGTGCGGGGCATGGACATCTGCTTTGTGACCACCGCCAACACTGACGAAGAGGCCCGGGAGTTCCTGACTCTGATGGGCGCTCCGTTTACAAGATAAAGGGAGGGATATTTTGTGGCAAAAACGTCAATGAAGATCAAGCAGAAAAGGCCCGCGAAGTTTTCCACCCGCCAATATAACCGCTGCAAGATATGCGGCAGGCCCCACGCTTACCTTCGCAAGTTCGGCATCTGCCGTATCTGCTTCCGAGAGCTGGCCTACAAGGGCGAGATTCCCGGCGTGAAAAAGGCAAGCTGGTAATCAACGCCAACGCGCAGCAGCCGGTCCGTCATGACAGTGCGGACCGGGGCGCCCAGCCGTGAAGTAAGGCAAGGCCCCAAAGCGATGGGGCGAAGGCGCTGCGCGACACACTATGTGAGAAAGGAAAGTGGCATATTCATGCAAGTTACAGATACTATCGCAGACCTCTTGACGCGTATCCGCAACGCGCAGGCCGCGAAGCATGATACTGTGGAAGTGCCTGCCAGCAAGATGAAGAAGGCCATCTGCCAGATTTTGGTGGACGAGGGCTATGTGCGGCACTACTCTGTGAAGGAAGACGGCAAGCAGGGCATGATCACCATCACCCTGAAGTACGCCGAGGGCAGGACGCCTGTTATCAAGGGCCTGAAGCGGGTCTCAAAGCCCGGCCTGCGCATCTATTCCGGCGCGGCGGAGCTGCCCAAGGTTATGAAGGGCCTGGGCGTGGCCATTGTGTCCACCTCAAAGGGCATTATGACCGACCGCGCCGCAAGGCAGGAAAACGTTGGCGGCGAAGTGCTGGCGTTCATTTGGTAAGAAAGGGGCAACGACGGAATGTCGAGAATTGGAAGAAAACCCATAAATATTCCCGCAGGCGTTGAAGTGAAAATCAACGGCAGCGAAGTGACCGTGAAGGGGCCCAAGGGCACCCTGTCCCAGAGCTTTGACCCCAGGATGTCCATTGCCCAGGAGGGCACGGAGGTTCTGGTAACCCGCCCGGATGACCAGAAAGAGAACCGCTCTCTTCATGGGCTGACCCGCACCCTGATTCACAACATGGTGGTGGGCGTAACCGAGGGCTTTTCTAAGACCCTGGAGGTACAGGGCGTGGGCTACCGCGTGCAGAAGCAGGGCAAGGACCTGGTGATGAACCTGGGCTATTCCCACCAGGTGGTGGTCAGCGAGAACAATGATATCAAAATTGAGGCGCCCAACGCCAACACCATTGTAATCTCTGGCATTGACAAGCAGAAGGTGGGCCAGTTTGCCGCCGAGGTGCGGGAGAAGCGCCCGCCAGAACCCTACAAGGGCAAGGGCATCCGCTACCAGGGCGAGTATGTGCGCCATAAGGAAGGCAAGGCCGGTAAGGGAGCGAAGGGCTAAAGCCCCAGCGAACGGTCGAGCGCTAAGCCATCGATTAGCAAGAACTTGGGAGCGAGTTAAAAGCTTCGCCTGTTTTCTCGAAGGCGGCGGAGTGCGGGAGAGAGTCCCGCGGTCTGTGCGCACGCAGGCGCTGGCATTCGTTTCCAAACACGAGCTTTAACGTATACAAGCGTTGAATGAAAGAAGGTAAAATCTATGGTAAACAAACCGGATACCAATAAGGCGCGGCTGCGCCGGCACAGAAGGGTACGGGGAAAAATCTCCGGCACTGCCGAGCGTCCCCGCCTGAATGTGTTCCGCTCCTCGGCGAACATTTACGCCCAGGTGATCGACGACGTGACGGGCTGCACCCTCTGCGCCGCCTCTACCCTGGAAAAAGGCTTTGAGGGCCCCGGCGGCAACAAAGAGGCTGCCCGCAAGGTGGGCAAGCTGATTGCCGAGAGAGCGGCCCAGAAGGGCATTGCCAACGTGGTCTTTGACCGGGGCGGCTATATCTTCCACGGCCGTGTGAAAGAGCTGGCCGAAGGCGCCCGCGAGGGCGGCCTCAACTTCTAAGCGAGGAGGAATTAAGTTTGGCTAGAGAGAGAGATTTCGATCCAAACGGCGTTGAGATGCAGGAGCGCGTGGTGGCCATCAACCGTGTTTCCAAAACCGTGAAGGGCGGCCGCGTGATGAAATTCTCCGCCCTGGTTGTGGTGGGCGACGGCAAGGGCACGGTGGGCTTTGGCATTGGCAAGGCCGCCGAGGTACCCGACGCTATCCGCAAGGGTATTGAAGACGCGAAAAAGAACCTGTATCATGTGGCCCTGCGGGGCAGCACCATCCCCCACGAGATTGTGGGCGAGTTTGGCGCCGGCAAGGTGATCTTGAAGCCCGCCGCCCCCGGTACCGGCGTTATTGCCGGCGGCCCGGTGCGCGCCGTGGTGGAGAGCGCCGGCATTAAGGACATCCGCACCAAGGCACTGCGCTCCAACAATCCCTGCAATGTTGTGCGGGCAACCCTGGCCGGCCTGACCCAGCTGCGCACCGCCGAAGAGGTGGCCGCTGTCCGGGGCAAGCAGGTCAAGGAAATTCTGTAAGGAGGGCTTTGCGATGAAAGTTACGCTGATCAAGAGCCTTATCGGCAGCAAGAAGGACCAGATTGCCACTGCCCATGCCCTGGGACTGTTTAAGGTGGGGGACGCCTCCCAGCAGCCTGACAACGCCCAGACCCAGGGAAAGGTGAAGAAAATCAGCCATTTGGTCCAGGTTAGCGAATAACCCAGAAGGAGGTGCGTGAAAATGAAGCTGAATCAGCTTAGGGCCGTACCCGGCTCCGTGAGAGAGGCCAAGCGCATTGGCCGCGGGCACGGCTCCGGCAACGGCAAAACCGCCGGCAAAGGCCACAAGGGCCAGAAGGCCAGGGCCGGCCACGGGATGCGCCCCGGCTTTGAGGGCGGCCAGATGCCCCTGCAGCGGCGGATTCCGAAACGGGGCTTTAACAATATTTTCGCCAAAGAAGTTGTTTCTGTAAACGTGGGCAGCCTGAATCGTTTTGAGGACGGCGCCGAGGTAAACCTGCAGGCACTGCTGGAGACAGGGGTGCTGAAGAAGAGCGGCGACGCCCTGAAGATTCTTGCCAATGGCGAGCTGACCAAGAAACTGACGGTTAAGGCGGACGCTTTTTCCGAAGCGGCTAAAGCCAAGATAGAAGCCGCAGGCGGGAAAGCCGAGGTGGTCTGATTTGTTTAATACAATCAAGAACGCCTGGCGTATCCCGGACCTGCGCAAGAAGATGCTGTACACCCTGCTTATCATTGTGGTGTTCCGGTTCGGTTCCGTCATTCCTGTTCCCTTTCTGGACGCCTCTGCCCTGGCCACTTTGATGGAGGCCGCGGGCGAGAACACGGCCCTTGGCTATATCAACATGCTGACAGGCGGCGCTTTCTCGTATGCGTCCTTGTTCGCCATGGGCATCACACCCTATATCAACAGCTCGATTATCATGCAGCTGCTGACTATCGCCATTCCGGCCCTGGAGCGGCTTCAGAAAGAGGGCGAGAGCGGCCGCAAGAAGATAGCGGCCATCACCCGGTATGTGACGGTAGGCCTGGGTCTGGTGCAGGGTGTGGCGTACTATTTCTACCTGCGGTCCAACGCGGGCATTGTGAAGATTACCGATGGCTTTGCAGGCGTGTTTGTGGGCATTGTAATTGTGCTTACCTTTACAGCTGGCACAGCCCTGATCATGTGGATGGGCGAGCAGATTAACGAAAAGGGTGTGGGCAACGGCATCTCCATCATCCTGTTCGCGGGCATTGTGGCCCGTCTGCCGGTGACCTTCAGCGGCGTGTGGCAGTATTTCAACCTGGGACTGACCAGCCCCTCTACCAGCGGCCATTACCTGGTGCTGGCCCCGCTGTTCATCGTGCTGTTCCTGGTAGTCATTTGGGTAATCGTGTTTATGAACGAGGCGGAGCGCCGGATTCCCGTGCAGTACGCCAAAAAGGTGGTGGGCCGCAAGATGTTTGGCGGCCAGAGCACCTATATGCCGGTTAAGGTGGCCATGAGCGGCGTTATGCCCGTGATTTTTGCCAGCGCCATCTTGAGCATCCCCCAGTTTGTCCAGATTTTCTGGAACCCCACCGGGGGCTTTGGAAAGGCGTTTATGGACGCCTTCTCCCAGACCGGCTGGATCTATATGATCCTGTATTTCCTGCTGATCATCATGTTTGCTTACTTCTATATGTCCGTTCAGTATAATCCCCTGGAAATGGCCAATAATCTTCGCACAAACAACGGCACCGTGCCGGGCCTGCGGCCTGGCAAGCCCACGGCGGAGTTTATTGCCAAGATTCTCTCCAAGGTGACGCTGATCGGCGCGCTGTTCTTGGCTTTTGTGGCCCTTATCCCCATTATCTTCACCAACATCACCGGGATGCATGGCTTGTCCATTGGCGGCACCTCTGTTATCATTATTGTGGGTGTTGCCCTGGAGACCGTGAAGCAGCTGGAGTCCCAGATGATGATGCGCCACTACAAGGGCTTTTTGGATTAAGGAATACGGAAAGAGGGCATCATGGCGAGGCTGAGCGGGGCAAGCCCCCGCCGGCAGCCCCTGCCGTATAGAAGAAAGGATGAGAGGGCAGTATGAGGTTGATTTTGTTAGGAGCGCCAGGGGCCGGAAAAGGCACCCAGGCCGAGGTGATTTGCGAACACAAAAACATCCCCACCATTTCTACGGGGAATATCCTGCGTGAAGCGCTGAAGAACGGCACGGAGATGGGACTGAAGGCCAAGACCTATATGGAGAGCGGCCAGCTGGTACCGGATGAGATCTTAATTGGCATCATCAAGGACCGGATTGTGGAGGAAGACTGCAGGAACGGCTTTATTCTGGACGGCTTCCCCCGGACCATTCCCCAGGCCGAGGCTCTGGACAACATGGGCGCGGAGATTGACGTTGTGCTGGACATTGAAGTGGCCGACGAAGATATTGTGACCCGGATGTCTGGACGCCGTGTCTGCGAAAAGTGTGGCTCCTCTTACCATGTGCTGTATAAGCAGCCCAAGGCGGAGGGGATTTGCGACGCTTGCGGCGGCACCCTCGTTCAGCGCAAGGACGACCATCCGGACACCGTGAAGGAGCGTCTGGCAGTGTACCACAGCCAGACAGAGCCGCTGAAGGAATATTACAGCAAGCAGGGAAAACTGCGGGTTGTGCATGGCCAGGACAAAGTGGAGGATACCACCCGCATGGTGCTGGAGGCCCTGGAGGACCTGGCATGATCGTGCTGAAAACCAGCAGGGAACTTTCTGTTATGCGGAAAGCGGGAGCAATCTCGCAGGCGGCACTGCGGTTGGCGGGAGAGGCGGTGGAGCCAGGCGTTTCCACCTGGGAAATAGACCGCCTTGTGAAACGGTATATCCAGTCCATGGGGGCTGTGCCCAGTTTTTTGGGCTATGACGGCTACCCCGCCAGCACCTGTATTTCGGTGAACCACGAGGTTATCCATGGCATACCCAAGAAAAGCGTCATTCTGAAGAAGGGCGACATTGTCAGCATTGACGTGGGGGCCTGTTATGAGGGCTTTCACGGGGACAACGCCTGGACGTTTCCCTGCGGGGAGATCAGCAGCGAAGCGCAGGCTTTGCTGGACGCCACCGAGCAGTCCCTTTTTAAGGCCATTGAAATGGTCCGGCCCGGCAACCGGGTGGGGGATGTTGGCCATGCGGTACAGGAGTATGTCGAAGCTCGCGGTTACTCGGTGGTACGAGAATTCTGCGGCCACGGAGTAGGCGCGAAGATGCACGAAGACCCAAGCGTCCCCAATTACGGCACCCCTGGCAGGGGCGTGCGGCTAACAGCAGGCATGGTCATCGCCATTGAGCCGATGATCAACCTGGGCCGCCGGGACATTGAGGTAAAGGCCGACGGCTGGACTGTGACCACCAAGGACGGCAGCCTTTCCGCTCACTTTGAACACACAGTGGCAGTCACCCCCAAAGGGCCGGTGATTCTCACCCTGCCTGAATAAAGGAGGGGCCACAGTGGAAGTAAAGCGCGGTCAGGTAGTACGGTCAAAGGCAGGCAGGGACAAGGGAGGCTTTTTGGTCGTGATGGCCATAAACCCGCCTTGGGCCACTGTGTGCGATGGCAAACGCAGGCCACTGGAACGGCCCAAGCGGAAGAAGCTGCTGCACCTGGCGCCCACAGCCCATGTGCTGCCGGAAGAGGCCCTTGCCACAAATCGTAAACTGCGGGCAGCCCTGGAGAGTGTTTCTGGGGAGAAAAAGGCAAATGTCCTTTGATACGGAGGTTTATTTATGTCAAAGCAAGACGTAATTGAGGTGCAGGGGGTTGTGAAGGAAGCCCTGCCCAATGCGACGTTTCAGGTCGAGCTGCAAAACGGGCACACGGTGCTGGCCCACATCTCGGGCAAGCTGCGCATGAACTTCATCCGCATCCTGCCTGGAGACAAGGTCACCATGGAGATGTCTCCTTATGACCTGACAAAAGGACGCATCACATGGCGCTCTAAGTGAGGCGTGGCACTCTCAAGAAAGCACAAGTGAAATCTTATCCTTACGGAACCCCAGGGCAGAGCGGGAGAACCGGAAGGGGCAGGGGAAACTCTTAGCCCCACGGGGAAAGGCATGGAAAGCCCGCGCCCAGGCGGTACCGTGGAGAAAGGAAAGTGATTGCAATATGAAAGTACGTCCTTCCGTAAAGAAGATGTGTGAAAAGTGCAAGATCATCAAGCGCAAGGGGAAGGTCATGGTGATTTGCGACAACCCCAAGCATAAGCAGAGGCAGGGCTAAAAAGAGCTGCCTGCAAGCTGAACACTGAAGAAAGGAATGGTCATTGAATATGGCTCGTATTTCCGGTATTGACCTGCCCAGAGATAAACGCATCGAGATTGCGCTTACCTATATCTATGGCATTGGCCGCAAGACCGCCACAAACATCTGCGCCGCTACCGGCGTAGACCCGGATGTCCGTGTGCGGGATCTCAGCGAGGATGACGCTGCCAAGCTGCGCGACTATATTGACAAGAACTGCCATGTGGAGGGCGACCTGCGCCGTGACGTGGCCTTTGACATCAAGCGTTTGGTAGAGATTGGCTGCTACAGAGGCGTGCGCCACAGAAAGGGCCTGCCTGTCCGGGGCCAGCGCACCAAGACCAACGCCCGTACACGCAAGGGTCCCCGCAAGACCATGGCCAACAAGAAAAAGTAAGGAGGGATTTGTCAAATGGCACAAAAGACCACCAAGGGTACCGTGCGCCGCCGCCGCGAGCGGAAGAATATTGAGCGCGGCGCGGCCCATATTCAGTCCACGTTCAACAACACCATTGTCACCATCACAGACACCCAGGGCAATGCCATTTCCTGGGCCAGTTCTGGCGAGCTGGGCTTTAGGGGTTCCCGTAAATCCACTCCCTTTGCTGCCCAGACCGCTGCCGAAACCGCGGCAAAGCTGGCCATGGAGCATGGCATGAAGTCGGTGGAAGTGTTTGTAAAAGGCCCGGGCGCCGGGCGTGAAGCCGCTATCCGCGCGCTGCAGGCCGCGGGGCTGGACGTGAGCATGATCAAAGACGTGACCCCCATCCCCCACAACGGCTGCCGCCCGCCCAAAAGACGCCGCGTGTAAAAACCCATCTACAGGAGGTTACTCAGAATATGGCAAGATATACAGAAGCCGTTTGCAAGCTGTGCCGCCGCGAGGGGCAGAAGCTGTTTTTGAAGGGCGAGCGCTGCTACGCCGACAAGTGCGCCATTTCCCGCAGGGCCTATGCCCCTGGCCAGCACGGCCAGGGCCGCAAGAAGGCCAGCGAGTATGGCATGCAGCTGCGTGCAAAGCAGATGACCCGCCGGTTTTATGGGGTGCTGGAGGGCCAGTTCTATCATTACTATGAGATGGCCACCACCATGCCCGGCAAGGCCGGCGACAACCTGCTGATTTTGCTGGAGAGACGGCTGGACAACGTGGTGTACCGCTGCGGCTGGGCCAGCTCTCGGGCGGAGGCACGCCAGCTGGTGGTGCATGGCCACTTCACCGTAAACGGCAAAAAGGTGGATATCCCCTCTTACCTCTGCAAGCCCGGCGAGACTGTGGCTATCAAGGACAAGAGCCGCCAGAGCGACAAGTTTAAGGCTGTGCTGGAGGCCAACTCCGCCCGGCCGGCGCCCAAGTGGCTGGATGTTGACGCCGCCAATGCACAGGCAAAGATGGACGTGCTGCCTACCCGCGAGGACATTGACCTTGAGGTTGACGAGACTCTCATCGTCGAGTTGTACTCCAAGTAATCGGTACAGCTCCCGTTTAAGCGAATAGGAAACAGCCGGTAAGCAGCCTGTGTAGAGGAGGATCGCGGATGATTGAGATAGAAAGACCCAAAATTGAAATTGCGGAAACATTTGAAAACGGCACCTATGGGCGGTTTGTGGTGGAGCCTCTGGAACGGGGCTTTGGCACAACCCTGGGCAACTCTTTGCGCAGGGTGCTGCTCTCCAGCCTGCCGGGCGTTGCCCCCAAGTCTGTGAAAATAGACGGGGTAATGCACGAATTTTCCACTATCCCGGGGGTAAAGGAGGACGTAACCGAGATTATCTTGAACATCAAGGGGATTGTGGCAAAGCTGTACTGCGACGGCCCCAAGACGGTGGAGATCTCGGCGGAGGGGCCTTGCCAGGTCACTGCGGCGTCTATCAAGGGCGACAGCGAAGTGGAAGTGCTGAACCCTGACCTGCACATTGCCACCCTGGGCGATGGGGCTAAGTTCTATATGGAGCTTACCTTGGATAAGGGAAGGGGCTATGTCTCGAACGAGCGCAATAAGCAGAATATGCCTGAGGGCGTGATTGGCGAAATTGCGGTAGATTCCATTTACACACCTGTGCTCAAGGTTAACTTCAACGTGGAAAGCACCCGCGTGGGCCAGAGCATTGATTATGATAAGCTGACCCTGGAGGTTTGGACCAACGGGGTAATCAGTGCCCAGGAGGCCGTCTCCCTGGCGGCCAAGGTCCTCACCGACCACCTGAACCTGTTTGTTGACCTGTCTGACAAGGGCAAGTCTACAGAGATTATGGTGGAGAAGGACGAGGGCGGCAAAGAAAAAGTGCTGGAAATGACCATAGAGGAGCTGGACCTGTCGGTCCGCTCGTTCAACTGCCTCAAGCGTGCGGGCATCAACACCGTGGAGGACCTGATCAACAAGTCGGAGGACGACATGATGAAGGTGCGCAACCTGGGGCGCAAGTCGCTGGAAGAGGTCGTGTGGAAGCTGGCTTCCCTGGGCTTCAGCCTGCGAAAAGACGACGAATAAGCACAGATAGGAGGGATTATCATGCCGGGAACCAGAAAGCTGGGCCGCACCACTGCCCACAGAACCGCCATGCTGCGTGGAATGGTGACGTTCTTCTTTGAAAACGGTAAAATTGAGACCACCGCCACCCGGGCCAAAGAGGTGCAGGCCCTGGCCGAGAAGATGATCACCATTGCTAAAGACGACAGCCTGCACAGCAAGCGCATGGTGATGAGTTTTGTGACCAAGGAGAGCGCTGCCGCCAAGCTGTTTAACACCATTGCCCCCCAGTATGCCAGCCGTAACGGCGGTTACACCAGGGTGACTAAGCTTGGCCCCCGCCGGGGCGACGCCGCCGAGATGGCGATTCTGGAATTGGTATAAATCTCAGGGCTGGCGTAAAGCGAAAGCCGCATATAGACCGCATCATTTATATAGCTGCAAAAGAAGCGCGTTCCCCGGCCGGGGGGCGCGCTCTTTTTGCGGGGAAGCAGAGACGCCCGGCGGGAGCTGCTTTCTCTATCGCCCTGGTTGGACATTCCTGGAGGGGCCTAGTCTTGACCTGGCGGGAAAAACCTGATATCATTATATAAATAATAATCTGTTTTAGACAAATTCTGGCAGAAAGGATGCTTTTTGTGAACATAGACATGACCCGGGGCCCGGCAGTGGGCTCTATGCTGCGGTTTGCCCTGCCCATGGTGATGGGAAACCTGCTGCAGCAGTGCTATAACATTGCGGATACGCTGATTGTGGGGAAATTCCTGGGGTCCCATGCCCTGGCGGCAGTGGGTTCCTCCTTTACGCTGATGACTTTTCTCACCTCCATTTTGCTGGGGCTGTGCATGGGCAGCGGCACACTGTTTTCCATCCGGTTTGGAGCCAGGGATGAGAAGGGACTACAGGAGGCAGTCTGTGCCGCCTTTGTGCTGATTGCCGGGCTGGCTGTGCTGCTGAACGGCCTGGCTTTTCTGGCGCTGGACGGCCTGCGGGTGTTTTTGCAGGTGCCCCAGGAGGTGTGGGGGGACATGCGCCAATACCTGCTGGTGATCTTCTGCGGGATTGCCGCCACCTTTTTCTACAACTTTTTTGCCTGCCTGCTGCGGGCCTTGGGAAATTCCGCTGTGCCCCTGGCATTTTTGGCTGTATCCGCGCTGCTGAATATTGCCCTGGACCTGTGGTTTGTCATTGGCCTGGGCTGGGGCGTGGCTGGCGCGGCAGGAGCCACTGTGATCGCCCAGTATGTGTCTGGCCTGGGAATCGCCCTCTACTCCCTGGCAAAGCTCCCCTGCCTGAAATTCCGGAAGGGGAGCTGGCAGGTCAGCCGGGAAGGGGTGCGCACAGTGGCGGGCTTTTCCCTGCTGACCTGTGTGCAGCAGTCTGTGATGAACCTGGGCATCCTGCTGGTGCAGGGGGTGGTAAACAGCTTTGGCCCTGGGGTGATGGCTGCCTTTGCCGCGGCTGTGAAGATAGACGCCTTTGCCTATATGCCTGTGCAGGATTTTGGCAATGCCTTTTCCACCTATATTGCCCAGAACTATGGGGCTGGGAAGGGCAGGCGCATCCGGGCGGGCATAAAGGGAGCTGTGGCAGCGGCCATGGTGTTCAGTGTGCTGGTCTCCGTGCTGGTATGGGTCTTTGCCCGGCCGCTGATGCTGCTGTTTGTAAATCCATCGGAGACAGCGGTTATTGCCGAGGGCGTGCGGTATCTTCGCATTGAAGGGGCCTTTTATGGGGGGATTGGATGTCTATTCTTGCTCTATGGCCTGTACCGGGCCTTGGGACGGCCCGCCATGTCCGTGGTGCTGACCGTGGTGTCCTTGGGCACCCGGGTGGCCCTGGCCTACCTGCTGCCCCTGCTGCCCGGCGTGGGTGTGGAGGGAGTGTGGTGGTCTGTGCCCATTGGCTGGATTTTAGCGGACGGAGTGGGCATTGCCTGCGCGCTCCTCTGGCGGGAGAGGCTGTTTCCAAGGGAGGCGGGCTAGCGGGCTTCCGCCAGGTTTAGCCAGCCGGTTTGTATGGCAGACCCAGGCAAAAATCGGTATATTCGATTTTAAAATTGGGCGGTCTTGACGCCTGGCTCACAATACCTCTTCTGAATTGTGTTAGCTATAAGAATATAAATAGAGAGAAAGCCCGGAGGATTCCTCCGGGCCTTCTCTCTGCATGTATGGGGGAAGGAGTAGCGCTAATATAATATAGGACACATGCGGACAAGAATCGGCAGGGACTGATTTGAAAGTGCATGGCTGCCTACAGGAGCCGCGCTTGCCTATAGACATTTGCCGCTTTGAAAATGGGCGGCCCTGCGCGGGTGGAAATGGGCTTTCCCATTCCAGGACAGCGCTCACTACAGGGGGACTGGCAGGCCGGCAGTGGGGCGAAGTGACGGCTGAGCCAGGTTTTTCTCATAGCGGCAACATGGCTGCCCCTGGCCGTGTGTGCGTTTTGCCGCAAGGCTTATTGGGCGACAAAATGCTTGACCACGCAGTGGCCGTCCTCCACAGGGGCCCAAGAACACAGGGACAGGTCCACGCCAGCGCTCATCAGGAAGGCGCCGGACCAGGTTTCGCCGGTCTCCTGGTCTGTATAGAGCTTGTCCGGGTCCAGGCCCCGCAGGCGCTGCACCTGGAAGAAGTTGATGGGCCTGCGCATCATAACCCGGGTAAAGAGCACTTCCGTTTGATCCGGGCTGACGAACTCCCAGTCGCAGAAGAAGGGGTCCAGGGTGGGGTCTGTAATCCGGTACAAGTCCCCGTTATGGATCAGGTCATAATACTTGTGGTAGTCAGCCACCTGGGCCTTGACCGCCTCTTTTTCCTCGGGGGTCAGCTTGCGGGGGTCCAGCTCATAGCCAAAGGTGCCCATCATGGCCACAGCCGCCTTGGTGGCAAGGCCAGTGCGGGGGTTGGCGGAGACATGGGCCCCCATGCTGGAGACCGGATAGCACAGGGAAGCCCCAAACTGAATGGTGAGCCGCTCAATGGGATCGGTGTTGTCGCTGGTCCAGATCTGGGGGGAGTAGTACAGCATACCGGGGTCAAAGCGCCCGCCGCCGCCAGAGCAGTTTTCCAGCAGAATGTGGGGGAAAGCTGTGGTGATCCGGTCCATCAGGTCGTACACCCCCAGCACATAGCGGTGGAAAAACTCCCCCTGGCGCTGGGGCGGCAGAATGGCATTGCCCGCCTCGCTGATATTGCGGTTGCAGTCCCACTTGATATAGGCAATATTGTTTTGAGAGATGACCTCCGCCATCTGCTGGAAGATGTTGTCCCGCACCTCTGGGCGGGTCATGTCCAGCACCAGCTGGTTGCGGCCCAGGGACCCGGTACGCCCTGGCGCGGTAATGGCCCAGTCTGGGTGGGCGCGGTACAGATTGCTGTCCGGGCTGACCATCTCCGGCTCGTACCAGATGCCGAAGAGCAGGCCCTGATCGTTTACCTGCTGGATCAGGTCTTGGAGAGAGCCCTTCAGCTTTTCCTCGTTCACCTGCCAGTCGCCCAAGGCCCGGAAGTCATCGCAGCGGTTGCCAAACCAGCCGTCGTCCATTACCAACATCTCAATGCCCAGCTCTTTGGCCTCTTTGGCAAATTCCACCAGCTTGGGCCCGTCAAAGTCAAAATAGGCGGCCTCCCAGCTGTTGATCAGCAGGGGGCGCTTCTTGTTGGCCCACTGACCCCGGATGAGATGCTCTCTGTACAGGCGGTGGAAAGCCCGGCTCATGCCGCCCAGGCCCTGCTGGGAAAAGACCATGACCGCCTCTGGGGACTGGAAGCTCTCGCCCGGCTCTAAATGCCAGCGGAAGGAGGCGGGGCTGATGCCGGCCAGCAGCCGGGAGCAGCCGAAGGTGTCCACTTCGATCTCAAAGGAGAAGTTGCCGCTGTACACCAGGCTGACCCCCAGGGCTTCGCCCTGTTCCTCGCTGGCGTCTTGGCGCAGCAGGGCCGCAAAGGGGTTGTTGTTGTGGCTGGTCATGCCCTGGCGGGACTGGAAGCCCTGGCTGCCGTGCTGCAGGGCCTGGCGCACAGTGGTGTTCTCCTTGTTCCAGCGGCCGTACAGGTGAAGCAGGTCATAGTCCATGGTGGGCAGGTCCAGGCAGAGGCTGTAGACCCGCTCCAGGTCCACGGGGGCGGTCCCGGCGTTTTCCGCCCGCAGGCTGCGGGCCATGGCTCCGTGCCGGGCAAACACGGTATACAGCAAAAAGACTTTCAGGCCCGTAACCGAGTCCTGGGCCTCCACCTCCAGGGTTTCCGCCTCATCCTCCTGGGCAAAGGTGGCGGGCAGGCCCGCCAGGGCAGGCTTGCCAGGGATGATCCGGTGGCTGACATATCGCAGGTCTGTCACCGTGTCCCCGGCGGGACCGCGCACCTCGAAGGCAGAGGCCCGGTAGTCCCCGCTGTTGGCGCAGGAGTACTCCTGGGGCATAAAGGCCAGGGAAAAGCGGGGGTCCTGTACCTGGGGGTTGTGGGGGCCGAAGGAATCGTTCCAGCCCCGGTACATCAGGTGGGAGAGGGAGGTGTCTGGGATTTTTGGCCCGTAATAGAGATGGACCAGGTAGTTCTCCTCGTACACCATAAAGGCGTAAGTAGAGCAGTCGGTGTCCAGCTTAAACAGGCGGCTGGTAGGGTCAAAGGTGATGGGCATGGAAAAGCTCCTTTCAATATAGGCCCAGCATGGGCCAAGGGATTGTGTGGGTTTACAGGGTGTATGGTACAGCAGATGGTAAAAAGAGCATAGTTGATGTGCTTAAAAATCGGCCAGGAACTCTTTTGACCGGCATGAACAGCGGCTAGAAAGAGAGGGCCAGGACCCAGTTTGGCCCGTATACATTGCCGCGGTTCACCCAGAGAGAAGAGCAAGGCGTTTTTCCGGCTTTGCAAAGGGCATACTTTTTGAAAATTTATTGCGCGGTCCAGGGGCGTTAGGCCCCTGGTAGGGTTTGGGGCAAAGCC
>CAJUPK010000035.1:5807-18482 GCA_910588415.1 uncultured Oscillospiraceae bacterium | reverse complement strand
CCTGCTGCTGGCCACGGCCTTTACTGCCGTGATACAGAGTTCTGCGGCGGCGGTAGGCATTTTGCAGTCCTTGGCCCTGACGGGAAGCATCTCCCTGGGCATGGCCTTTCCCATTATCGCGGGAGCCAACATTGGCACCTGCATCACAGGGCTAATCTCTGCCATTGGCGCCAACAAAAACGCCAAGCGGGTGGTGGCTGTCAGCATCTACTTTAAGGTGATTGGCGCGGCCATCTGCATGACGGTTTTCTATGGTCTGTACGCGGTCTTTCATTTTGAGATAGCGGATCAGCCCATCAGCGCTTTGGGCATTGCGGTGGTACATACCCTGTTCAACATCATCAACACCTTTGTGCTGCTGCCCTTCTCCAAGCCCTTGGAGAAGCTGGCCAAACTGACCATCCGGGACACCAACACCCAGGAAGCCCTGCTGGACGAGCGGCTGATGCTCTCCCCCTCCTTTGCCATTGCGGAGTGCCGGGCCCTGGCGGTAAAAATGGCCCGCACCGCCCGGGTCTCCATGCTGAGCGCCATTGAGATCATCCAGGAGTATGACAGCAAATCCGCCGCGGCCATTACCCAGCAGGAGGCGCAGATCGATCTGTATGAGGACACCCTGGGCACCTTTCTGGTAAAGCTGAGCAGCAAGGACCTGTCCCAAGCGGACAGCAGCCAGGTGGCTGAACTGCTGCACGCCATTGGAGATTTTGAGCGCATTGGAGACCATGCGGTGAATATTCAGCGGGTGGCCCAGGAGATACACGACAAGCAGCTGCGGTTTTCGGACAAGGCCCAGGAGGAGCTGGGCCGCATCACCCACGCTATCATTGATATTTTAAATTTGACGGTAGACGCCTTTGAGCGCCAGGACACGGCTTTGGCCGCCCAGGTGGAGCCCCTGGAGCAAGTGGTGGACGACCTGAAGACCGAGCTGAAAAAGCGGCATATCCGCCGCCTGCAGGACGGTCGCTGCACCATTGAGCTGGGCTTTGTTCTGACAGACCTGCTGACCAACTACGAGAGGGTCTCTGACCACTGCTCCAACATCGCCGTGGCCGTCATCCAGATTCAGGAGTCCTCCGCCATGGACAGCCACAGCTATTTGAACGAGCTGAAAAATTCCAGCAGCCCGGCCTTTACCAAGGCCTATGAAACTTACTCCCAGCAGTACCAGCTGCCGGAATAGGCAAGCACTGCGAGAGAGGACCTGCCCCCAAATACAGGGGCAGGTCCTCTCTGTTTTCAGCTCTCTTTCCCGCTGCTGCCGCTGGCTTTTTCCAGCAGCAGCTTCACCTGGCCGTCCTGGCTGACGGCCCGCAGCACGTCCCTGCGCCTTCGCAGGGACAGAGCCAGCGTCAGGGCCAAATTCAGGCAGGTGACTGCTGCCAGCACCAGCCTGGCCCCTGTGCCGGGCTTTTTTCTGCGCCCGGCTCCCCGGGGGGCGTTTTTCTTTTTGCTCATGGGCATAGCCGCCTTTCTGTCTTTGATCCATGTTCTCTCTATTCTCCGCTCTTTGCGCCGGGCTCTGTGGGTTCTGCCGCCTCCACCTGCTTCATGGCCTCCTGCAGGCTGGTATGGTCTGGCTCCACGTCCCGGTCCCCAAACTCCTTGCCGCACACCGCCCCATAGGGGCAGGCCTGGCAGGCGCTTTGATTACGCAGGCTAGGTCTGGCGGCAGCCTGGCCCCGTTCCAGCTCCTGGCCCATGGAGGCAATCATCCGCTTGGAGTACTCCAGCACCTTTGCCAGCTGGTCCGCTTCCAGCACAGAACTCCGGCTGTCCGGCAGGCCATCCTTCTTTAAGGCGGCGGGGATAAAGGTTCCCTTTGCCCCGGCCTCCATAGCCTGTATGATCTCGCTGTCGTTGAGCACCAGGCCGCTCATGCGCAGCTGTTTGGCCCCGGCCTTTTCAATGTCCGCCTCCTGGGCCCCCCGCTCCGCGCTGACTTTGGGCTCTGCTGCCGGCATGTACAGCAGGCCCGCGGGCTGGCACCCTCCCTGCTGGGTCAGGGCGGCCAGGTATACCAGCAGCTGCATGTTCAGCCCATGGAGCACATCCCCCAGCCGGAAGATACGGCTGCCTGTCTTGTAGTCAATGACCCGCACAAACTTTTTGCCGTCCCCCCGGCGGTACATATCCACCCGGTCTACCGTGCCGCCTACTGTGACCACGGAGCCGCTGCCTGTCTCTACCCGCAGGGGCGGGGTGTCCCGTCCCAGCTTCCACTCCAGGTGCTCGGGTACAAAGCGACTTTGGGCCAGCTCTGCCTCCACATGGGCGATCAGCTTGCAGGCGGACCGGGCCATGCGGCCCAGACGGTAGCGCTCCCTGCCGGAGAGGGAATCCAGTCCCCCCATATTCTCCTGGGCATACTGGCCAATCTGCTCCTCTACCAGCGCCTGCAGCTCCTCTGGGGTCCAGGCCGCCCGCTCTGGCTGGGGGACTGCAAAGATACGCTCGAACAGGTAGTGCATGATGGTGCCGTACTGGAGTACATCCACTTGGGCAGGCCTGCGCTCCCTGGCATTGAGGCCGTAACGGCAGAAATATTTGAAGGGACAGCTGTGGAAGGTCTCAATCTGAGTGGGGGACAAGAAAATGCGGCTGCCGTACAGCTCTTTGGCCAGAGCCGGGTCCTCCACCCGCTGGGGTCGTTCCCCGGCCGCCCGCTCCAGAGCCGCTACCCGGCCCCCATACTCCGGGTCCTGGCGGATGAACTGCCGTAGGGCTTCGGCCTGGGGGCTGTCCTCCCGCCAGCGCAGGGCCATGCGGGAGAAGGCGGCCTCTTTAGAGTTGGCCAGGTAGTCTTCCGGCAGGCTGCTCAGGGGTTCCAGCTGCGGGAACACATTGCGCACCCCAGCCACCAGCTCGCTGGGCTCTTTATCCTCGCCGGACACTACAGAGGGCCAGGATATGTAAAGCCGTTGGCTTGCCATACAGGCCGCCGAATAAGCCAAGTACCGCTCTTCGATAGCCTTCTGCTCCAGGGGATCGCCCAGGGGCAGGTCCAGGGCAATGAGCTCCCGGCGCTCTGCGTCAGAGAACACGCCGGAGGACTTAGGGTTCAGGGGAAAGTCCCCCTGGGTCACGCCCATCAGGAACACTACTTTGGGGGAGGTCTGCCGCACCTGCTCGGCCGTGCCAAAGACCACCTCGTCCACTGTCTGGGGGATATCCGACACATCCTCCGCGGCCAGCACCTCTTTCAGCAGGCGGTAGAACCGCTCCCGGCCCAGCTTGCGGTCGCCAATGATGCTGTGCATCTGGTCCAGAAGCTCCATCAGCAGGTCCCACACCCGCAGCTGCCGGGCTGCCAGGGCATCCTCCCCAGCCCATTCCAGCCGCCGGCAATACTCGGGCAGAGTCTCCTCCAGGTCAAAGTCCAGCAGCAGCTGGTAGGCCGCCTGGCAGCTCTCCTGGCCGGAGGCATTGGCTGTGGCGGCAGCGAAGTCTTCCAGTGGAATGACCAGGCGCTCCCGTAAAGCGTTAAGCCTTGCCAGACTGGCAGTGTCCTCCTCTGTCAGCTCCTGGCCAAATCCCCGGGGATGCCGGGTGAAGGGCTGCCGCCAGGCCTTGCCGTCCAGCCGCCAGAGGAACGCATAGTTCTCCAGGTCTGCAATCTCCTCGTCGGAGAAGCCGGAAATCCCGGTTTTCAGCATCTCCAGCAGCTGGTCTGTGTCAAAACCTCCCATCACCACCTGGAAGGCCCCCAGCAGGAACCGGCTGACCGGCTCGCCGTCTACACGCACCGGCTGGGACAAAAAGCAGGGCACGTCCCGCTTTTTCAGGGACACGTCCAGGTTGCCGTAATACCGCTGGGGGTCCCGGACCAGAATGGTAACATCCCGGTAGCGCAGGCCCTCTGCCGCCAGCCGCCGGATGGTGGCAGCCACATACTCCGACTCTTCGAACACATCTTTGGCCTTGAACAGCTGGATTCCCTCCGCGTCTGGGGAGGTCAGCGTCTCCTGGGCGCAGAACAGCTGGGCTTCCAGCAGCTTTAGGCTCTCATTCTCAAAGCGGCGCGAATGGGTGAGCTGCACCGGGGGCAGCACCTTGACCCCCTGCTCCTCTGCCAAGGAGGCCAGCCGCCGTCGGGTGCGGTCTACCAGGGCGAAGAGCCCGGCCCCATCGTCCGAAAGGCCATCCGTACACAGGGACACCAGCACCCTGTCCGCCTGGGTGAGCAGCTGGGCCAGCACCCGCAGCTCCTGGACTGTGAAGCCCTCGAAGGAATCCACTGCCAGGGTGCAGCCCTGGAACACCAGGTGATCCTCCAGAGCCTGGGCCAGCCGGGTCAGGTCGTCCCGGGAGTCCAGGTAAGAGGCGGCCACCAGCCCATCGTAAGCCCCATAGACAGCGGCCAGCTCCCGCAGCTTGCGGGCCAGGCCCTGGTCCTGAAGCAGGTCGGCGGTCTCGGTAAGCTGATCGGGCAGAATGCCGCAAAGCTTGAGTTCGTTGACGGCCGTGAGCAGCAGGTCTGTCATCCGCCCGGCTTTGGCGGCGTTTTTATAGACCTCCAGGCTGTCCTCGCAGGCGGCAATAGCCAGGGACATGACGATGCGCCTGCCGCCGTCGGTCAGCCTGCGTCCAGCCCCGCCCCCCACCTGGCGGAACACAGCCTCTGCCAGCCGTGTAAAGCTATATACCTGGATAGCGTTGGCCCGCTGAGGCCCGGCCAGCCGCAGCATGGCCTTTTCCGTCTCAAAGCTGTACTGCTCCGGCACCAGCATGACGCAGCGGCTGTCTCCAGCCAAGCTTTTTTCTGCCAGCACCCGGCGCAGATATTCTGTTTTCCCGCTGCCAGCCCGGCCCAGTACAAATTGCAGCATGTTGCCTGTCACTCTCCTCTCAGCCAATCCCGCAGTTCCTCAAACCATTCGGCGGCCTTTAAGCCCAGCTGATAGCGCCCGGGATTTTCCGCCAGGTCCCGCTGGCTCTCCGGCAAAGCCGCCAGCAGGTCGCCCTGTCCCTCCGCCGCCGCTGGCAGACACAGGGCCGGGAACACCACGCACCACCAATTGTGCCCCTCTCCTTCTCCCAACACAATCCGCAGAGCACGATAGCGGCCCGCAGGTAAGGAAAAGCCCTCGTAATCCTTTGTAGGGAAAAATTCCTCCGTTACCTGGGCGGTAACCGTTTGTGAGAAGCCTTTTTCCTTCACAGTTTTCTCCGCCACCTGGCAGATCCCCTCCAAATGGGTACAGATCTCCCGGTTGGCCTCCTCCATGGTCTTTGCATCCTGGCACCACCGTGCCGCCTCGGCCAGCACAGCGTCCCGCACGGCTAGCTTCAGCGCCTGGTCCTCTGGACTGTCAGAGCTTGCCACCACATGCAGCCGCAGTATGGTCTCTGGCAGCAGTTCGGAGGCTCCCGCCGCCCGCAGCCAACCCAGACAGGCCGCCAGAGCCAGGCTGCCGGCCAGCGCCCGAGCCAGAATTTCCTTTGTCAGCCACTTCATAATTACTCCCGCCTTTTAACAATGAAATTGAAATGATCTGCAAAAAGTATGGGAGCGGCTCGTATATTTTATACAGGCCTTTCCAAAAATCCATGCCTGTAGTATAATACTAAAGTAATCATTGGCAAAGCTGTATAGGCACAGATAATGAAGTTGTTTTGCTTGTCAGCTCAATAAACCATTCTTTCCTGCGTGCATTGTAAAGGAATATGGTTTACAAATAAAGGAGACGCTATGAAAGAGATCATTTTGGACGCTGTTGTGGATTCTTTGAAAAATCTGCCCTTCCTGTTTGGGGCCTACCTACTGATTGAATTTTTAGAACACCGCGCCAGCCATCGGCTTACGGGAGCTTTGGCCCGGCTGGGACCCCTGGGCCCCTTGGGCGGGGCTTTGCTAGGGTGCGTACCCCAGTGCGGTTTTTCTGTTGCCGCTGCCAATTTCTACGCAGGCGGACTGATTACCCCTGGCACATTATTAGCCGTGTTTTTAGCCACCTCTGACGAAGCCCTGCCCATTCTTCTCAGCCGTCCCCAGGCCTTGGGGGACCTGGGCCGTCTGTTGGCTGTCAAGATAGTTGCTGGATTTTTAGTGGGCTTCTTGACCGATTTTGCTGTTAAGTCTATACACTTGTCGAAAAGCAATGAAGCTTGTCATGACTTATGCCAGCACTGCGGCTGCCAGGAGGGTTCGTTAGTCCGGCCAGCTTTGAAGCATACCCTGCAGGTCTTTGGCTTTTTGCTGGCCATCAACCTGGCCCTGGGCTGTACCATGGAACTGGCAGGCCAGGCAGCCATCTCCAGGTTGCTGCTTTCTGGCAGCATATGGCAGCCCTTTTTGGCGGCAGCCATTGGATTTTTGCCCCACTGTGCTGCCTCTGTGCTGCTGATGGAGCTGTATCTGGCTGGTTCCCTGTCCTTTGGCTCTGCAATAGCAGGGCTTTGTACCGGGGCTGGTTTAGGTCTGGCTGTGCTGTTCCGGGTCCATAAGAATTACCGGGAAAATTTCATTCTGGCTGGAATCCTTTACGCTGCGGCTGTAGTGACTGGCCTGCTCTGCCAAATTATTTTTTAGCACCAGTTGTAAAGCTTCTTAACTTTTTATCTTGGACGTCTGTAATGCTATATCCCTTCACAAGGTCTTGCCAGGAAGATTCGGCCCCGGCCTTCCAGCTGGCTTATGGCTGCCCTGGCGCCCTGCTCTGTCTCAAAGATTCCGTACACGCTGGAGCCGCTGCCGGTCATCATAGCTCCCAAAGCCCCAGCCTCCACCATGGCCCGCTTTAGGCTCCGCACGGGACCCATGCGCACGGTCTCGTCAAACCGGTTGGCCAGGCCCTTGGCTACCCGCCGCAGGTTGCCTGCTGCCAGGGCATCCAACATCCGAGGGGTGGCCTGGGTGCTGGAAAGGGGGTACTGGTCCAACAAGGCATAGGCCCGGGGGGTACTCATGCCCATGGGGGGCTTACAGACCACCAGCCAGCAGTCTGGCATGGCAGGGACCGGCGATACATCTGCGCCCACGCCTGTACAGCGGGCCGCGCCGCCCCGTACACAGAAGGGCACATCAGCCCCTACCCGTGCCCCCAGGGCCATCAGCTTTTCCGTGCTTAGCTGGGTACCGAACAGCTCGTTGAGCCCCCGCAGGGCTGCTGCCGCGTCCGCGCTGCCTCCTCCCATGCCGGAGCGGCTGGGAAGGTATTTATGGATGTAGATGTAAAGCCCTTCACTTTGCAGCTTTTGGTCCTCCAGAAAAAATTTCGCCGCCCGGAAGACGGTGTTCATGCTGTCCAGGGGCAGGCTCTCCCAGTTGCACTCCAGCCGCAGTCCCGGCTCGCTCCGGCGCTGCAGCTCCAGCTCATCCCAGATGGACACGCTCTGCATGACTGTATCTAACAAATGGTATCCGTCCGCTCTTCTTCCTACCACATCCAGGGTTAAATTGATCTTTCCGTAGGCTCTCACTCTCATAATCCCCAGCCCCTTTCCTCTCTGGCTCTCCCTGGTTTTACCGCTTTCTGCCCCTTCTAGGATTTCCAGAAAGCGCTTGTTTCATTCTCTATTGTGTAACGCGTATCCCCTTTACACTTCCTGCAGGAAGGCTTCTATCCGCGCCAATGCCTCTGTGATGTGCTGGATAGAATAGGAATAGGAGATGCGTACAAATCCCTCTCCGCTGGCTCCAAAGGCGTCTCCGGGCACCACCGCCACATGTTTGCTGTAGATCAGCTTCTCGCTGAACTCCAGAGATGTTAAGCCTGTAGACTTTACGGACGGGAACACATAAAAGGCCCCCTCTGGCTCAAAGCAGCGCAAGCCCATACTGTTCAGTCCATCCACAATCAGGCGGCGGCGCATATCGTACTGCCCGCGCATATAGGCAATGTCCTCATCGCCATTTTTCAGCGCCTCGATGGCCGCATATTGGCTGGTAGTGGGGGCGCTCATGATGGCAAACTGGTGCAGCTTTGTCATTAGAGAGATAATTTCCTTGGGGCCCGCCGCATATCCCAGCCGCCAGCCTGTCATGGAGTGGGCCTTGGAAAAGCCGTTGACCACCACCGTACGCTCCCGCATCCCCGGCAGGGAGGAGAAGGTCACATGGCCCTCCTGGGTATAGGTGAGCGCCGCGTAGATCTCGTCAGAGAGCACCAGCAGATTGTGGCGCTCTACCACTTGGGCGATCTCCAGGAGTTCCTCCCGGCCCATCACCGCCCCCGTGGGGTTGTTGGGGTAGGGCATGATGAGCAGCTTGGTCTTATCGGTAATCTTGGCCTCCAGCTGCTCTGCCGTCAATTTAAACCCATTCTCCGGGCCTGTCTCAATGATGACCGGCACACCCCCGGCGATTTGGGTGATGGGTACATAGCACACAAAGCTGGGCTCTGGAATGAGCACCTCCTCCCCGGGATTGACCAGGCTGCGCACGCACAGGTCAATGGCCTCGGAACCGCCCACGGTGACAAGCACTTCCCCTTGCGGGTCATACTCCACCCCGTAATGCCGCAGCAGGAAATGGGCGATCTCCTGGCGCAGCTGCGTAAAGCCCCGGTTGGGGGTATAGCGGGTGCGGCCTTTCTCCAGGGAGGCAATGCCCGCCTCCCGGATATGCCAGGGGGTGTGAAAGTCCGGCTCGCCCACAGAGAGGGAGATTACGTCCTCCATCTCGCTGGCAATGTCAAAAAAACGGCGGATCCCCGAGGGCTTGATCTGCTTTGCCGTGGAATTTACCAGTTTATCATACTCAATCACACAGATTACTCCCTCTCTCGTCGATTTCCTCGTACTCGCTTTGGAAGATCACACCGCCGTCCTTATACTTGGTCAGCACAAAGTGGGTGGCCGTGGAAAGCACCCCATCGATGGTGGCCAGGCGCTTCTGCACAAACATGGCCACGTCCTGCATGGTGCGGCCTGTCACGGTGACAGCCAGGTCATAGCCGCCGGACATGAGATACACGCTCTCCACCTCGGGAAAGTTCATGATGCGGCCAGCAATCTCGTCAAAGCCCGTGTCCTTTTTGGGGGTGACCTTCAGCTCGATCAGGGCCGAGGCCTTCTGGGTCTCGGTGCGCTCCCAATTCACCAGGGCGTGGTAGCCCCGGATGACCCCTTCCCGCTGGTATTGGGCAATGGCTTTTGCCACGGCTTCCTCGCTCTCGTTAAGCATAACGCTGAGCTGCTTGGGGGTCAGCTGGGCGTTGTCCTGCAAAAGCTCTAAAATCTGTTCCATAGCCATCTGATCTGCTCCTCTCTCTTTTTAGTCCGGTTGATGTGTTCCGCACGTTTGCGTGATAGTAAACGCGCTTCAAAAGAGATATCGCCTCTTTTGAACTGCGTTACCTATATATTCTTGATGATCTTGCAGTTTGAGCGCAAAACTAAAAGTTTTGTCCCCTTTTTCTAAAAGTAGCAGAGTGTGGGGCGGCGCCATTTGCTCTCAAAAGCCCACCTTTAACCCGGTTCAAGCTGATTGCTTACAAAATGCAGGGTACCCGTTTCTGTCAAATGACCGGCCAGCTGGGGCAAATAGAAGACAGCCTCGCCCCGCTGGATTTTTTCCACTGGCACCCAGAGGAACTCCAGCTCTTCCCGCTCCTGGCCTCCATCGTCCAAACCGTGCCGCAGGCCCTCCCAGGGTTCTGTGGGCAGGGCCACCCAATAATACAGCCCGATCTGCTGGCAGGGGCCGTTCCAGGGAAAAAACACCTCGCCCACTGCGGCCAGACCGCCAATTTCCGCCTGCAGCCCCAGCTCCTCCTGAAACTCCCGGCGCAAAGCCTCCTCTGTGGTCTCACCAAAGGCCACATGGCCCCCAGGAACGGACAGGCCCTCGTCCCCCTTTACCCGCTGGACCAGCAGCCTGCCCTCTTGGACGGCTAGCCCTGCCACCCGGTAGGAGAAGCGGCCCTTTTCCGTATCAAACAGGATGTCCACATTTCCCTCCTATTCCAAGGGCAGCAGAACAGGCCGCCGCTTCTCGTAAACCGCAAAATGGGTGAATCCCGCTGCTTTCAGCAGGTCCATCCCCTCGTCAATACCCTTGCCCAAATCCTCCGTGCAGTGGGCGTCTGAACCCAAGGTCACCAGGCGGCCGCCCAGCTCGCGGTAGCGCTGCAGCAGGGCAAGGCCCGGCATGGTCTCCCCCAGCTTTTGCCGCAGGCCGGAGGTGTTTATTTCCAGGGCGATCTCTTGGGCGATCAGCGCCTGGAATACCTGGCTGATCTTCTCCTGGTGCCGGGACAGGTCCAGGGCCACCCCCTGCTCCCCCTGAATGTACCGCAGGGGGTAGGTCAAATGCCCTAGGCTGTCAAAGCCGCCCCAGGCGATCATCTCCAGCAGCTGGTCCCAATAGCGGTCCAGCAGGCCGTGGAGCGTCTCAATGGGCGTGGCGGAGGCGTCTATATAATAGAAATCCTTCTCCCCCTGCAGATTGTGGAGGGAGCCGATGACAAAGTCATAGCTGTACCTGCCAACCGCCTCCTGGGCCCCTGGCAGGTTCTGCATGGGCTGGCCCAGCTCCAGGCCCCGGTAAAACTCCAGGCCCTCTGGAACCTGGGCAGCGGCCATGGCCTCCCAGGCTATCCCAATCCGCTGGCAATACTCCTCCTGATAGGCATGGCACTCACAGTGGTCGGTGAGCGTGTAGGCATACAGGCCCAGCTCCTTGGCCCGGGCCAGCATGGCCTCTACGGTATGCTTGCCGTCGGGAGAGCAGCTGGAGTGGTTGTGGCAGTCACTGGCATAGAGATGGTTCATCCGGCTTACCTCCTAAGGAAATTTTTACATATAGAGGATATTATACCACAGCCTTTAAAAAAAAGGAAGCTTTTCCGCAGAAAAAGCGGAGACAGCTTCCCTTATTTTCTTTCCTAATATCTGTCCTTCTATAGAGCCGCTAAGGCGGTTACTTCAGCTCTGCCACCGTGACGCCGCTCTCCCCTTCGCCAAAGGCTCCCAAGCGGAAGCTCTTTACCTGGGGACAGCGCCGCAGGTGCTTTTGCACCGCTGCCCGCAGCACGCCCGTGCCCTTGCCGTGGATGATGGTGACCTGGGGCAGGTTCATCCGGGCGGCCCGGTCCAAAAAGGCGTCCACTTCCATCAGGGCCTCGTCGCAGCTTTGCCCCCGCAGGTCCAGGCTGGTGCTGGCCTCTGGCGCAGAGACCGACTTGGTGACGGACCGTCCCTTGGGCCGCTCTGGCTTCTGTTCTCCCAAAAGCCGCAGGTTTTCCAGGGGCACCCGGGTCTTGATGATGCCTGCCTGTACCAGTGCCTGGCCGTCCCGGGGGGCCTCCAGCACAGTGGCCTTTTTGTCAATGTCAAAGATCAGCACGCTGTCGCCGGGTTTCAGGTCCCGGGGCAGGGTGTAGTCCTGGTTGGAGCGCTGCTTGTGTACAGGGTCCGCGGCGCTCTCCAAGTCCCGCAGGCCGCCCCGCAGCCGGGCCTTCTGCTCAGCGGAAAGGGCCTTGTTCTGCTGGCGGCGCAGCTCATCCAGCTCGTTTAAAAGGGCGTCCGCCTGGCGGCGGGTCTTCTGCACCAAGTTGGCCGCCTC
The DNA here is from genome assembly GCA_910588415.1 of uncultured Oscillospiraceae bacterium. Taxonomy (GTDB): domain Bacteria; phylum Bacillota; class Clostridia; order Oscillospirales; family Acutalibacteraceae; genus Acutalibacter. The sequence goes on along the minus strand of CAJUPK010000035.1, from coordinate 6,970 downwards.
CTGCCGGGCCTGTTCCAGTTCCCGGCGGGCCTGGTGGCCAGCCTCTGCCTGCTTGGCCTCTGCCTGCCGCAGGCTGTCCCGGGCCTGGTCCGCGGCACGCCGGGCCAGCTCCAGCTGGTCCTCCAGTTTCCGGCGGTCCTCCTCCAAGCGGCCCACCACCTGCTCGAAAGCGCTGCTCTCCTGAGAGACCAGCTGGCCTGCCCTGTCCACCAGGCGCTCTTCCAGGCCCAGGCGCTTGGAGATGGCAAAGGCGTTGGACTTGCCCGGCACGCCGATCAGCAGCCGGTAGGTAGGCCGCAGGCTCTCCACGTCAAACTCGCAGCACCCATTCTCCACCCCAGGGGTCTGGATGGCATAGGCCTTCAGCTCTGCGTAATGGGTGGTGCAGGCCATCCGGCAGCCCTTGGAGCGCAGCTCCTCGATGATGGCAGTGGCCAGGGCCGCGCCCTCCACCGGGTCTGTGCCAGCCCCCAGCTCGTCCAGCAGCACCAGGCTGCGGCTGTCTGCCAGGTGCAGAATCTTGATGAGATTGGTCATGTGGGCGGAAAAGGTGGACAGGCTCTGCTCAATGCTCTGCTCGTCCCCAATGTCCGCCAGAATGTGGCTGAACACGGACACCCGGCTGCCCGCCCCGGCTGGCAGCATCAGGCCGCACAGGGCCATCAGGGTCAGCAGGCCTAGGGTCTTTAAGGCCACGGTCTTGCCGCCTGTGTTGGGGCCTGTGATGATCAGCGTGTCAAAGCGGTCTCCCAGGGTGATGTCTGTGGGCACCACCTTCTCTTTGGCAATCAGGGGATGCCGGGCGGCATGGAGCAGGGTCTTTCCGTCCTCGCCAATCTCCGGGGTGACTGCCTTCATCCGGTAGGCCACCTGGGCTTTGGCAAAGATCAGGTTCAGCTCCACGGCAATATGGTAGCTCTGGATGATCCCCTCCGCAAACTCCCCTGCCTCGGCAGAGAGCTCCCGCAGGATACGGTTGATCTCCTCCAGCTCTTCGGACTGGAGCACCCGGATTTGGTTGTTGGCCTCCACCACGGCCATGGGCTCTACAAACACCGTGGCCCCGCTGGCAGAGGTGTCGTGGACCAGGCCCGGCACCTCCCCCCGGAACTCTGCCTTGACCGGAACCACGTACCGGCCCCCCCGCTGGGTGATGATGCTCT
>CAJUPK010000035.1:0-5797 GCA_910588415.1 uncultured Oscillospiraceae bacterium | reverse complement strand
ATGCTCTCCTGCAGATGCTTCTGGTGGGCGGAGGAGCGCACCAGCTTTTCCAGCTGGTCCCGGGCTTTGGCAGAGGCGTTGCGGATCTTCCGCCGGATGCTGGCCAGGGCCGGGGAGGCAGCGTCCGCCATCTCCTCCTCGCTGACAATGCAGGTGAATATCTTCTCCTCCAGGTACTTGTTGGGGGCCAGCACGGAGAACCGGTCGCTGAGGGCCGTCTTCATCCCCGCGGACTTGTCGTGCCAGCTCTGCAGGGCCCGGACGGCCCGCAGGGTGCCTGCCACGTCCAGCAGTTCCCGCATACCCAGGCTGCCCCCGGCCTGGGCCCGGCGCAGGGGGTTGGCCACATTTTTCAGGTCCCGGAAGCTGGGCCCGCCGAACTTGGCCATAAGCACAAAGGCCGCGTCGGTCTCCTCCAGCAGATGCCGGGCCTCGGCAGCGGTTTTGGCGGGCACAATGGCCCGGGCCAGCTCCGCCGCGTCCTGGCAGGCGGTCTCTGCCGCCACCAGGTCCAATATTTTGTCCAGCTCTAAGGCTCTGTGATTTTTGTCCATAGTCTCTCCTCTAGTCTTCCTTTCTCAACCGGCCCGCCGCGCCCATGCCAAAACGACAGGCAAAAAGGCGGACCCCTTGCAAAGCCCCAGGGCACGCAAGACCCTGCGGCTGTTGTCTCCATCCTTGCTGCTGTAAAAAAGAAAGCCCCGCACGGCCGCGGCCTCTTTTCCTCTATAAATGGTATCATGAAACAGCCCGATGCGCAAGGGGCAATCTGTGCAAAAAATCCCGGCCCTCTGGACGCCGGGGAGGCTTTCCGGAGAACTGCAAAATTTGTATGGCTTTTGGGAAATGGTATTTGACTTTTTATCGGAGGTGCGATAAGACGGAAACTTTATTTTTGAGAAACTTTTTTACAAATCCCTGCATATCTATTAACAATAAGTTTTCTTTTTTGCTATAATCATCTTGCAGCTGTAAGATGCAGAGTTTTGAAGATCTTCCGCCCGCCTGTATTTTGTGAAGGGAGTCGTGTTTATATGAAAAAGTTGCTTTCTGTATTGTTAGGAGCTTCCCTGCTTTTTAGTGTGGCCGTATCTTCCCATGCCTCCAGCACGGTGCCGTCTCTTCCTGATGGCTCAGCCATTGCGGATGTGGAAGCGGAAACTCTCCAGTACGCTTACATGGACATAGACGAAGCCATGGACCAGGTAGAGGCACAGATTCTTGCAGCCAGAAACCAGATTATTTTCAGCCAAAGCTTCTGTGACCAGCCAGGGACCTGCGGCATTGCCGATGAAAACGGCAATATTATCGAGATGTTTCCCTCTTTCTATGAGCTGTATCCCTCCAACTTGGTGAATCCCGACTTCCGGGAATACGCAAAGATCGCTAAACTGGACGCTGACCTGGTCCCTGTTTCCAAATCGGACGTTCAGAAATTTGCCTATATGGATATTCCCAAAGCCCGGCAGGAGGTAAAAGAAAAAATTCTTTCCGCCCGTAGTCAAATTATTTTCAGCAAAAGCTGGGCCGCTGATGGGTGCGGTAAAATCTGTGCTGGGGATGACTATAGAAAATTGACCGAATCTTCCCCGGTGTTCTATGACGCCTCTGGACAGTGCTTCCCCCTTTCCCATTCGCCTGTCTCTGTACACCCAGCCTCTGGTACCCAGAATGGGGGGCGGCCTGCCACAAGCACTATCCGCCTTGGAACCGCGGCCATTCATGGGACAAACAATGATTGCGAAAACTATGTTTAGGGCCTCCCCACACCGGGAGGCCCTTCTTGGCCTATGAAAAGGAAAGCAGAAAAACAAACGCCTTCTATACCTCTATACATAGTGGACTTTTACGGCAAAACATGCTATAATTAGGTACCTGGTACACGGCGCGGACTGGGATGGTATATATAGCCTATATGGCCGTGTACGGGGAGTTTTCTCTCTCCGCTTTTGCTTCGCAAAAGTACAGAGAAAACATCCCGGGCCTTTTTGGTATACTGTACACGGCGCGGACTGAGATGGTATATATAGCCTATATGGCCGTGTACGGGGAGTTTTCTCTCTCCGCTTTTGCTTCGCAAAAGTACAGAGAAAACATCCCGGGCCTTTTTGGTATACTGTACACGGCGCGGACTGAGATGGTATATATAGCCTATATGGCCGTGTACCGGAGTTTTCTCTCTTCGCTTTTGCTTCGCAAAAGTGCAGAGAAAACTCCCCTGCTTTTGTGACTATACTATACTCCCTATCGTATGGGCAGACCTTGGAGAGGGTCTTGAAACACTACTACACCATTACGCAAGGAAGAGGACTATGAAAAAAATCGCAAGCTTTACCGTGGATCATGACAAGCTGGACAAGGGCATGTACATCTCCCGCACAGACGGGGACGTGGTGACCTATGATATCCGCATGAAAAAGCCCAATGCCGGGGACTACCTGAACAACGGGGCCATGCACACCTTCGAGCACCTGTTTGCCACCTATGCCCGCAACTCCGCCCTTTCTGACCAGGTGGTCTACGTGGGGCCCATGGGCTGCCGCACCGGGTTTTACCTGCTGGTACGGGATACGGTCAGCAATGAACAGGCCATTGCCCTGGTACAGGAGACTTTCCGGTTTATCGAGGGCTTTGAAGGGGAGATTCCCGGCAGCAAGCGGGAGGAGTGCGGCAATTACCTGGAACACGACCTGCCCGGGGCTAAAGAAGTGGCCCGGGACATGAACGCCGTGCTGGACGGCTGGACTGCGGCGCAGCTGCAATATACGTAAGAGCCTGCAAGCACCGTCTGCGCGCTTTTTTCCTGTCCGCCGTCGTTATATGTGCTTGCTATACGGCAGTATGCCTGCACCAATCTGCCTGGCCTGGCAGGAACCCTCCTCGCCCAGCCTGCGCTTCCGGCTGGGCATACAGGGGCTGAAATACGGTTTTCATGGCAAAAAGGATCCTCTCGGGTCCTTTTTTATGGGGCTGCGGCAGGCATGACAGGAAGCGGGGAAAAAGGACGGCGGGCTTCGACCCCCTTTTCCTCCTGCTGGTGGTATGATTACATCCGTTGGTTCTGCGGGATTTTTTGGACGGTTTGGCATAAATCACCAAATACCGGCCATACTCCTACTGCAAAACCTGAATTTCGGGACGGGCCCTCCCCATGGAACGGCGCGTCTCAAGAGAAAGGATGTGCTCATATGGTAAAGGTGAAGAAATGGGCCGCCATGTTTCTGCTGGCGCTGGCGGCCGGAACCTCTGTGTTCAGCGTACCCGCCTCCGCCAAAGGACTTTCCGACTACATTGCCGTGACTGGCTATGACCCCCGGATAGACTATATGGCCGAGATGAAGCGGGCGCTGAAGGACGGCGGCGCTTATGCCCTGCAGGTGGGCGCTGTGTACGAGAGGCAGCGCAATTTGAAGATTCAGGAGGAACACCTGGATCTTCCCCGGACCAGCTATTTCACGGACCACACCACAGCAAAGGACATTTTGGCCGCCATAGAGGAGGACACCAAGCCCAAGCCCACCTACAGCGAGGAGGACCTGGACCTGCTGGCCAGGATCATCAACGCGGAGGCCGGTTGCTCTTGGATGCCGGACTGGGTACAGCGGATGGTGGGCAGCGTGGTGTTGAACCGGGTGAACAGCGTCCACTTCCCCAACACCATCCGGGAGGTCATCTACCAGCCTGGCCAGTACGGCCCGGTGTACAACGGGTCCATCAACTGGACCCCCAGCCAGCGGGTCATTGAGAACGCCCGCTATCTGCTGGAAAACGGCAGCATCTGTCCAGCCAATGTGACAGGGCAGAACGGCATCATCACAGGCAGCGGGGTCTACAGCAGCTATTATGACGAGATTTTAGGCACTACCATCTATTTCTGCTACACCTAAAAAATGAAACGCCGGAGGGGCGCTGTCAGCCCTCCGGCGTTCTTTTATGCTCCGCTGTCTGAAATGCCCCGGCGGGGTTCAGGCCTCCTGGCCTTTCAGCTGGCGGTTGATGGCGCAGATAATGCCCTTCACAGAGGCAATGCTGATGTTGCTGTCTATGCCCACGCCGAAGATGGTCTCGCCGTCATGCTTCAGCTGGATGTAGGACACCGCTTTGGAGTCCGCGCCCGTGGAGATGGCGTGCTCGCTGTAGGAGACAAATTCATAGTGGCTCAGGCCGATCTCCCCAATGGCGTTGAAGAAAGCGTCGATGGGGCCGTTGCCCTTGCCAGAGACTGCTTTGGTCTCTCCATGGTGGCGGATGGTTCCCTCAAAGTCCACAATCACCTGCCCCTGGCCGCCATCCTCCTCAAAGATCTTGTAGGTCAGCAGATGGTAGGGCTTGGTCACCTCCAGGTACTCCCCTTTAAAGATGTCAAACACCTCCTGGGTGCTGATCTCCCGGCCCGCCTGGTCGCAGGCCTTTTTCACCAGCTTGCCGAACTCTGGGTGCATGGCCTTGGGCAGAATATACCCAAAGCTCTGGTGCATGACAAAGGCCGCGCCGCCCTTGCCGGACTGGCTGTTGATGCGGATAATGGGCTCGTACTGCCGGCCCAGGTCCGCCGGGTCAATGGGCAGGTAGGGCACCTCCCAGTAGGGGGAGTTCTCCTTTTGCATGAAGTTCACGCCCTTATTGATGGCGTCCTGATGGGACCCGGAGAAGGCGGTGAACACCAGCGTACCCGCATAGGGGTGCCGGGGATGCACCTTCATCTCTGTGCAGCGCTCGTATATCTCCCGGATATGGTTCATGTGGCTGAAGTCCAGCTCTGGGTCCACGCCCTGGGAGTAGAGATTCATGGCCAGGTTCATAATGTCGGAATTGCCTGTGCGCTCTCCGTTGCCGAACAGAGTGCCCTCCACCCGGTCGGCCCCAGCCATAACCCCCAGCTCGGTGGCAGCGGTGGCAGTGCCCCGGTCGTTGTGGGGGTGCAGGCTGATAATGGCCGCGTCCCGGTGCTTCATGCTGCGGCAGCAGTATTCAATCTGGTCGGCATAGGTGTTGGGGGTGGACATCTCCACCGTGTTGGGCAGGTTGATGATCACCTTATTGTCCGGGGTGGCGCCCAGCTCCTCCAGCACCCGGTCGCAGATAAGCACCGCGTTGTCCATCTCCGTGCCGGAGAAGCTCTCGGGGGAGTATTCATAGCGGATGTTGATGCCGCTGTTTTGGGTGATCTCCTCGGTGAGCTGGCGAATCAGCCTTGCCCCCTCCACGGCAATGTTGATAACCCCCTGCATGTCCGTGTTGAACACCACCTTGCGCTGCAAAGTGGAGGTGGAGTTGTAGAAATGTACAATGACGTTTTTGGCCCCGTCGATGGCCTCAAAGGTCTTGCGGATGAGATGCTCCCGGGCCTGGACCAGCACCTGGATGGTCACATCGTCCGGAATCAGGTCCTGGTCAATGAGAGCCCGGAGGATCTCGTACTCTGTCTCAGAGGCAGAGGGAAAGCCCACCTCGATCTCCTTGAAGCCGATATCGCAGAGCATCTGGAAGAACTCCAGCTTCTGCTCCAGGTTCATGGGGTTGACCAGGGCCTGGTTGCCGTCCCGCAGGTCCACGCTGCACCAGACCGGGGCCTTGGTGATGGTTTTGTCCGGCCAGGTGCGCTCTGGGAAGGAGATGGGCTGAAAGGGTTTGTATTTTTTACAACCTTGATTCATGGGGATCTTTCCTTTCAAGAATAAATTTTATTGTGTAAAACGGGTGCAGCTGTCTATTATATGATTGGGTTTTGAGAGGAGCAAAGGAAAAGTTTCGCCAGCCTTTTCAAAGGCTGCGTGGTGTGGAGCAGCGCTCCACG
>CAJUPK010000034.1 GCA_910588415.1 uncultured Oscillospiraceae bacterium | reverse complement strand
GCGACCACCGAGATCTACACTCTTTCCCTACACGACGCTCTTCCGATCTGCGTCTACACCATAGATATCTATACCCCTGCGTTGAAGCTCCAAAGTTAGAGAACCCGTACCGCAAGCCAAATCCAGTGTAAGTCCTGGCTCATGCTCAAGCTTGCACAGCAAATTTAAAATATACTCAGCCCTGCGTGGATATTCCGCATTAGCTGTCAACGCATCATAAAATTGAGCAAATACAGAATAACCCTCCATTACGCTTCCTCTGGCTTGGGGTGAATACCCATACGTTCAAAAACCAGGTTATAGCCATCACTGCCATAATTCAATGCCCGGGCTACACGACTGATAGTAGCTGTAGAAGCGCCGGTTTTTCCAACAATGTCTGTATAGATATGGCGTTCTGTAAGCATTTGTGCCACAGCCATCCGCTGAGACATAGCTTTTAATTCCGGAACTGTACACAAATCTTCAAAAAAGCGATAACACTCTTCTGGGGTTTTTAATGTAAGAACGGCCTGGAAAAGTGAGTCCATATTCTCATCCTGCAATTTTTCATTCATAGAAATCCCTCTCCTGTTGATATTATGCCAGCGGAATTTATTGTAACAAAAAATCCACAAAAAGTAAACACCTTATACATCATTTCTTAATAAATCTTGGTAGGTTTCTCCTTTAATAATCACCCGGCTCTCCCCTTTATGGACCATAACACAAGCAGGCCGTAGATTTCGGTTATAATTGGAGGCCATAGAATAATTATATGCACCTGTTGAAAGGACCGCCAGAATATCCCCCTCCTCAGGAGACTGGATATTGGTATGTTCCTGAATTAGGTCTCCACTCTCACAGCACTTGCCCGCAATAGTGGCCACATAGTTGGCAGGTTGATTGGCCTTATTTGCAATCAAACAGGTATAGTCAGATTGATAGAGAGCATACCGGGGATTTTCAAACATACCGCCATCAATAGAGACATAATTCCGTACCTGGGGTATTTTCTTAATATTTCCTACAGTATACAGTGTAATTCCAGCCTCACCGACTACAGAACGCCCGGGTTCAATGAAAATTTTTGGCAGACGGATCCCCTTTTCCTTGCAAAGAGCATGGAGCTTCTGGGAGACAGCTTCCATATACGCATTGTATGGAATAAAATCATCTTTTTCTGTATAGTGGATGCCAAAACCACCGCCCAGATTGATATGTTCCAGTTCTTGGCCTACTTCTTCTGTGACCTGACAGTACAGTTCCAGCATGACTTCCGCAGCATGAATAAAGGGCTCTTTTTCCATAATCTGAGATCCAATATGGCAATGCAAGCCAATAAGCTTTACATTTTGCAAATCTCTGCTCTCTTTAGCGGCAGCAAAAGCTTCTCCACTGGCCAAATCCAAGCCAAACTTGGAGTCGATCTGCCCTGTGCGAATAAATTCGTGGGTATGCGCGTCAATTCCCGGTTTTATCCGTAAAGAAATTTTAGCCGTTTTGTTACTGGTTCCCGCTAAACGGTCCAACGCATGTAACTCGGACAGATTGTCCACCACAATATCGCCTACATTACTATCCAAAGCGAACTGCAGTTCCTGTAAAGTTTTGTTATTCCCTTGAAAGTGGATATTTTCACCAGGCACTCCAGCTTCTAAGGCTGTGTAAAGTTCTCCACCGGACACAACTTCGATATCTAATCCCTCGCTGGCTACAATCCGGCAGATTTCCTTGCAGCAGAAAGCCTTGCTGGCATAAATCGGCCGACCATGGCCTCCATAAAATTCTTGAAAAGACCCTGCATAGCTTCTGCATACCCGGCGAATTTCATCTTCACTCATTACATAGAGCGGTGTGCCATATTGCTGGGCCAACTCCACTGTGTCACATCCGCTGATAGTCAAATGACCTTTTTCATTTATATTTAAACAAGGTGTGTAAATACGGATCATCCTCTTTCTGCTTTGCTATCCTACCACTGACTGAGAGATCAACGCTTCGATCTCCTCTTTCCCCCATCCTTTTGTGGCTGAAAACGGGTAAAAATGTACACTATTCGAGCTAAAAAGCTCTTCAAAAAGCTTTAACTGTGCTTGTGTTTCCCTTTGGTTGAGCTTATCACTTTTTGTACAAATGACTGCAAAAGGAAATTGGTTTGCCAGCAGAAAATCTATCATCTGCATATCATCAGCCGTAGGTTTATGACGCATATCTACCAGCTGCAAAACTAGCGAGACTCTCCGCTGTTGGGCAAAGTAACCGTTTACCAAATCGGCCCAACGCTGTTTCTCATTTTTGGAGACTTTTGCATAGCCATAACCAGGCAAATCTACAAAACGGCACTGTGGCAGCCGATAAAAATTGATAGTCGCTGTTTTTCCTGGTGTAGCACTCGTGCGGGCCAAAGCCTTGCGATTGACCAGCTTGTTGAGCAAAGAAGACTTCCCCACATTGGAGCGTCCGGAAAAGACCACTTCTGGCAGGTCAGACGCTGGCAGCTGTGCCGCAACACCAGCCGCTAATTCAAATTCCGCATGTTGAAAATTCACTGGCATCTCCTTTGCTGAGGCGGGCAGTCACAGGCATAGCCCTGCGCTGGCGCAGATGAAACCTCCGCTTGGATACGGGGCGTTTCTTGTGGCAATGGTAAAGGCATGTATTGCAAGGCGTTCTCCAATACAGTATCAATCTTTTTGACTGGGATAAAACAAATATTATCCTTGACAACCGGATCTATCTCTGCTAAATCAGACACATTATCTGCAGGGATAATTACAGTCTTAATTCCATTTTTAAATGCTGCCATAGACTTTTCCTTTAACCCGCCGATAGGCAGCACTCTGCCCTGCAGGGTAATTTCTCCGGTCATAGCCACGTCGTGACGGATAGGGATACCACAAAGTGCTGAAGTGATGGCCGTGGCCATCGCTGTGCCTGCGGAGGGACCATCTTTTGGTACAGCGCCTTCTGGAGCATGCAGGTGGATATCACACTTTTCATAAAACTTGGGAGAAATACCCAGTGCATTTACTCTGGTACGTATACAGGTAATGGCCGCATTAGCGGACTCTTTCATTACATCACCTAAAGAACCTGTCAATTGAATCTTGCCCGTGCCAGACATAACAGCAACCTCTATAGGCAACAGTTCTCCACCCACACTGGTCCAGGCCAATCCATTTACCAAGCCTACGATATCTTCCTTCGCGGTATTGTCTCTGGTAAATTTCCGAGGCCCCAGCAGTTCCTCCAAGTTATCGGGTTTTACGGAAAAATTTTTGAAGTCTGGGTCAGATACAATCATCTTGGCTGTCTTACGGCAAATGGACGCGATCTTACGTTCTAAAGTACGCACACCTGCTTCACGAGTGTATCCGTCAATCAGCTGGCGCAAAGCAGGTTTGGTAAATTTTAGCTGCGAGGTTTTGATTCCGTGCTGCGCCAGCTGCTTTTTTACTAAATGCCGAGAAGCAATATTCAACTTTTCTTCCAGCGTATAGCTGCCCAGCTCAATGATATCCATGCGGTCATAAAGGGGGCCAGGAATACGGGAGGAGTCGTTGGCAGTCGTAATAAACAGCACCTTGCTTAAATCAAAGGGCAGGTCAATATAGTGATCTGTAAACTCATTGTTTTGTTCTGGGTCCAAGACCTCCAACAACGCAGAAGCCGGATCACCTTTAAAATTGGTACCCAGTTTATCAATCTCATCCAGCAGGATAAGTGGATTATTGACCCCCGCCTGTTTTACCGCATTGATAATACGCCCAGGCATGGACCCCACGTAGGTCTTTCGGTGCCCCATAATTTCGGCTTCATCGCTGACACCGCCCAGAGATACCCGCACGTATTTACGCCCGGTAGCTTGAGCGATAGAACGAGCAATGGAGGTCTTTCCTACCCCAGGAGGGCCTGCCAGACAGATGATCTGCCCGTTCTGGGCAGGAGCTAGGCTTCTGACTGCTAAAATTTCTATGAACCGCTCTTTGACCTTTGTCATTCCATAATGATCCCGGTCCAGGATACGCTGCGCCCGATCTAAGTCCAATTTCTCTTTAGAGGCCTTTTTCCAGGGCAGTTCTAGACAGGTGTCCAAGTACAGCCGAATGACGCTGGCCTCATGCGAACCATAGGGCATACGGTACAGCTTATCACATTCTTTCAGCAGCTTTTCCTCACACACCTTACTGAGACCCAGCCGCAAAACCTTGTCTTTCAGCTCATCAGCCTCTTGCTGGGGGTTGTCGTCCTCCCCTAACTCGCTGGTAATGGCCCGCAACTGCTCTTTCAAGAAATATTCCCGCTGGTTTTCATCAATTTGAGCCTGTGCCTTTTGGTTTATCTCATTTTCCACTTCAAGAATACGGATTTCTTCGGTCAATACCTCAATAAGCCGGTGCATTCGCTTTAATGGCCGGAGCTCATCTAAAATGTACTGCTTCCGCTCAAAATCGATGGAAATATTGGAGGCTATGTAGTCCGCCAGCCGGCCGCAATCTTTTTCCTGCAAAACCCCTAGCAGCACATCAGGAGGCACATGCTTGAAAAGCCGAAGATATTCGTCAAATTTTTCGTGGATAATACGGATAAGCGCCTCAGACTTGTAGGATTTTTTATAGGTCAGCAGGGGACATTTCATCACATTGCCCAGCAAATAGGGGTCCTCCTGAACCAAAGAGAGGATTTCTCCCCGGCATATGCCCTCTACGTGGAGTTTTGCCCCTTCCTCCGAATGGTGCAGCACTTGCTTAATCTGGGCAATAACCCCCATCTTGTAGAGATCTTCCCCCACAGGCTCCCTATCCCCCATATGGACTTGAGAGACTAGAAAAATCAGCCTGTCTTTGGAAATAGATTCTGTAGCTGCCAGTACAGATTTTTTTCGGGTGATATCAAATTGCAGCATCATTCCCGGAAAAAATACCAGACCACGTACCGCGAGAACCGGCAGCGTTATAGAGGCATCTTGATTATTATTGTCTTCTGTAAAATTTTGCATGATGTTCTCCTAAAACCAGCGAAAGACTGCAACCGGTTCAGCGGAGGCAGCCTTCTATGCTGTTTTGTTGTTATGATGCCGAGGAATCCCTGCGTTCTCTACGTTTGGGCGTAGTGATCCGAATTTTCATCGGCTTTCGGTCTTTATTATACACGATCTCAGGCCCAGATGCCTTTTCCACCATGTCTTTGGTGACAACGACTTTTTCTACTGTGTAGTCACTGGGTACCTGATACATAACAGGCATCAGAATATCCTCAATAATGGAGCGAAGACCACGGGCTCCGGTTTTCCGTTCCAGCGTCTTTTTGGCAACAGTGATTAAAGCCTCGTCTGTAAACTCCAAATCCACCCGGTCCAGGTCAAAAAGCTTTTGATATTGACGGATCAGAGAGTTTCTGGGTTCCTTGAGAATCCGCACCAAAGCTGACTCATCCAGAGCTTCCAAAGAAGAAATGACCGGAATACGTCCCACCAACTCAGGAATCAATCCATATTTCACCAAGTCGTGAGGTGTCACATCCTTCATCCAGTTCTTCGCATCTAGTTCCTTCTTACCATGCACTTCAGCTCCGAAGCCCAAAGAACCAGCAGCCATACGCTTTTGTACGACCTTCTCCAATCCGTCGAATGCTCCGCCACAGATGAAGAGAATATTTGAAGTGTCGATATTGATAGCCTCCTGCTGGGGATGCTTCCGTCCACCCTTTGGCGGAACGCTGGCCGTGGTGCCTTCTAAAATTTTCAGGAGAGCCTGCTGAACACCTTCACCGCTGACATCCCGGGTGATGGACTGATTTTCTGACTTACGGGAAATCTTATCAATCTCATCAATATAGATGATGCCGCGCTCTGCCCGGAAAATATCGTAGTCCGCTGCCTGAATCAGCCGCAAAAGAATGTTTTCCACGTCATCGCCGACATACCCTGCTTCTGTCAGGGTAGTGGCGTCGGCAATGGCAAAGGGCACATCCAAAAGCTTTGCCAAGGTCTGCGCCAAGTATGTCTTTCCCACGCCAGTGGGGCCAAGGAGCAGCACATTGCTTTTTGACAGCTCTACATCGCCTTCTCCGGAAAAATAGATGCGCTTGTAGTGGTTATACACAGCCACAGCCAACGTCATTTTCGCCTGGTCCTGACCTATCACATATTCATCCAGCTTGCGCTTGATCTCCACAGGCTTTGGCAATAGCAAACTGCCGTCACGTTCGCTAGGCTTACTGCCATGCTGCAAGCGTTCCTCGTCATTAAGGATAGACATACACAGCCGCACGCAGGATTCGCAAATATACACGCCTGAACCGGCAATCAGCTGTCCGGCCATCAGCTGTGGTTTGCCACAGAAGGAACAGGAAATATCATTTTCGTTATTCACAGGCATCTGTCCTCTTCCTTTCCATCGTTCAAATTATCGTCTATCAATCACCTTGTCGATCAGCCCGTATTCTAGAGCTTCTTGCGCTGTAAGGAAATTATCACGTTCTGTATCCCGTTCCACTACTTCGATAGGCTGGCCAGTCCGTTCTGCTAAAATCTGGTTCAGCCTCTTTTTGGTACGCAGAATATGATTTGCGTGAATACTGATATCCGTGGCCTGCCCCTTTGCACCGCCGCTGGGCTGGTGAATCATAATTTCACTGTTGGGCAAAGCAAAACGCTTACCTTTAGCACCTGCTGCCAGCAAAAACGCTCCCATGCTAGCAGCCATGCCAATGCAGATGGTCGATACATCGCACTTGATATACTGCATCGTGTCGTAAATTGCCATACCATCTGTAATCACACCGCCGGGGCTGTTAATATACAGAGCAATATCCTTTTCCGGGTCCTGTCCTTCCAAATACAGCAACTGGGCAACAATTACACCGGCAGAAGCGTTGTTGACGTCTTCGTTCAGCATAACGATGCGGTCATTTAATAAGCGGGAGAATATATCATAAGAACGCTCTCCCCTATTGGTTTGTTCCACTACGTAAGGTACTAGACTCATGTGTAAAGACTGCTCCTTTCGTAAGACGCATTTTCTATTATGAAGTCAAACAATAAGATTTATTCCATTGCGAGCCAATTTAGCCCTATATATTCTTTAATCCTGCCCGCCGCTGGTCTCCTGGGGCTTGTCCACAAAAACTGCCTGCTCCTTAATCAAGTCCATGGCCTTCTGGTTCGCCACATCTTTAGAGATATCTTTGGCGCGGACCACGGCCTTCACATTCTCCAAAGGCATGCCATAGGCGTCCGCCAGCTTCTGGAATTCTGCCTCGATCTCTTCTTCTGTAACGGTCAAACCCTCTTGTTCCGCAATCTTCGCCAAACCCAGCCGTACCCGGACCTGCTGTCCCGCACGCTCTTTATACTGTTCGCGAAGGCTGTCCACAGTTCCCTGGGTATACTTCAGATAAGTCTCCAAATTCATCCCCTGGTCCCGCAGCTGCATATCAAAGGAGTTGATTATTTCATCTGTCTCTTTTTCAATCATCATGTCCGGGATTTCGGCTTCCACTTTATCAATAACAGCCTTAATCAACTGCTGCTCTGTGCTTGCTTCTGCGGCCCGTTCTTTACGGCTGCGGACAGTATTCTCTAAGTCCTTCCGGTACTCTTCCAGCGTGTCAAATTCGCTGACATCCTTCACAAACTCATCGTCCACTTCCGGCAGCTCCTGATGTTTGATCTCGTGCAGCTTGATTTTAAAGGTGGCATCCTTACCTTTCAGCTCTTCCGCATGATAATCCTCTGGAAACTTTACATTGACATCAAATTCATCGCCCACATTATGGCCCACCACTTGCTCTTCAAACCCAGGGATAAACTGGCCGGAACCCAGTGTCAGGTCAAAGTTTTCCGCCTTGCCGCCATCAAACTGCTTGCCATCTGTATAGCCATCAAAATCGATAACAACAATATCGCCATTCTCCGCCGCCCGGTCTTCCACCGTAACCATGCGGGAATTGCGCTGACGCACCCGCTGGATCTCAGCATCCACTTCATCCTGGGTAGGCTCTGTAGATTCCTTAGCTATCTCAATGCCCTTGTAGTCAGCAATTTTCACTTCTGGCTGCACTGTTACCACAAGTTTGGCAACAATACCGGCCTCTTTGCTGATCTCTTCTATATTATAGCTGTTGACCCCCACCACTTCCAGGCCGGACTGGTCAATCGCACTGGTCATCATAGGATTATACAGATGGTCTACCGCGCCTTGATAGAAAACGTCTTCTCCATAAAATTTCTCAATAAATGCCCGGGGAGCTTTTCCCTTACGAAAGCCGGGAACATTCATCCGCTTACTCTCTTTTTTGTAAACCTGATTGATTGCCTGGTCCAGTTCTTCCGGAGTAACTTCCAGTTTCAGTTCGTACTGGTTGGTCTCTACACTGTTTGTCGATTTCAGATTCATTTCACTATTCCCTCACAGACTTTATTCATTTTATAATTTGCTGGCAGAGCCACAGTTTTCCCTATCCGGCTTATTATAACACATGATAGCAAAAGAAGCTATACCTTTTTCGTAAATATTCCAAGGAAATTCCCGGTGTGAAACCGCCAATATGTCAAATTTCTATTCCACCAAAACGGGACAAAAGCCCACATAGTCACAGGAGATCAAGTGCATTTTTACCCCACGGTATTCCCCAGTTAGTGCCTTCTTGGCCGCAAATTGGCCGTGAATATGTCCAAAATAGCAATCACTTACCTGATTTTCAGCCAGAACATCGAGCAGCTCCCGACATTCCATGCCTCCATATACAGGCGGATAGTGAAGAAATGCCGTCAATTTTCCTCCCAGGGCTTTCGCCTCATTCATAGACGCAAGAAGCCTTCCCGCTTCCCGGTTTACGATCTTCTGGTCTTCCTGGGTTTCTGAATTATAGAGCCATCCACGAGTCCCACATATCGCACGGTTACCCACCCGATAACCGCAATTGTGCAAAATCTGCATGGAATCAAAGCCATTTGCAGCAAGAAAACTATCGATTTTGTTTCTGGTACTCCACCAGTAATCATGATTGCCCTTCATCAACAGCTTGCGGCCAGGCAGAGAGTGGATAAAGGCAAAGTCCTTTTGGCAATCCTCCAGTTTCATGGCCCAGGAAATATCTCCCGCGATAACCACAGTGTCTTCTTCTGTTACCAGAGACCGCCAATTCTCCTCCAGTCGTTGGATATAATCCTGCCAGCCATGAAAAATATCCATAGGCTTGTCCGCGCCCAGAGACAGGTGCAAATCAGCGATAACAAACAAAGCCATACTACTTTTCACCACCGCCGATTCCTAAGGTGTGCAAAACGTAACGGAGCGCCTCCCCGCTTTGGATAACCTCTTTAAAACGCACAGGCTTTTCTTTAAGAGCTTTAAGCTGGAGTGGCATTCCTGTATGGGTCAGGGCTTCCAAACGGGCCATATACGCGTACTCATCCCCTTTTTCCAAAGGCTCCAAAGCTCCCAGCACATCCTCCACAAACTTATAAGGGCTGGCAGTAGACGCAATGATTGTCGGCGTGGAATTGTCCCCCGTTTCCTCTACATACTGCCGGTAAACATCCAAAGCCACTGCAGTATGGGTATCGACCAAGTACCTGTCCTTTTCCCAAATCTCCCTCACGGTACGGGAAGTTCCTGCATCATCACAAGAGCCTCCAAAAAAGAGTTCCTGCACTTTTGTGCGCACGCGGTCCCCAACATCATAATACCCTTGTACGGCCAGTTGCTCCATCCAATCAGTTAGACAGCCGCTGTCCTCGTCAGAAAGAGCATAGAGCAGACGCTCTAAATTACTGGATATCAAAATATCCATGGAAGGTGAAGAAGTTGCAAAAAACTCTCGGTGCCGGTCATATACTCCAGTACGGATAAAATCTGTCAAAACCCGGTTAGCATTGGAGGCACAAATAAACTTTTTGACAGGCAGTCCCATTTTCCTGGCATAATAGGCGGCCAATATATTGCCGAAGTTGCCTGTGGGAACAGCCACATGAACAGGCTGTCCTAACTGGACTTTTCCTTTACGGCACAGCTCAAAATAGGCGTAAAAATAGTATACAATTTGCGGCAGCAGCCGACCCCAGTTGATAGAATTGGCGCTGGAGAACATTTTGCCATGTTCTGCTAACTGCTGCTTGATGCCATCGTCTGTAAAGATTCTTTTTACCGCAGTTTGGGCATCATCAAAATTGCCGTTAATGGCACAAACTGATACGTTTGCACCCTCCTGTGTAGCCATTTGGCGTTTTTGCATGGGGCTGACGCCATTCTGTGGATAAAACACAATCACATGGGTGCTAGGTACATCACGAAATCCCTCTAAAGCAGCCTTTCCTGTATCACCGGAAGTAGCTACCAAAATGACCGCTTGCTTGTCGGGCGCAGACTTTTTCAAGGAAACCGCCAAGAAATGGGGCAATATCTGTAAAGCCATGTCCTTGAACGCACAGGTTGGGCCATGCCAAAGCTCTAAAAGATGGCGGTTACCCTGCA
This sequence comes from uncultured Oscillospiraceae bacterium, assembly GCA_910588415.1. Taxonomy (GTDB): domain Bacteria; phylum Bacillota; class Clostridia; order Oscillospirales; family Acutalibacteraceae; genus Acutalibacter. Next base: position 8,033 of record CAJUPK010000034.1, on the reverse strand, counting down.
CGCCCGATAAGGAAATTAACTTAACAGGCTCTCCGCCGAATTTGTCTGGAGAATATGCATGGCTGACACAGCTCTCAATTTGCTCATCCGTAAAATCTGTAAGGAACAGACGAAAAATAGACGCTGCCAACCGGCTGTAACTCATATCAGCTAAATTCGCCAACTCGACAGCCGGCAGTCTTTCTGGTACAAAAAGTCCGCCTTCCTCAGATATCCCCTGGGCAATCACTTGAGAAGCTTCCAGGCGTAAGTGAGAGTTTCTTGTACTTTTATACTTCATATGGCATCACCCTATCGCATATTTTTACAGCATTACTATACCGCACATTGGCTGATATGTCAAAGCAAATTTTCTCTTCTAAAGAAATTGGCTGCATTTTTATAAAATATTTTATCTACTAAAGATTGCTTATAGTGACGCAAAAAAAGCTCGTAAAGCGCTGGAATGTCCCGTAATCCACCTAAGGGAAAATGCTCTGGCGCACTGCCATCCCAATCGGCGCCAAAAGCTATTACATCCTCTCCCCCCAAAGCCAAAAAATGCTCTACATGACGGAGTATATCCTCTGGACCTGCTTTTGATGGATCATCACACAAAAAGAATGTGACAAAATTCAAGCCTACCAAGCCGCCAGAATTTTTGACAGCCAAAAACTGCTCATCGCTTAGATTCCTTGGATGCCCACAAAGAGATTTTGCGTTTGAATGCGTGGCAATGACTGGCCGACAAGCAATGTCCATTACATCCGCAAATAATTCTGGGCTGGAATGAGAAAGATCGGTGATTATGCCACACCGCTCAAGCTCGGTCACTACTTTGCGGCCAAACTCTGTCAGCCCGACCTTCCCCGAGGCCCGAACCCCACGTCCCAGCTCATTCTCGCCATTCCACGTTAAGGTGCAAAGCTTCACGCCACGACGCTTGAACTCCGCGATATTCTCCAAACGGCCTCCTAAGGCAGAGGCATTCTCTACGGCAAGGACAGCACCGTGTTTACCAGAGTTCTCCGCCTTATCCAAATCTCCCGGTCTGGCACACAGAGAGATAGAGACAGAGTTGGCGGATATTTCCCGAGAAAACCGATCGGCTACCGAGCAAAAATATTGGAACGCTGCATCTCCCTGTAAATGGTCGGGGAGCCAAACAGCGTAACACTGAACATAGTTCTCAAATAGATCCATGTGCTCCCTGTCTATGTGCAGGTTATTGCTCTTCAGACTCAGATTGTGTTCAAAACATTCCGTTATTGTATCACAGTGCAAATCAAAATATCGCATAAAATCTCCTCTCACCATCCAAAAGCATGGGGATAATACTGTTGACCAAGAAACTTACCATGCAGAGTGGTTACAGCGGCCACATCAAACCGGGGCTGTAAGGCAACAGGCCTTTCCTCTAAATACAGCTGTGCTGTCAGCAGAATTCTTTTCTGCTTTTGAATGGTAATCGCCTCTAGGGGAGAAACCATGGCCCCCATTTCTCGCGTTTTGACCTCTACAAATAAAATATATTGTGAGTCCTCCGCAATAATGTCGATTTCCCCATAACGCGAATGAAAGTTTCGTGCCGATATACAAAATCCCTGATTCTCTAGCCAGCGAGCAACATATTCTTCTCCCGCTTTTCCGGTTTTTGAGGCCATGCTGAACCCTCCCATTATGGCAAAGAGGTCTTACTGGACAGATCACTTTTGATCCAGATTTTTCAAAAAGCTTTTCCGATGAACGGGCAATATCCCATACTTTTTGATGGCGGCGTAATGTGCTTTTGTTCCATATCCTTTATGCTGCGCAAAGCCATACTGTGGATACTGCTGGTCTATCTGCCGCAGCAACCTATCCCGGCTTACTTTTGCCACAATAGATGCTGCCGCAATACTAGTACACTTGCCATCTCCCTTTACGATGCTTTCACCAGGGATTTGCAGCGGCGGCATACGATTACCGTCTACAAGCGCATAGTCCGCCGATATTGGCAAGGCCTCTACAGCCCGTTTCATGGCCAGAAACGTGGCCTGTAAGATATTCAGCTTGTCAATTTCTTGTTCATCTGCCCAGCCAACACTGTAAATTGCCTGAGAAATGATTTCCTCAAATATTACTTCCCGGGCCTTTTCCGTAAGCTTTTTTGAATCATTAAGCCCTTCAATCTTATGATCTGGACGCAATACCACCGCTGCCGCACAGACTGGCCCTGCCAATGGACCCCGGCCAGCTTCGTCTATACCACAGACTACCTGGAAACCCTGCCCTATAACACACTGTTCATATGCATACCAATCCATAATCTTAGGTCCACTCCAGAGTAATCTTCCCAAGCTTACCGCCCCGGAACTCATCCAACAGGGTAATAGCCGCTCGCGATGTATCAACTTCTCCACCAGAAATCAGCATCCCACGCTTACGGCCTATCAGTTCCAATAGCTGATAACCAGAGAGCTGTTCCTTTGTAGGTGCAAGTTTATACCGTATGGAGGCAGCGTCAGGGTACAGCTCTGCCAATACTTCTAGCAACCGCCCTGCAAGACCCTCCAGATCCAGAATTTCATCTCGCACCGCACCTGTAAAGGCAAGGTGTTCCCCCACAAGGGGATCCTCAAATTTAGGCCACAGCACACCAGGGGTATCCAAAAGTTCAAACCCCTCTTTTACCGTAAACCAGCGATTCTGACGGGTAACCCCCGGCTTATCCCGCACCTCTGCTTTACCTGTCCTGCTGCCCAAAATCATGCGGTTGATGATGGAAGACTTCCCCACATTGGGGATTCCCAACACCATCACCCGAATGGGTCTGCCCGTCATCCCTTTTTGTTTCCAAACCTCCAGCTGGTCTTTCAATTCTGACCGAATGGCGCCATAAAGTGCCGGAAGGCCTTTTCCTGTCCGGCTCTCAAGGGGCAGCGCAGCCAGCCCTTGTTCTTTAAACACTGTAACCCATCGAAGGGTTTGAGTGGGGTCGGCCAAATCACTTTTGTTCAAGACTACAACCCGGGGCTTGTTACGGACAATCTCTCTTAGTACGGGATTTGAACTGCTTTTCGGTATCCGGGCATCCAAAAGCTCTACAACAACATCCACCAGCTTCAAATCTTCGGCAATTTTTCGCCGGGTTTTTGCCATATGCCCAGGAAACCATTGCACTTGCTGTATCTCTGCCATACCCTTCTCCTATCTATTCAGCTGGCCTGGTCTTCCGAAAGGATACAGATCCCAAATTACCCTGCCAAGGATGTTTCTTTTATCAACCATACCCACCGCCGCATAGCGGCTGTCCGTAGAATGGGGGCGGTTGTCTCCCAGCACAAATACACAGCCCTCTGGCACTTGCTGTGGAAACTCCATCACTAGGCCAGGTCTGTCCGGTACCACGGTTATGCCATTATCGATACCAAAGGCTTCTCCTTTCAATGGCGTTCCATCTACCGTCAATTCACCTTGCTCCATGTCAAAATCAACCCATTGGCCTTCTGTAGCCACTACCCGCTTTATGATTGTTTCCTCTAAGGCATGTACTACGATGACAACATCCCCTTGCTTTGCCTCCCCGGCTAAAGAGGTGACCAATACACGGTTGCCGTCAAAATAAGTGGGTTCCATGGAGATGCCGTCTACCGTGATGACACGAACCAAAAATGTAAAACAAACCGTAACAGCCACAAAGGCCACTACGATGGTTTCCAGCCATTCTAAGGCCCATGCCTTAAAAGAACGCCTGCCTTTTTCTTTTGCTTCACTCTGCTCATTCTCCTGCGCCATTTTGTCCAATGGAAAAAACACCTCCTGCAATTTATTTTATTGTATTAAGCCTGCACTTTCTGGCGGAAATAGTCGGAATACTGCTTTGCCCAGAATACGCCGCTGGTCTACCATCCCTACTGCCTGGTAACGGCTGTCTTCTGAAATGGGGCGGTTATCTCCCAGCACAAACACACAGCCAGCGGGAACCGTTTGGGGAAACTCCAGCAATTTTAGGGAAGTATCAGGTAGTTCTGTAATGCCTTCTGCAACACCAAAGCTATTTTCATCAATTGGCTGGCCGTCTATAAAAACTTCCCTCTTATCTTTGTCAAAGCTGACAGTTTGATACTCAGTAGCAATCACACGCTTAATGATTGGCTCATTCAGCACATCAACCAGCACTACTACATCGCCCTGTTTGGGAGAAATAGGGCTACACATTACCAACAGCTGATCCCCATGGGCATAATTAGGCAGCATGGATGTACCAGAAACTGTAACAATCCGGCAAACAAACGTAAAAAGAAGGGCCATTCCAATCACCATGTAGACAATCTGCTCCACCCAATCCAAAATTATGGCTGACCGGCTGATAACTGGTTTCTGTTTTGTTTCAAAAGTATCCATTGGCTGCTCCGCAAAAAATGATAATAGAAAAAGGGACAAAATGTCCCTTCTCCCCCAACTACTTTCGGTTTTACTTAATTTGCTCTTTTACCTTTGCGGCCTTACCTACGCGGTCACGCAGATAATATAGCTTAGCCCGGCGCACACGGCCATGGCGAATCACTCGAACGGACTTTACATTGGGAGAATGCAGCGGGAACACCCTTTCTACACCAACGCCATAAGACACACGGCGCACAGTGAAGGTTTCACTAACGCCACTGCCCTTCCGGGCAATTACTGTTCCCTCAAACTGCTGAATCCTTTCGCGCTCCCCTTCGCGGATATTCACATCCACGCGAATCGTATCGCCGATGTTAAATTCAGGTGCTTCCGTCTTGAGAGAATCCTGTGAAATCAGTTTAATTGCATCCATTTGATATTCCTCCAATTTGTTTTATCAGACATTCTTGCCGGCGCACCGACAGCGGACTGTCCGCTTCTTGCGCGAAAACCGCGCTATGAACCCCACGAGCAAGCCGATTGAGAAAACTCGCGGATCCTCAAATGCTCGTTTATTATACCACATCTTGTAGCCAAAGGCAAGAAAATTTTACCGCATATCGGAAAAATCTTTCGTAAGCAAGCATTTCCGGGTAATCTGAGCAGAGACTTCCTCCCCCAAATGGGCTTTCAGGGCTTCTACCAATAAGTTTGGATTGATGCTTCCACCCTGGCTGCAGGTGGCTTTCAAGGACAGAAGAAGACAATCCGATTCTTGAGCAATCTGGATGTCGATGAAATGAGGCTTGATGTCTACTGCCTTCTCCCCTTTTTTGCTGTGCTTCATGACAATAATCTGGCTTTCCGCCAGCAGGGCGGCCAGCGCACGAGCTAACTTTGAAAGATCATCGCTTTCCAACCGCAGCTGGTACTCTCCGAAACCAATGGCGTCAAAGTCATGCTCTGGCTCGGATATTTCTAATATAGAAATATCTTCAGGCAGACAGGCATCCAGTTTACGGGCCGCCTGGGCAAAGTCTACACAATCGTTTAGACGGATATCCATACACTCCCGCTCTCCCTTAACCCCTAGGGATAAAGGCATGGCAAATGTCATATAAATACGGGGATTAAAGCCCTGCGTATACCATACAGGCAGTCCAGAAAGCTTGAGCGCCCGAGCCATGCAACGTGTCAGATCCAGATGTGAAATATATTGTGCCGCTCCGGTTTTGCTAAACCACACTCTCACGTTTTTCAACGCACAAACCTCCTTTAAAGCAAGCTGCCCCACAGTTTGAGCATTTTTCCCGGCAATTAGGCGTAGTCTGGGCCCGGTATGCCCGCTGACATTCTTCAGCCAGGAATTCCTTCCGTATACCATAGTCCAAGTGATCCCAAGGGAACACTTCGTCGAAACTCCGAGTTCGATTGGCATAAAAAGCTGGGTCTAGTCCACAGGTAGAAAAGGCTTCCATCCATTTGTCAAAATCGAAACAATTATCCCATCCATCAAAATGGAGCCCAAATTCAATCGCCTTTTCCAGGACAGCGCATAGCTGCCGGTCTCCCCGGGCAAAGGCCGCTTCTAAAAAGCTAGTCTGGGCACCGTGGTAATTCACGCTTACCTTGCGGGAGCGGTCGCCTGTTTTTAGCAGCCGCTGCTTTTCCTGCAAAACATCCATGGTATCCTGCCCAAACCATTGGAATGGCGTAAACGGTTTGGGCACAAAGGCAGCCGCACTCAGCGCAACTTCAACCGCTTTCCCCTTTTGTCTATTGGGATTGGCATAATATGCATCCACAACTTTAGTACCCAAGTCCAAAATTGCCTGGATGTCATCGGCTGTCTCTGTGGGCAATCCAATCATAAAGTAAAGCTTAATCCTTGTCCAGCCTTCATAGAAAGCTACTTTCACTGTATTCAGCAGTTCTTCCTGTGTAACATTTTTGTTAATCACATCTCGCATCCTCTGAGAACCTGCTTCAGGAGCAAAAGTAAGCCCGCTTTTACGCACAGAATTTACCCTTTTCATCAGCTCTGGGGAAAAATTATCCACACGTAGAGAGGGCAGCGAAAGGCTGACTTTCTCTTTTTCTGTCCACCTGTGGAGATAATCCAACAATTCATTTAGCTGGCTGTAATCGCTTGTGCTGAGTGAGGAAAGAGAAATTTCATCATATCCAGAAGAAGCGCACATAGCCTGGCAGCGCTGGTCAATGGCCTCCATACTAACTTCACGAAAGGGCCTGTAAAGAAAACCCGCTTGACAAAATCGGCAGCCACGGATACAGCCGCGGAGCACTTCAACAGAGACCCGGTCATGAACCACATCAATGAGAGGGACAGGAAAACTTTCTGGGAAATAAACCGTATCCATATCCAAAACAACCCGTTTGCGGACAACTGCAGGTGCGCCTTCCCGAGGTGTATAGCATTTTACCGTACCATCTTCATGATAGGTTACATCATAAAGTGAAGGCACGTATACTCCCTCAATTTGTGCCGCTCTCAAAAGGAATTCTTGCTTGGTAGTCCCCTCTTTTTTGCACTGACGATAGAGCTCCATCACCTCTATGTCCACTTCTTCACCGTCTCCTAAAAAGAACAGGTCAAAAAAGTCAGCCAGCGGTTCTGGATTACATGCGCAGGGCCCTCCTGCAACCACAATATTAAATAGTTCTGTACGGTCTGCGCTCCGCAGCGGAATACCTGCAAGGTTTAACATATTTAGTATATTGGTATAGCTCAATTCATATTGCAAAGTGAACCCAACAAAGTCAAAATCCTTTACAGGATCTCCACTTTCTAAAGCATAAAGAGGGATGTGATGTTCCCGCATTTGTTGTTCCATATCTATCCAAGGAGCAAAAACTCGTTCGCACCAGAAATAGGGAATCTGGTTAAACGCTCCGTACAAAATTTTGATGCCTAAATGAGACATTCCAATTTCATAAATATCCGGAAAGCAAAATGCAAACCGCACATCAACCGTTGATGGATCTTTTATGACCGCATTGATCTCACCACCAACGTAACGAGCAGGCTTTTCCACACTCATCAAAATCTTGTGGTCCAGCGGTATCTTTCTTTCATTTTTGGTGTGGGACCTATCCCCTAGATTGCTTTCGCTCTGTGCCCCTATAGGATTTGTTGCTTCTGACATCCACATTTCCCCTTATTCTTCTATATTGGCTTGGCTTGCTAAGCGGCTATTTTAGCCACTCTCTTTCGCCTTAATCCTAACCAGATCTTGTGCCAGACCACTTCCTGACACTGAAGGTTTCTTCATCTCCCCAGCCAGCCTGGCAAGTCGGGATACTAAGCAGTAAAAGTGTAAATCCCTAGAAACCTTATAGTTTCTAGGGATTTACAGACACGGTAAAACCCATGTCCTGGTGACCCATCGGGGATTTGAACCCCGGACACCCTGATTAAAAGTCAGGTGCTCTGCCAACTGAGCTAATGAGTCATACTTGTCATATGACTACAAAATCACATAAAAATGACCTATTCATACAACGTTATTTATTATAGCAAGCTTTTTCCAAAATGTCAACCAAAATCTTTGCAAAATAAGAAGCTTTTATCGGAAGCAGCAGGAAAGTCTCCTGGAAAAACTCAGCCGATACTAGGCCTTGTTTGAAAAATAGCAAAGGCTGAGCTAAATCAACAAAATCGCAAT
>CAJUPK010000033.1 GCA_910588415.1 uncultured Oscillospiraceae bacterium | reverse complement strand
GAATCTCCCCCTGGTCCATGGCCATATACCACTGCGGCACTGCTCCGCCCTGCAGGCATTGCTCCATACTTGCCCGGTAGACCTCTTCCGGGATACCAAAGGTATGTTCAAACCAGCGGGATGCCTGGCTTATCAGCCCAGGCCGCTGCTGCAGCCGGACTATCTCATATTTCATGTAGCCTTTTTCCCCTTCCTGCTGCCATTGGCTGCTTTTTTGACCTCCCGGTATATCCTCTCGTTGGCGTCAATAATTTCCATCTTTCCCGCATTTTCCCCCAAACTCCGAAGCCGTTCCGGGTCTGCCAGAATTTTCTCCACCTTTTTCCACAGGCCCTCTCCGGTCAGGTCCTTCTCCTCAATAATCTCCGCCGCACCCCGCCGCACCAAAGCCATGGCGTTGTGAAACTGATGATTCTCCGCTACATTGGGGGACGGCACCAAGATGGAGGCTTTCGCTTTGGCTTCAATCTCCGTCAAGGTCATAGCTCCCGCCCGGCCGATCACCAAATCGGCCGCTGACAAGCACTGGGGCATATTGTCGATATACTCCAGCACACGAATTTGGGGATTTTCCTCCAACTTTAGCCCAAACTCTTCGAGCTCTGGCAAAAAGTTGCCATCATGCCGGCCATAGCCATGAATATGCTGGCATTTCTTTTCTTTGGCGCTTTGGGCCAGCATATAAGCCGCCGCCCGGTTCAAGGCTGAAGCACCCAGGCTTCCCCCAAAGGAGAGTACCAGCGGACGGCTGTCCAAGCCCAGGGCTTTGCGGGACGCCTCCCGCTCCGCAGCCAGGACCTCTCCCCGCACAGGGTTACCGGTTACTGTGCAGTTTACAGAGGAATCAAAATATTTCCGGGCGTCCGGTACGGCCAGCATCACAGTTTCTACTGATTTGGCAAGCATTTTTGTGGTAACTCCAGGAAACGCATTGGATTCGTGGATGACACAGGGCACTCCCAGCTTTGCGGCCTCCCGAATAACGGGACCGCTGACATAACCGCCCGTACCCACGCACACATCCGGGGCAAAGGAGGCGATAATCCTCTTTGCTTCCGCCGTAGCTGTAAAAATTCTGCCAATGGTCTGTATATTCCGTACCAGGTTCTTGGGCGTCAGCTTCCGCTGAAACCCGGAAATGGTGATAAATGCCATGTCATATCCAGCGTTTTTTACCAGCCTCTCCTCCATGCCGCCCCGGTTTCCCACATACAGAATTTCCACATCCGGCTCTTTGGTTTTCAGATATCCAGCCACTGCCAGTGCCGGATTGATATGTCCCGCAGTACCTCCGCCTGTTAATAGAACCCTCATACCGTTCCCCTCTTCTCTCACTGTTCTCTTCTTAACATCAAGCCGCCCTGCGGCGGCGCAAGCTATGTCTTTTCCACATTAGCGCTACGGGAAATATTCATCAAAATTCCCATTTCACCCAGCAGCATCAGCAGGGCCGTACCCCCATAGCTGAAAAATGGCAGGCTGATACCCGTATTGGGGATGGTATTGGTCACCACGCAGATATTCAGCACGGTCTGCAAGCCTACCTGAAACGTCAGCCCCAGGCCCAGCATAGTGCCAAACCGGTCTTTAGCCCGCAGGGACACATACACACCCCGCCAAATCAGCAGGGCAAACAGGATCATGATTACCAGCGCCCCCACCATTCCCAGTTCCTCACAGACAATGGCAAAGATAAAGTCATTTTGCGGCTTTGGCAGATACAGGTACTTTTGCCTGGACTGGCCCAATCCCACGCCAAAGATGCCGCCAGAGCCAATAGCATACAGCGACTGCCGAATCTGCCAGGTATCCGCTGACGTGCTGTTGCCAAAGGGGTCCAGCCAGCCGGACACCCGGTCCATCTGGTACACGCCGCCCTCGCCGGATTCATCTTTGCCGCCCAATGTCATATAAGCCAGCAGCAAGAGCACCAGCACTGCCCCGCCAATCACAAACCAGCGGGGTTTTGTACCGCCTACAAACATCATGATGGCTCCCAGCGCCAGCACGATCAGCGTGCCGGACATATGGTTTTCCAGAAAAATCAGGACGGCAAACAATCCCAGCACTGCCACAAAGGGAACCACGCCGTATCGGAAGGTATCCATTTTATCGGCGTATTGAGAGATCATTTGGGCAAACAACAGAATCAAAGCAAACTTGGCAACCTCTGATGGCTGCAGATTGATAGGCCCAATGTACAGCCAGCGGTAGGCCACCCCTTCGTTGGGAGCAATCGAGTCAATTTGCAGCACCCGGCCAAACAGCAGTACCATCAGCAGTAAAAGAACTGTCACCCCCGCAATGGGCAGGGCCAGCTTATGAAAGCGATGATAGTCATAGGTGGAAATGACCAGCATGGCCACAACGCCAAAAGCGGCAAAACCTCCCTGCCGGATAATGTAGGAATAGCTGTTCCCCTCCCGGTAATAGCTATCCGCATAGCTTGCGGAGAACAGCATGACAAGTCCTACCGCCAGCAGCACCATGACGAAAACAAATAGAGGCATATCCAGTCCGCCGCCTAAGCTGAACAGGGCATATTTTACCTTACGGCGGCGCTGGGGCCTTTTTTTCGGCTGCTCCCGGGGCCGTTCCTCCGGCATATAGTCTGGTACTCGCTCCAGTCCTCTGGCAGTTCTGCCCGCAGCTGGCATGGGCGGACACTCCTCTCGCAATAGACTTTGTAAAATGGATTTCCATTGGGCGCACGGGCGGCCCTTACTGGATATAGTTTGCACAACCTTTCCTGGAATTCACCCATCTCCAATTTTTTCCAGAAATGCTACGGATGGTGGTTCCGGCTTTATAAAAGCGCCCAATAGTCAGGCTGCTTAAAAACATTGTACCACTTCTTCCGCTGCACCCACTCAACTCATGCCGTCCACTTTATATCCCAAATATCACCGCGCACACTGCAATCACGCCTCCAACCAGCGTGACAGCCCCAAATACGCCGCAAATCTTTACTTCACTCCACCCGCACATCTCAAAATGATGGTGGATGGGCGACATTTTAAACAGCCGTTTCCCATGGGTGCGCTTGAAATAGGTCACCTGCAGCACAACCGACAAAATTTCCACCCAATAGATGACTCCCAGCGGCAGAAGAAGAATGGGCATATCCAGCCCAAAAGCCAAAGCGCCTACCATACCGCCCAAAAACAGAGAGCCCGTGTCCCCCATAAATACTTTGGCCGGATGAAAATTCCATACCAAAAACCCAATGCAGCCAGCCGCAGCCGCTACTCCCATCAGGGAGAGGCCAGCTATGGAGAGCACTCCACCGCACAGAGCCAAGGCCACAAACACGAAAAAAGTTACTGTGGCATCCAATCCGTCTATACCGTCCGTAAAGTTCACCGCGTTCGTCAAGCCGACCAGAAGAATTGCGGCCAAGGGATAATAGGCTATCCCCAGTTCGACTTGCCCCACAAACGGAATGACCGTGGCGGTATCCTCTCCAGCCAGATACATGGTGGCGAGATAGGCCCCAGCCACCAAAAACTGCAGAATCAGCTTTTGCTTTTCCGTTAGGCCCAGGTTGCGCTTTTTCACGATTCCAATATAGTCATCCATAAAGCCGATGGCTCCATACCCCACAGCCATAGCCAGCCCAGCAAACACCCGGGCCTGCATCAGCCAGGTCTCCTGCCCTTGCCGGCTGTAATACAGCGGCACACAAGCGCACACCGCCGCGGCAGTGCCCAGGATAAACATTAGTCCGCCCATAGTGGGGGTCCCCTGCTTGTTTTTGTGCCAGCTGGGGCCGATCTCCCGAATGGTCTGTCCAAACTTCAATTTGTGCAGAAAGGGGATCATCCACCGGCCTAAAGCTGCTGTTACGATAAATGCCGCCAGGGCCGTTCCTAGAAACCAATAGCTGTTCATTTTTCTCTCTCCGTTATCATATTTTGTTTGACCCATGAGCATTGAACATGCAAAAGCCGCTTATTCCTCCAAGTGTACGTAAGTTTCTGTGTTCAATTCCTCGGCAAATGTCAAGGTTATGACTGTACCTTCCTTCACTTTGTCCCCAGCCGGCGTGGCCTGCATCATAACCACCGCACCAGCGTCCCGGCTGCCGTTCACACTGATCTGCAAACCGTTGATTGCCGCCACATAGCTTGCGTTCACTAAATCATAACCAAAGAAGTCCGGCACCTCTACAAAGGCACTGTCCGTATCGTATCCCTGGGTATAGAGTACAACTTTGCCATCCTTGGGTACAGTGGAGCCGCTTTCTGGAATTTGCTCTACCACACGGTTTTCCCAATCGCTTTCATCGCCTACCACATCGTATTCCAATCCCAGCTCTTTCAGCTTCTCCTGGGCCTCGCCAATGGTCAAGCCTGTTACCGAGGGCGCGACCGTATCCATCTGACCGAACTCGTCTTCTGTATACTGGACCTCTACTCCCAGATACGGCAGTACCTCCTGCATGATCGCGGAAAAAATGGGGCCTGCCACCGCGTTGCCTCCGGTCAAGTTGCTGGCTGGGTCATCCCCGCCCGGCTCGTCAAAAAACACCAGCAGGGCATACTGGGGATCTTCCGCCGGGGCAAAGCCGCAATAGGAGGCGATATACTCCATGGGTTTCGTCCTGTCCTCGTTGTGCTTTGCCACTTTCTCAGAAGTACCCGTCTTTCCGCAGATCCGGTAGCCGGACACATAACCGCCCCGGGCCGTACCAGAGGCCGCGTTCTGTCTCAGTATATCGCTGATGATCCGGGATGTCTCCTCCGAGATCACCTGGCGGCGATAGCCGCTGTCTGCTGTCTTCACAATATTCCCCTTGCTGTCCACAATCCGGTCTACCACATGGGGCTGCACCAGGTGGCCCCCGTTGGCCACGGCAGCACAAGCGGTAATCATCTGGATAGGAGTAATACTGAAGTTCTGTCCAAAAGACTCTACAAAAAGGTCTGAAAGCCCCATCTCACTCTCCGAGTGGTAAAGGCTGCCTGATTCGCCAGGCAGGTCGATGCCTGTCTTGCTGGTAAAACCAAAGGATTCCCGATACTTGCAGAATGTCTCTACCTTCAGCAAATCGCCTATGTGCATAAACCAGGGGTTGCAGGAATTGCACAGTCCCTCCCGGAAGGTCTCTGTGCCGTGACCAGCATGTTTCCAGCAATGGATGGGATCGTCTACCCCTTCTATTTTCACACTGCCTGTACAGGTATACTGGCTAGTTTCTGTAATCAGGCCTTCTTCCAGGCCCATAGCCCCCACACACATCTTGTAAACGCTGCCAGGGTAGTAGGTATCAGACACTCCTTTATTTCTCCACTGGGTATGCAGGGCCAGGTCCTCAGCCTCTTCCCGCTCCTCGCCCTCTGGCAGGGCCTCGATCTCTTCCAGCATGTTTTGGTCTAAAATGGTAAGCGGGTCGTTGGGGTCGTAGTTGGGATGGGTGGCAAGACCCAGGATTCCTCCCGTCTTTACGTCCATCATAACCGCCACCGCGCCATTTTTCACTTGAAATTTCTCAATGCCTTCCGCCAAATATTTTTCCAGGATACTCTGAACCGTCTCGTCCAAAGTCAGGATCAAGTCATACCCGTTTTCCGCTTCAATGATCTGCTCATATTCAAAAGGCATGTCAGTGCCAAATCCGTTCTTAGCTGCTACCAGCCGTCCAGCGCTACCAGAAAGCTCGCTTTCATAGTACAGCTCCAGCCCGTCCAGCCCCCGGTTATCCGAGCCAGTAAACCCCAGCACATTAGACGCTACCGTGCCATAGGGGTAGTACCGTTTATAGTCGTCAATCAGCCGAATACCATTATCTATTTCATGCTCCAGCTTAAACTGGTTGATTTGATCCCGCACATCGGTCTCAATTTTTCTTTTGATCACCGTATAATAGGAGCTCTTGTCGCCCGTCTTCTCATACAGCTCCTCTTCATCCAGCTCCAAAATCTGCGACAATCCAGCCGCTACTGTGCGCCGCAGCGCTTCATCCTCCGCCAAGTAGGCAGGCTCTAACACCACCGTCCACACGCTGGCGCTCTGGGCCAGGACTTTCGTGCCAGTGGCATCATAAATGGTTCCCCGCATAGCTGGCAGGCTGGTACTCCGCAAGCTCTGCTCCAGGGCGGCGGCGCTCATCTCTTCTCCCCGCACCACCTGCCAGTTGAAAAGGCTTCCCGCCGAAGCGCCGAAGCCCACGATCACCAAAGCAGCTGTCACCCCCATGGCCTTTTTCCTTATCTTTTCCGAAATTCCTTTTGCCATACGGTGTGTCTCCTCCCCTCTTGGCAAGAGCTTTCTCTGAAATTTGCAATCCCCCATCGTTCTCCTATGTGGGCCGCAGCAGATCGCCCAGTAAAAGCAGCCGCAGCACTGCCAGGCTGCGCCACTCACATCTTCATTTATATGTATTCTTTTTTCGCTGCGCTTATGCCCCAGTCAGCCATGCCCACATATCGGAAAAGAACTTTGCAATACCTGTCTCTCCCTCGATATCCTGCACCACAGTTCCTTTATCCTGCTGAGCCACATGCATGTATACCACTTGTGAACCTGTAATCTTCCCCATACCTAACTGCTGTTCCGCGTAGGCCTCCACCTGGGCGTCTGTCATACGCTGCGCAGCCTGCATATTCAGCTGCACTTCCAAGCTCTCTGCCTCGGCCAGGTTATTCTGCGTGTCGTTGATCTGTTCTGTCAATTCAGTCAGCTGTACCTCGCTGTATACGGCAGTAAGTCCTGTAGCGAAGAGCGCTATAAAGCATAGGGCAGCCGCAGCCATTTTCAGGGGACTTAAGCGGTGCTTGGCCTGCTTCCCTCTTTGACGCTCTGGCTGTTCCGCTCTCTTTGGCAGTTCAACAGGGCTTTGCTTTCGTTTCGGTTGTTCCTCAATCTGTGGTTCTAAAACCCGGGCCGCATTGCGGTCCTCAAACAGCGAAAAATCATAGGCTTCTGTTTGGTATGCCATATTTTTTCCTCCCCGCCGGTCCGATTGACCGGTCGTTTCAAACAGCCTCTGTAAAAAGAGTTCTGTTCCTCTAAGTTTCCAAGCATTTTGACCGCCCTGCTGTTTTCTTGGCCAGCGCACAGCCGATTGGGTCCTTTTGCTTTACAACTTCCCTTTTTACCGTACCGCTAGCTTCACTGTCCTTCCTTCTCAAACACCCGCAGCCGGGCACTTCTAGCTCTGGGATTCCGTGCGATTTCATCCGCACTAGGGGCTAATCCCTTTTTATACACCAGCTTCCCTTTCGGCTTCTTTCCACACACGCATATGGGAAAGTCTTTCGGGCAAACACAGCCTTGGCACCACTCTGCCATCTGGCGCTTTACCAGCCGGTCCTCCAAGGAATGGAAGGTGATTACCGCCAGCCTGCCGCCAGGCTTTAATAGTCCAAAAGCCTCTTCCAGTCCCGCCGCCAGGCAGTCCAGCTCTCCATTCACCGCAATCCGCAGTGCTTGAAAGGTCTTTCGAGCCGGATGCCCCTCTGCCCTTCTCACCGCCGCCGGCACAGAGGTTTTAACAATCTCGGCCAGCTGACCGGTAGTACGGATGGGCGCTCTATCTCTTGCCCGGCAAATGCCTTCGGCAATGCGCCCGGCACTTTTGTCTTCCCCATAGCGGAATATGAGTTCTGCCAGTTCCTGCTTGGAAAGACTGTTTACCAATTCCGCGGCGCTGATTCCTTCCATACTCATGCGCATGTCCAGCGGGGCGTCTTCATGGTAAGAAAATCCCCGGGCTGGGTCATCCAGCTGGTGGGAGGAGACGCCTATATCCAGCAAAACTCCGTTGACGGCCTCCACTCCCTGAATACGGGCCAACTCGCCCATCCGGCTGAAATTCCCTTTGGCAAACCCTACATTGTCATAGCCAGAAAGCCGCTCTTTGGCCGCTGCCAGGGCTTCTGGGTCCTGGTCTATGGCCAGCAGCCTGCCGCTGCCCTGCAGTGCCTGTAGAATAGCCGCAGAATGTCCGCCGCCGCCCGCTGTACCATCTATGTAGATACCGCCTGGCTGAATATTTAAAGCCGCAACCGTTTCTTTCAGTAATACAGGTGTGTGTTCAAACTTCATATTCCCGTCGCGGCAGATACCGCTTCTCCCCATTTTGTAGTGTCTGCTTAAAATGCCAGCAGGTTCATGGACTCTTCAATGTTCTCGTCGGTCTGACTGTCATTATAAGCCTGCCAGCGGGCTGTGTCCCAAATTTCTGCCCGCACCGCAGCACCAATAACCGTTACATCCTTTTCCAGCCCGGCATGTTCCCGAAGCTTGGGAGGAATCAAGATTCTTCCCTGCTTGTCCGGCTCTACTTCTGCCGCACCGGAAAAAAAGTAGCGTTGAATCCCTTTTCCTTGAGACAGGGGCATTGCTGAAACTTTTTCTACCAGCTTGTCCCATTGCGCACAGGAGAGTACAAACAAGCATCCATCCAGACCTTTGCATACATAAAAGCGGTCCCCTAGATCCTCCCGGAACTTAGATGGCACCGTCACCCGACCTTTTGGGTCCATATTATGCTGGTATTCTCCTGTCAGCATAAGGCAAATCCTTTCGTCCGGTGATTCCTTGTCACATGCGCGGGCCTACTCTATAGGTTGTGTGAATCGCTTGGCCTTTATTTGCCACCTTCTACACACACCGTGCCCTTCTCCTGCACTTTCCCCCACTTCTCACCACTCGGTACCATTATTATAGCCCAAACCCGCCCCAAAAGCAACCGCTAAATCTTGAATCTCCTTGATTTCTCTAGGCTCGAAGGCCTGTTCGATAGTATTTTGCGGGAACAAAAATTCCTCTCGCTACATCTAGCGAGAGGAACCTCATCCCATTATTCACTTCGTGCTTTTTGCCCAGAATTGTGAGCTTAGATTTGTGAATTGCGCTGTGAAGACTTGATATTCTGCCTGGTCTTCCGCAATTCGGTCAAACATTCAGACAACGATTCATCTGTACGCCGCATCAAATCGTCCACATAGTCGTTGCTGGCTTTCCGCATCTCTTTAAACTGAGCCTGGGCCTGGGCAAGGATCTCGTTCGCTTTTGCCTGGGCCTGCCGGACCACTTCCTCCTGCGCAATCAGGGCTTTTCCCCTCTCTTCCGCAGCACGAACAATGGAGTCTGCCTCCCGCTTAGCCTCCGCGATAATCTGCCCATGATCAGACACTATAGCCTTAGCCTGGCCAATCTCTTTGGGGAATACATCCCGGATATCATCCAGAATGGCCCGGATTTCCTCGCTGTCAACCAATACCTTGCCAGAGGACAGGGGCATCTTCCAGCCTTTGTCCAGCACATCGTACATTTCATCGATCAAATCCTCAATGGTTGCTTGATTATTGCTCATTCGTAAATCCGTCCCTTTCAAAAACTCAGTTTTGCGGTCTGCACAGCCTGTCCCGAATCGCGTCTAAAATACATTCCGGCACAAAGTGGGAAATGTCGCCTCCAAAGCCAGCCACCTGCTTCACCATGCTAGAACTCAAAAACATATGCTCTGCACTGGTGGAAAGGAACATGGTTTCCAACTGTGGATTCAATTTTTTGTTGGTCAGGGCCTGCTGAAATTCATACTCAAAATCCGTCAGCGCCCGCAGTCCCTTAACCACCACTGCCGCCTCTTTTTGCCTGGCGTAGTCTGCCAGAAGCCCCTTGACCTGGTCTACCTCCACATTGCAGAGGCCTTCTGCGGCACATACTTTGGCCAGCAGTTCTATGCGCTCCTCCACGGAAAAGCAATAGTGCTTGTCCGGATTCACTGGCACCGCCACAATAACCCGGTCAAAAATTTTGCTGGCCCGGCTGATAATATCCAAGTGGCCCAGGGTTACCGGATCGAAGCTGCCCGGGCAAATCGCCGTCTTCATGTGTTCCGTCATGTGCGCTCCCCACTCCCTAAATGTATTCAACAGGCAAATCCGCTGGGCGGTAGACTGTCAGCGCCGTTCTTCCATACCGGTAAACCTTATGCCTGGAGAAACGGCCCACAGTCTCCGTCAGCTCCTCCTTGGACCCATGTTCGCAGACAAGCACTCCTCCCGGAGACATTTTTCCCACGGCCAACTCCAAAGCCTTCTCTATCAAACCAGCATGATAGGGAGGATCAATAAACACTATGTCAAACTGTCCCTGTTCTCTCATCAAATATCCCGCAAAGTCTGCGGAAACCACCTTGCCCCTGTCCTGAAACCCAGCAGCTTCCAGATTCTTCTGCACCACACGTACCGAGTCCCGGCTGCTGTCTACAAACACGGCTTCTCTGGCTCCCCGGCTCAAAGCCTCCAGCCCAATCTGGCCTGAACCTGCAAACAAATCCAAAAACCTGCGCCCTTCCAGGCCAAACTGCAGAATATTGAAAAGAGCTTCCTTTACCATATTCGTAGTGGGCCTTACCTGCTCCCCCTCCAAGGCAAACAATTTTTTCCCTCGTTTTGAACCAGCTATAATACGCATATAGCATCTCCTAAAACCATACTATCGGGTATTATCCCATTTTTCCGGTGATATGTCAACCTTTCTGGACAATTTCCCCTGAAAATCCCCCGGTTTTCCCTGCAGTTTCCTGATTTTCAGATTCTTCCCCATCATGAAAATGCTTATACACCTGCTGGGCCGCGGGTTTTGTCATACCCGGCGCAGACTGCAGTTCCTCCAGGTCAGCCTGTCCAACTGCCGCCACTGTTTTAAAGTGCTTGAGCAGGGCTTTCGCCCGAGCGGGGCCCACTCCTTCGATGGACAACAGCGTACTGGATATCGTAGTTTTTTTCCTCTGCTGGCGATGGTATCCAATAGCAAACCGATGCACCTCGTCCTGAATGGTCGATAAAAGTGTGAAGGCCCGGCGGGTAGAGGTAATGGATATCTCTCCGCCCGTTTTGGCAATAGCCCGGGTACGGTGCTTATCGTCTTTTACCAAGCCGTACAGCGGCACATCGATTCCCAGCGCCTCCAAGAGCGGCTGGACCGCCGCTACATGGCCTTTGCCTCCGTCCAAAAAAATCAAATCCGGCATACGGCCAAAACCACTGGTCTCTCCCCGGTCCACACAGGCCCTGTACTCCCCGAACCGGCGGGAAATCACCTCTCTCATAGAGCCGTAATCATCCTGCCCCTCCACTGTCTTGATCTTAAAGCGCCGGTAGGCAGACTTCAAAGGCCTGCCGTTTTCAAACGCCACCATGCCCGCCACGTTTTCTCCCCCTTGCAGGTTCGAGATATCATAGCACTCGATATAAGCTGGAACTTTCTCCAGCCCCAGCAGCCGCCGGAGTTCGTCTAATGCTGAAGCATCCCGGCCAGCCAGACCGCTTTGCTGAGCCAGATTCTCCGCCGCGTTCGAGCGGCACATCTCCACCAGCTGGCGTTGACTGCCCTTTTGGGGTATATTCAGCTTAACAATTTTGCCCCGCCTTTCGCTCAGCCACCGGGCAACTAAGTCCTGGTCCTCCACCAATCCATCCAAAGTGACCACTGGGGGTATCCGGTCCCGGATGGCATAATACTGCCGCAAAAATTCCGACCGGGCCTCTGGGTCCGGCTGGCAACCCTGGGCAAGAAAGCTCTCACGGTCGCTCAGTTTTCCACCGATAAAGCGAAACACCTCAAAGGCTGTCTGCGTCTCTCCCTGGGCAAGGGCAAACACATCCTGCTCCTCTACGGGGCTCTCTACCACCTTCTGCCGCTCCTTTAGTTTATTGATGGCATTGATCCGGTCCCGCAGCCTGGCCGCCCGTTCAAAGTCCAACTCCTCCGCAGCCTGCTCCATCCGGGCCGTCAGCTCCTTCACGGACGTACTGCTGCCCCCCTTTACAAAATCCAATGCCTGCTGAAAGGCCTCTTGGTAATCCTGCTGGCGGATTTTTCCCCGGCAGGGGGCGCAGCACTGGTCAATGTAAAAATTCAGGCACGGCCGGCTTTTGCCGAAATCCTGCGGAAACTTCCGATTGCAGTCTGGAAGGCGGAAAATCTTCCGGGCCGCATCCACAGTCTCCCGAATCGACCAGAAGCTTAGATAGGGGCCAATATACTTGGCTCCGTCATCCTCCTTCTGCAGGACCGCCGTGATCCGCGGCCACTCTCCCCCGCTGATCCGGATATAGCAATATCCTTTGTCATCCTTCAACAAAATATTATATTTTGGCTGGTGCTGCTTGATCAGACTACTCTCCAACACAAAGGCCTCGAATTCGCTGTCTGTAAGAATATATTCAAACCAATCCACGTTGGAAACCATCTTGCGCACTTTGGCGTCATGATTTCTTTCTGAACCAAAATACTGGCTCACTCTGTTCTTTAACGCCTTTGCCTTGCCAATGTAGATGATTTCTCCCGCGCTGTTATGCATAAGATATACTCCCGGCGTTAGCGGAAGCTGCATGGCTTTTTTTCGCAGCTCTTTCTTTTTCTCGTCCTGGCCGTCCAACGCTGTCACCCCCAAGAAAAAAGCACCGCCATGCAGCGGTGCTGTTCATGAAACGTCCTCTTACTCAGCAAATCCGGAATTCACCAAAGCTACCAGCGCGTCCACAGCCTGCTGCTCGTCAGAACCGTCTGCGATGATACGAATAGTGACTCCACCCACAATACCCAGACTCAATACACCCAGTAAACTTTTCGCATTGACTCTCCGCTCTTCTTTCTCCACCCAAATAGAAGACTTGAACTCGTTAGCCTTCTGGATGAAAAAGGTTGCGGGACGGGCATGAAGGCCGACCTGATTCTGAACCAATACTTCCTTTGCGCACATGTACATTCACTCTCCTACAGAATTTTGAAATCGGTGTGTGGGACCCCATCGAGAGAACTATAAAAGGCTTTAACAATAGGCAGCAACCCCTCTGCTTTATTCCAGAAATCCCGCTGGCCCGTTGCTGTTCACCGGCAAAAACTCGCACCTGCCTTGACGTTCCCCCAATCGGTCCCGGCTTTCTGCTGTAAGTTTGCTCCTGCCCGGAAACCCCCGGGGCTATTCACCTCAGAACAAACTTCAGGACTTCAAGAACCTCTTGGAAATTACACTAATTATACCATATTTAGCGCCGCCGTCAACAACTGTATTTGATTTTTGTCTCAATAACCAGAGCAAGAAACTTATCTCAGCTTCTATTTATGCACTTTGACCATCACAGTGGAAAGTTTTTAGTGCTGTCGTACTCAGAAAAATATTATAACTACCACATGCAGTAGCTATACTTAATCCCTCGCTATATATCTTCAGCTTTTCTTTCTGCTTCAACAAATTTCATAAATAAATCCGGGCGGTTTCGCTCCGTTACCGCCAGGGATTCTCTCTTTCTCCAAGCAGCAATCTTCCCATGATCCCCGCTAAGCAGGACTTCGGGCACAGCGCGCCCCCTCCACCGCTCCGGCCGAGTGTATTGCGGATATTCCAGCAGTCCGGAGAAATGACTTTCCTCCTCAAAACAGCTTTGGTCTGCCAGCACACCTGGCAGCATACGGCTCATCGTATCCAACAGAACCATAGCCGGCAGTTCGCCGCCTGTCAGCACGTAATCGCCAATAGACAGCTCTTCTGCCCCATACTCCTCCAACACCCGCTGGTCTATACCTTCATAGTGCCCGCATAGCACGGTAACCGCCGGCAATTCCGCCAGCTCTTTCGCTCGCTGCTGGTCTAACACTTTGCCTCTGGGTGACATATAGATGATATGCGGTAAAAATCCTAAATGTTCGCTCAATGAATCCAAGCCTCGGGCAAAGGGCTCCGCCGCCAGCAGCATTCCCTTGCCGCCGCCAAAAACGGTATCATCCACCCGGCCGCGCCTGTCAGGCGAAAAATCCCGCAATTGATGGCAGCAAACCTGTAGAAAGCCCCTGCGGCGAGCCCGGCCTATAATACTAGTACCCAAGACCACAGAAAACATCTCCGGAAACAGGGTGAAAATATCCATGCGCATCAGGCGTCTTCCCCCTCGTCGTTGAAGATACCTGGAATGGGCAGCAGTTCTATCACCCCTGCTGCCAGGTCGGTCCGCTTTATCATATGCTCTACTGCAGGGAAAAGGTATTCCTTCTCCCCATTCGAAATGCGATACACGTCATTCGCTGGTGTGTTGATAACTTCCTGAATGGTGCCATATACCTGTCCCGTGCATCCGTCTACCGCCTGCAGGCCCAGCAAGTCCTGCAAAAAGAACCTGCCCTCCTCCAGCTTTACATCCTCCCGATTGAGAAACAGCACCTTTCCCCGTAATGCGTCCCCCTGCTCTATCGTGTCCACACCTTTTAATCGAATCAGCAGCCTGTCCTTATGGACCCGTGAGCCAAGCAGTCCCGCTGGCCGCAATCCTTCTGCGTCAAAGTAAAATTCTTTTACTTGACGCAAAAAATCCGGAGAATCTGCCCAGGATTCCAAACATAGTTCTCCCCGCACGCCATGGGTCCGCACAATCTTTCCTGCCTCCAAAAACTGTTTTGCCATGAGTCCTCCTTCATTCTCTCTTCTGCGGCACCACAAAAACAATGCATCCAGCCGCTAACACCGTGAGCAGAAATATCCCAACCTTCCACGGGGTAGTTACCAACACTTTCAGCACCTGCCCAAGTTCTGGTCGCAGCAAAATCATGCCGCCTATCAGGCCAGCAAATGCCGCGCTGAGAGCCACAGCTCCTGCCGCCATATCCTTAACAGCGCCAATCTGCCTGTCCTGTCGGGGCTCCACCCGGTCGCAGAGCTTTTCCACCGAGGTGTTCATGGCCTCCGCGGCCGTTACAATTCCCATTGCCAGTAGAAGGCAGGCCCACTCTCCCCGGAGCAGCTCCATTTGGGACGCAAAGAACAGCACATACCCGCAGGCAACAGCGTGTATGCGCATATTCCTCTCTGCTTTTAAGCAAAACCATATCCCCCGAAAAGCATCGGCAAAGCTGTCAAGCAGCGTGCGCCTCTTCTCACTCTTCCGGGGCATAGCTGCTGCTGGTGGGCAAGCCCAATTCCCGCATTACCCGCTCCTCTTTTTCCCGCATACGCACCCGAGCCAGGCCGCCTTCTTCATGGTCATAGCCCAGCAAGTGCAGCATAGAATGAGCCGTGAGATACCCAATTTCCCGTTCTAACGAATGTCCGTACAGCTTTGCCTGTTCCATGGCCTTTGGCACAGACACCACAATATCCCCCAATATTTTAGCTCCGGTTTCATGGTTGACATCATAATGCCCATTTTCTCCCATCGGAAAGGAAAGCACGTCTGTAATAGCGTCTTTGTCCCGGTACTGCCGGTTCATTTCGCGAATCTGATCATTGTCCACAAAACTGACGCTTATCTCCGCAGGGTCTGGGAAACCCTCCAGTTGGAGTACTGCATGGCAGCACCGGCGAATCAGCATGCGCACCCCAGTAGGTACCCTCACCTGTTTCTGTCGGTTTGAAATAATAACTCTGATTTTCTCCATACAAAAAACCTCTCCTTTCTGGAAGTATATCCTTCCCTCCAGCATTCACATCCCATAGCAGTATTTCAAAAGAACTACGGATGGCAAAACCTCTGCAAAAGTACTGGCAACACTTCCACGGCGCCAGCTTAAGCTTTCGACCGGTTAGCCCGCTCGTAAGCCCGGATGATATCCTGCACCAGCTTATGACGCACTACATCTTTTTCAGTAAAACGGAAAATAGCGATATCCTCTACCCCCCGCAATATCCGGACCGCCTCTTTCAAGCCGCTGCGTTTGCCATCTGGCAAGTCAATCTGGGTTACATCCCCGGTAATCACCATTTTAGAATTAAATCCCAAGCGGGTAAGGAACATCTTCATCTGCTCGCCTGTTGTATTCTGCGCTTCGTCCAAAATAATAAAACTGTCATCCAGTGTGCGTCCGCGCATATAGGCCAAAGGGGCCACTTCAATATTGCCCCGCTCCACATAGCGCTGATAGGTCTCAGCCCCCAGCATATCAAACAGCGCGTCATACAGGGGCCGCAAATAGGGGTCCACCTTCTGCTGAAGGTCTCCGGGAAGAAATCCCAATTTCTCTCCCGCCTCCACGGCTGGACGGGTCAGAATGATCCGATTCACCTGCTGGGCACGAAAAGCTGTAACCGCCATTGCCACTGCCAGGTATGTCTTTCCTGTACCTGCTGGCCCCACGCCAATGGTAACCGTGTTCTCCTTAATATTGTCACAATAGGTGCGCTGGCCCACTGTCTTTGGCTTGATAGGCTTGCCTTTGCTGGTAACGCAAATGCAGTCCCCCGCTAAAGCGGCCACTTTTTCCTCGCTGTCTTCACCCACCATGCGGATGCAATACCGCACATTCTGCTCACTTAGAGACTCTCCGCCGCCAATGAGAGTGATCAGGCTGCGCACAGCCCGAGCAGCCCGGTCTACCTGAGCAGGCTCTTCCCCCGTGATCTTCAGTTCTGAGTCTCGGAACACCAGCGACACGCCATATTCCTGCTCAATAAGCCTTATATTGCCATCAAAGCTGCCAAACAGCTCAGCAGCCTGCTCTAATCTGTCCACATTGATTCGTTGTTCCAATTTTATCTCCTTCTGCGTCCTGATTGTTATCGACCGCCGTCCCACTTTCCCATATACGGATTTTCAGGAAAAACCTACATGTTTCTGGGTACAAACGGCAAAATCCTATGCTGACGCCGTAACAGGCAGATCAGCAAGCAATTTATATGAAAACATAAAATTTCCTCCGTGGGCAAATACATACAATAGGAGTGTACTGTATACGCCGCGCACACTTTCAATTCTTTATGGATTGGAAAAAACTCCAAGATATCCGCTTCTGCAAGCAGCAGATCTTCTGCTAACTCTCCGCAACCCCTTTCTTGCTGATATTATAACACAGATCTACCAATGTGTTCAAGTCCCTTCTCTATGAAATTTGGCCAAAAATTTTTGAATTTGTTTGGGCTATTCAACTGAGATTTTTTGAAGTTTGCCAATTTCTTCTAAACACCGGCATTTTGCACTAAGAATACACATGCCATCCGTAAAAACATACTCTAAGGTCTCTTCTTTTACGGTTCCCCCTTCTGGCAAAGCTGCCCGCTGTGCCTCCCGCAGTTTTCTCAATGCTGCGGCTCTCTGTTCCTCCTCTGTGAGCGCACGCGGCTGTTCCTCTAAATATACAGTTACTTCCCGCTCCAAACTGAGAGGAAGTTCCACGCCCAGCACACGGGCTTGGCTGGTCTCCCGATATATTCGGGTATGACCCTCCTGTTTCGTCCACAGCCCCAATGGTATCCTCACCCCAAACACCTCTGCCCACAAGGCCGAACTTTTGCCTGCTTCAACCTGTTCGGTCTGCTGGCTGCCCACCTGCACCGTAAACTCCCGGTAAGTCTCCGCAACCACCCGGCCCCGTGCCGGCCCTGAACGCTGAAACAGCTTTTCTGGCAGGGGCGCATACGGGTCTGGAATCTCTTGGTACAGTCCGGCAATCAGCAGCTGCCCTTCTGTCACCGTTTCTCCCAAAGCTACTTCCGGCCTGCCCTGCTGGGCCTCCAGCTCCACCACCTGTCCAGCCCGTACAGCCACAATATTGGACAGCTCATTGCTGTCCTCCACCTCTGGCGCGGCCGCACCTTCTTTCACAGCCACCTCTACAAAGCAGCCGTCTGTGTTTACATTTGCCCAGCTTAGCTCCGGCACCAGAGACAAAATACCATATCCAGCATTCTTGGGGGACAACTCCCGCCGTGTCCCGCCCAGATATACCCCATACGCTTCCGCGGCCTGCAGCACCTGCAGCCGCGTTATCTTTTCTGTACCAACAACCTGAACGCCCCAGATAAATCCGGACAGGAATACATACAACGCCGCTCCTGCCGCTGTCCCCAATACGAAGCCCTTGCGCTTCCACAATCTTTTCCACTGAAATGGCAGGCCCCGTTTTTGCAGGACCCTGGTACTTATGCCGCACCGGCGGCTGACCTGCCGTAACTTTTTGTAGGTCCTGGGCTTCACGCAGGCAACGGCCTGCCCATTCTCCCGGCGAAAATCCCATAGCCCAAATCCTAACTTAGCGGCTATGGTAAAAAAGCGCGGACCGTCTCCATTCACTCGAAATTTTACATAACCTGAAAGCAGGCGGAATATCTGTTCCAGCATGGCCCGTCTCTCCTTAATAACTATATTCTACACTCGAAATTATCCCGTGGATCACTGCCGAATTTTCTGTCAGCCGGGCCAGCCGCAAATCTCTGCCATTTATACGCACAGTCAGTCTGCCTGTACGCAAGATTACCTTTTCCTGGTCATAATCCATTATGCCGTCACAACCATCGACCACTGCACAGCGGTTGCCTGTGATGGAGATAACAGCCCCACCTGTGGGTCTTGGCTCCATATACGCCACCCCTTTTCGCATTTATGTATGGGCTTTGAGAATCTGCTGACTAGGGCATGTTTGAAAAATCGTAAATACCGTCTTTTTGTTCAAAGCAAGAGCTTTCTGTGTTGGAAATCCTCGAAATACGGAAAGTATTTCTTGCGGTTTCCGCCTTGAAATCTCTCGTTTTGATTCAAAAATCCGGCACTTTCTCTATTTTCAAACAA